>NZ_JBHSOF010000011.1:77445-165625 GCF_042656005.1 Kitasatospora misakiensis | reverse complement strand
CCGTCATGACCATCGACACCATCCCCCTCACCACCAACGGCAAGGTCGACCACCGCGCCCTCCCCTCCCCCGACCTGGCCGCCTTCACCAGCGAGCAGTACGTAGCCCCGCGCACCCCCGTCGAGGAACGCCTCGCCGCCGTCTGGTGCGAGGTGCTGGGCCTGTCGCAGGTCGGCGTCGAGGACAGCTTCTTCGACCTCGGCGGCGACTCCATCCGCGCCGTCCGTCTCGTCGGTGCCCTGCGCGCCGCCGGGTACGACGCGTCGATCCCCGACGTCTTCCAGCTCAAGACGATCGCCGCCCTCGCGGGCCGCCTCGCCGGCCAGGAGGCCGGAGCCGCCCTGGTCGCCGCGGTCGCGCCGTTCGCGCTGATCGGCGAGCAGGACCGGGCGAGCCTCCCGACCGGCGTGGTCGACGCCTACCCGCTGTCGCAGGTGCAGACCGGCATGCTGATCGAGATGCTGGCCGCCGGGGACGGCAACGTCTACCGGAACATCAACTCCTTCCGGATCCCCGACACCGAGGCCTTCGACGCCGCCGCCATGCGCCGCGCCGTGGACACCGTCGTGGCCCGCCACGACATCCTGCGGACCACCATGCACCTGGACGGCTTCTCCCAGCCGCTCCAACTCGTCCACGGGACCGTCGGGATCCCCCTCGCCGTTCACGACCTGCGCGGCCAGTCGGCCGAGCAGCAGGCCGAGCACAGTCGCGCCTTCGTCGCCGACGAGCACGCGACCGGCTTCGACCTGGCCGCCGGGCCGCTGCTGCGGCTCGCGGTGCACATCGAGGCGGACGACGCCTGGCGGCTCACCTTCAGCCACATCCACGCGACCACGGACGGCTGGACGGTCAACTCCCTGCTGATGGAGCTGGTCGCGGTCTACCGCGCGCTGCGCGACGGCCGCGAGCCGGCGGCGTTCGAGGCGCCGTCGGTCCGCTTCGCGGACTTCATCGCCGCCGAGCAGGCGTCGCTGGCCAGCGAGTCCGACCAGGCCTTCTGGCAGGGGGTCCTGGACGCGCACGCCCCGATGGTGCTCCCCGCCGCCTGGGCGGAGGAGGCCGAGGGCGGGCCCGCGCAGCTCAACGAGCGCGTACCGTTCGCGGATCTGGAGGACGGGCTGCGCAGGCTGGCGGCCGCCACCGGGACGGCGCTCAAGAGCGTGCTGCTCGCCGCGCACCTGAAGGTGCTGGGCGCGCTCACCACCGAGGAGGCGTTCCACACGGGCGTGGTCTACCACGGCCGTCTGGAGGCTCCGGGTGCGGACCGGGTGCTCGGCATGCACCTCAACACGCTGCCGTTCCCCGCGAGTCGGGGATCCCGTACCTGGCGTGAGCTGGTGGCGGGCGTGTACCGGCAGGAGACCGAGATCTGGTCGCACCGCCGCTACCCGCTGCCCGCCATCCAGCGGGCCGCCGGGAGCGTCCAGGCGCAGGACCTGCTGTCGACCGTCTTCGAGTGCCACGACTTCCACCAGGTGGACGCCGGCTCCGTCGACGTCGGCGCGACGCTCGGCGACGGTGCCAACGAGTTCGCCCTGGCGGTGATCGCGGCCGGCGGGCGGATCAACCTCGGGACGTCCGGCGGCGTGCTGGGCCGGGCCGCTCTGGTCCGGCTCGGGGCGATGTACCGCGCGGTGCTGGAGGCGATGGCGGCCGACCCGTTCGGCGACGCCACCGGCCCGGTCCTGCCGGAGGCGGACCGCGCGCTGCTGCTGGGGGCGTGGAACGCGCCCACCGGGCAGCCGGTGACGGCGACCGTGCACGAGCTGTTCGCCGCCGTGGCCACCGCTTCCCCGGACGCCGTGGCACTGACCAGCGGCGCGCGG
This sequence comes from Kitasatospora misakiensis, assembly GCF_042656005.1. NCBI lineage: Bacteria > Bacillati > Actinomycetota > Actinomycetes > Kitasatosporales > Streptomycetaceae > Kitasatospora > Kitasatospora misakiensis. Next base: position 163,796 of record NZ_JBHSOF010000011.1, on the reverse strand, counting down.
CAGCTCACCTACCGGGAGCTGGACGAGCGGGCCAACCGCCTCGCCCACCACCTGGTGGCCGCCGGCGCGGGCCCCGACGTGATCGTCGGTGTCTGCCTGGAGCGGGACGAGAACCTGATCCCGACCCTGCTGGGCGTACTGAAGTCCGGAGCGGCCTACCTGCCGCTGGACCCGGTCAACCCGGCCGAGCGCCTCGCCTACATGCTCGACGACGCGCAGGCCCCGATCCTGGTCACCCACTCCGCCGTCGCCGCACCGGAGTTCGCGGGCACCCGGATCCTCCTGGACCGGGACGCGGACGCCATCGCCGCCCACCCGGCCACCGCGCCCGTCACCACGACCACCCCCGACAACCTGATCTACGTCATCTACACCTCCGGCTCCACCGGCCTGCCCAAGGGCGTCTGCCTCACCCACGCCAACGTGGCACGCCACTTCGCCGCCACCGCCGGACAGTTCGGCTTCTCCGCCGCCGACGTGGTCACCCAGTCGCACTCCTACGCCTTCGACGTCTCGGTCTGGGAGATGTGGAGCGCCCTGCTGCACGGCGGCCGCCTCGTGGTCGTCCCGCCGGCGGTCGGCCGCTCCCCGGAGGACCTGCTGGACCTGCTGGTCCGCGAGCGGGTCACCGTGCTGCTCCAGACCCCGACGGCGTTCCGCTCGCTCTCCGCCCTCGCGGCGGACGGCGACCCGCGGATCGGCCGGCTGGCGCTGCGCCTCACCGGCTTCGGCGGTGAGCGGCTGGAGCCCTCGGAGCTGCGGCCGTGGGCGGCGGCGGTCGACCTCGACCGCACCGTCCCGGTCAACCTCTACGGTCCGACCGAGACCACCATGCACTGCGCCTACCACCGCCTCGGCGCCGCCGACCTCGCGCACACCGGCCGCAGCGTCATCGGCGGCCCGCTCGCCGACCTGACGGTGCACCTGCTCGACGCGGCGGGGAACCTCGCGCCGATCGGCGTGCCCGGCGAGGTGTACGTCGGCGGCCCGGCGCTGGCCCGCGGCTACCTCAACCGGCCCGAGCTGACCGCCGAGCGCTTCGTCCCCGACCCGTACGGCCCGGCCGGCTCGCGCCTCTACCGGACCGGCGACCTCGGCCGGCGGCTCGCCGACGGCGGCATCGAGTTCCTCGGCCGCATCGACAGCCAGGTCAAGCTGCGCGGCTACCGCATCGAGCTGGGCGAGATCGAGGCGGCGCTGCGCGAGCACGCCTCGGTGCGCGACGCCGTGGTGACCGTCCAGGAGACCGCCCCCGGCGGCGCGCGGCTCGCCGCGTACCTGGTGGGCGGGCCGGCCGGTCCGGTCGCGGCGGAGGAGCTGCGCCGCCACCTCGGGGCCCGGCTGCCCGCGTACATGGTCCCGGCCTCGTTCACGGCGATCGAGCGGGTGCCGCGCACCGTCAACGGCAAGACCGACCTGCGGGCCCTGCCCGCGCCGGAGCAGGAGGCGTACGCCGCGACCCGCTTCGTGGCTCCGCGCACCCCGGTGGAGGAGCGGCTGGCGGCGGTCTGGGCCGAGGTGCTGGGCCTGCCGCGGGTCGGTGTCGAGGACAGCTTCTTCGACCTCGGCGGCGACTCGATGCGGGTGGTCGGCCTGGTCGGCGCGCTGCGGGCGGCCGGGTACGACCTGACCGTGCCGGACGTGTTCCGGCTGCGCACGGTGGCCGCGCTCGCGGCCGAGGTCGCGGGGCAGGACCTCGCGGCCGGCTCGCTGGTCGCCACGGTGGAGCCGTTCGCGCTGCTCGGCGAGCGGGACCGGGCGGCGCTCCCGGCGGACGCGGTGGACGCCTACCCGCTCACCCAGGTGCAGACCGGCATGCTGATCGAGCTGCTGACGGCCGAGGACGGGGCGCTGTACCACAGCATCAACTCGTTCCGGATCCCCGACACCCGCCCGTTCTCGGCGGACGCCCTGCGCGCCGCGCTGGATCTGGTGACGGAGCGCCACGAGGTGCTGCGCACCTCCGTCCACCTGGACGGCTTCTCGCAGCCGCTCCAGCTGGTGCGCGCCACCGCCGAGGTGCCGCTCGCGGTGCACGACCTGCGCGGCCTGGCCGACGCGGAGCGGGCGGAGCGCGCGGGCGCCTACGTGGCGGCCGAGCGGGCCGCCGGGTTCGACCTGGCGGCGGCGCCGCTGCTGCGGATCGCCGTGCACGTGGAGGGCGACGACGCCTGGCGGCTGACCGCCAGCCACCTGCACGCCGTCACCGACGGCTGGACGCTGAACTCGCTGCTGATGGAGCTGCTCGACTGCTACCGGGCGGTCCGCGACGGTGTCGCGCCGGCCGGGTACGAGCCGCCGGCCGTCCGCTACGCGGACTACGTCGCGGCCGAGCTGGCCTCCCTGGCCGACGCCGGCGACCAGGCGTTCTGGCAGCGGATCGTGGCGGAGCACAGCCCGCTGACGCTGCCCGCCGCCTGGGCGGACGAGGACGGCGGCGCCGCCGAGCGGCACGGCGCCCGGGTGCCGTACGCCGATCTGGAGGAGGGGCTGCGGCGGCTGGCCACCGGGGCCCGGACTTCGCTGAAGAGCGTGCTGCTGGCCGCGCACCTGAAGGTGCTGGGCGCGCTCACCACCGAGGAGGCGTTCCACACCGGCGTGGTCCACCACGGTCGCCTTGAGGCGCCGGGCGCGGACCGGGTGCTCGGCATGCACCTCAACACCCTGCCGTTCCCGGCCACCCGTGGGGCGCGGACCTGGCACGAGCTGGTGGAGCGGGTGTACCGGCAGGAGACCGAGGTCTGGGCGCACCGCCGCTACCCGCTGCCCGCGATCCAGCGGGCGACGGGCGGCGCGGCCGGGTCCGGTGCTGCGGGCCGGCTGATCGCGGTGCTCTTCGACCACCAGAACTTCCACCAGGTCGACACCGGGGCGGTCGACGTCGACGCCGGTCTCGGCGACGGCGCCACCGAGTTCCCGCTGACCGCGGTGGCCGGCGGCGGGTGCCTGACGCTCAACACCACCACCGCGGTGCTCGGCCGGGAGCACCTGGCCCGGCTCGCGGCGATGTACCGGGCGGTGCTGGAGGCGATGGCGGCCGACCCGTTCGGCGACGCCTCGGCGGCCTACCTGCCGGGCGGCGAGCGGGAGCGGCTGCTGGCGCTCGGCACGGCGACCGCGCACCGGCCGGTGCGCGGCACCCTGCACGAGGCGTTCGCCGCGCAGGCGGCCCGGACGCCGGACGCGGTGGCGCTGACCAGCGGAGCGCGGCAGCTCAGCTACCGGGAGCTGAACGAGCGGGCCAACCGGCTCGCCCACCGCCTGGTCGCCCTGGGCGCCGGTCCGGACGTCGTGGTCGGCGTCTCGCTGGAGCGGGACGAGGACCTCGTCCCGACCCTGCTGGGCGTGCTGAAGTCCGGTGCGGCGTACCTGCCGCTGGACCCGGCGAACCCGGTGGAGCGGCTCGGCTACATGCTGGCCGACGCCCGTTCGCCGATCCTGGTGAGCCGCGGCGAGCCGGCGGCCCGGCTGGCGGGCTCCTTCGGGGGCGCGCTGGTGCACCTGGACGAGGACGCCGCCGCGCTCGCGGCACAGCCGGTCACCGACCCGGTCACCGCGACCGGGCCGGACCACCTGAGCTGCGTGATCTACACCTCCGGCTCGACCGGCCTGCCCAAGGGCGTGACGCTGACGCACGGCAACGTGCTGCGGCTGTTCACCGCCATCCAGGAGCGGATGGGCTTCACCGCCGCCGACGTGAGCGCGCAGTCGCACTCCTACGCCTTCGACTTCTGCGTCCAGGAGATGTGGAGCGCCCTGCTGCACGGCGGCCGGCTGGTGATGGTGCCGCCGCTGGTCGGCCGCTCCCCGGAGGACCTGCTGGACCTGCTGGTCCGCGAGCGGGTCACCGTGCTCTGCCAGATCCCCTCGGCGTTCCGCGGCCTGGCCGGCCTGGCCGGCGCGGGCGACCCGCGGATCGACGAACTCGCGCTGCGCGCCGTGGTGTTCGGCGGCGAGCGGCTGGAGGTCGCGGAGCTGCGGCCGTGGGTGGACCGGGTCGGCCTGGAGCGGACGACGCTGGTGAACCAGTACGGTCCGACCGAGATCACCGTGCACTGCACGTACCACGTGCTGCGCCCGGAGGACTTCGAGCACACCTCGCGCAGCCTGCTCGGCGCGAACCTGGACGACCTGAGCATCCACCTGCTGGACGCGGACGGGCACCTGGTGCCGGTCGGCGTGCCGGGCGAGCTGTTCGTCGGCGGCCCGGGCGTGGCCCGCGGCTACCTGGACCGGCCCGCGCTGACCGCCGAGCGCTTCGTGCCGGACCCGTTCGGCCCGGCCGGTGCGCGGATGTACCGCACCGGCGACCTCGGCCGCCGGCTGGCGGACGGCAGCATCGAGTTCCTCAGCCGGGTGGACAACCAGATCAAGATCCGCGGTTACCGGGTCGAGCTGGGCGAGATCGAGGCGGCACTGCGCGAGCGCCCCGAGCTGCTGGACGCGGTGGTCGTCGTGCGGGCCACCCCGCAGGGCGAGAAGTCGCTGATCGCCTACGTGGTGGGCGACGGCCGGGACGCCGATCCGGTGCAGCTGCGCAAGCACCTCGCGGAGAGCCTGCCCGAGTACATGGTGCCGGCGGCCTTCGTGGTGCTGGACGCGCTGCCGCTGAACGCCAGTGGGAAGGTCAACTTCAGCGCGCTGCCGCAGCCGGACCTGGCGGCCTTCGGGTCCGCCTCCTTCGTCGCCCCGCGCACCCCGGTGGAGGAGCGGCTGGCGGCGGTCTGGGCCGAGGTGCTGGGGCTGGCGCGGGTCGGTGTCGAGGACAGCTTCTTCGACCTCGGCGGCGACTCGATGCGGGCGGTGCGCCTGGTCGGCGCGCTGCGGGCGGCCGGGTTCGACGTCTCGATCCCGGACGTGTTCCAGCTGCGGACGATCGCCGCGCTGGCCGCCAAGGCGGGCGGCCGGGCGGCCGGGGAGTCGCTGATCCGCGCCGTCGAGCCGTTCGCGCTGATCGACGGGCGGGACCGGGCCAAGCTGCCGGCCGACGTGGTCGACGCGTACCCGATGTCGCAGGTGCAGACCGGCATGCTGGTCGAGATGCTGGCGGCCGACTCGCCGCACGGGCGGAGCCTCTACCACAACCTCAACTCGTTCATGATCCGCGACGAGCGCCCGTTCGACGCGGCGGCGCTCCAGCGGGCGGTGGACACCGTGGTCGCCCGGCACGACATCCTGCGCACCTCGATGCACCTGGACGGCTTCGCCCGCCCGATGCAGCTGGTGCACGCCACCGCGCCGTACCCGGTGCGGACGGTGGACCTGCGCGGACTGCCGGCGGCCGAGCAGCTCACGGCGAAGCGCGGATACCTGCGCCAGGAGCAGGAGTTCCGCTTCGACCTGGCCACCGCGCCGCTGATGCGGATCTCGGCGGTGGTCGAGTCGGACGCCGCCTGGCGCCTCAACTTCACCTACAACCACGCCATTTCGGAGGGCTGGAGCTACAACTCGCTGCTGATGGAGGTGCTGGAGTGCTACCGCGCCCTGCGCGGCGGCACCGAGCCGGCGCCGTACCAGGCGCCCGCCGTGCGGTACGCGGACTTCGTCGCCGCCGAGCTGGCCTCGCTGGCCGACCAGGGTGACCAGGAGTTCTGGCAGCGCCTGGTGGACACCCACACCCCGGTGGCGATCCCGGACGGCTGGGCGCTGCCCGGCGACGCGCCGCGCGGCCACGCCGTGCAGGTGCCGTTCGAGGATCTGGAGGAGGGGCTGCGGCGGCTGGCCGGCGAGGCCCGGACGTCGATGAAGAGCGTGCTGCTGGCCGCGCACCTGAAGGTGCTGGGCATGCTGTCGGCGGAGGAGGCCTTCCACACCGGCGTCGTCTACCACGGGCGTCTTGAGGCGCCGGGCGCGGACCGGGTGCTCGGCATGCACCTCAACACCCTGCCGTTCCCGGCCACCCGGGGCGGCGCGGCGACCTGGCGCGAGCTGGTGGAGCGGGTGTACGCCCGGGAGACCGAGATCTGGGCGCACCGCCGCTACCCGCTGCCCGCCATCCAGCGGGCCGCCGGGAACACCCGGGAGCTGCTGTCCATCCTGTTCGAGTACCTGGACTTCCACCACGTCGACACCGACACGGTGGACGTCGCCGAGGGCCTGAACGACGGCGTCAACGAGTTCACCCTGAACGTCGTCCCGAACCGGGGCAAGGTCAACCTGAGCACCTCGACCGCCGTGATCGGCCCCGAGCAGCTGGCCCGGCTGGGCCGGATGTACCGGCTGGTGATGGAGGCGATGGCCGCCGACCCGGACGGGGACGCCGCCGCCTCCTACCTGCCGGAGGAGCCGGAGCCGGCCGAGGCCGGGCCGGCCGCCCCGGCGCTGACCCCGGAGCTGTTCGCGGCGCGGGCCGCGGCCACCCCGGACGCGACCGCGGTGGTCGTCGACGGCGCCGCCGTCTCCTACCGCGAGCTGGCGGAGCGGGCCGAGCGGATCGCCCGGCAGCTGGTCGCCGAGGGCGTCCGGCCGGGCGACGAGGTCGGCATCCGCGCCGCGGAGCCGCTGTCGGCCCTGTACGGCATCTGGCGGGCCGGCGCGACGTACACCGACGCGCCCGCCGCCGGCGGACCCGTGGTGACGGACGCGACGGACGTGACGGCCGCCGGACCCGACGCCCCCGCGACCACCACCACCCCGCTGCCGCGTACCGAACCGGAGCGCGCCGCCTGGGTCGTCGAGCGGGACGGCGCCCGGGTGGCGGTCGCCCACCGGGAGCTGCACGAGCTGCTGGAGGCCGGACGCGGGATCGTCGGCTCCGGCGGCCGGGCGGCCTGGCTGGTGGCCGGCGCCACCGGCGCCACCGGGCCGGCCGCGCACCTGGCGCTCACCACCGGCGCCCGGGCCGTACTTACCCCGGCAGCGGACCCGGCCGACCCGGCCGGACTGGTCGAGGCCGTCGACCGGCAGCGGATCACCCACCTGCTGGCCACCCCGGCCGGCTGGGCGGAGCTGCTGGCGGCGGGCTTCGACAACTACGCCGTCACCGCGCTGGTCGACGGCGAGCCGTCCGAGGACCTCGCCGAGGAGCTGCTCGACCGGGCGCAGCGGCTGATCTCCGTGCACGGCACGGTCGTCGAGGAGATATAGGACCCCTATAGTGCCGCTCCCGAAGATACCCGTGCATGGATTCTCTCCCAACGAAAATGGAGCTTCGCGGTCATGAGGACTGCCATCGAAGGATCCGAACGGTTCCGCGAGATTCTTGATCGTCTGGGACGGATGTCCATCGACGACTACTACAACCCGTACCGGATGTTCGAGTGGCCGGAGGAACTCCCCGCCGACCGGCTGTGGATGAGCAAGGAGCTGATCAGCCTCCACGGCACGCCGGCCTTCGACGAGCTCGACGAGGAGCAGCTGCTGAGGCTCGCCCGCTGGGAGAGCGTCAATTTCTACAGCCTCAATGTGCACGGAATCCGTGAACTGCTGATCGAGGTCGTCAACCGGGTGCACATGCCCGGATTCGAGGCGCCCTCGGAGTTCTTCCACCACTTCATCGGTGAGGAGAACGAGCACATGTGGTTCTTCGCCGAGTTCTGCCGCCGCTACGGGAAGAAGATCTACCCGTTCCCGCGGGTCAAGACCACCGTCCCGGGGGACGAGGCCACCGAGAACTTCCTGGTCTTCGCGCGGATCCTGCTGTTCGAGGAGATCGTCGACTTCTACAACGCGTACATGGCCGACGACGAGTCGCTGCCCGAGACGGTCCGCCAGGTCAACCGGATCCACCACCGCGACGAGTCCCGGCACATCGCCTTCGGCCGCGAGCTGGTCTCGCTGCTGTACGCGGAGCTGAAGAAGACCAAGGACGAGGAGGAGCTGGCCGGGGTCGAGCGCTACCTCAAGGAGTACATCCAGTTCTGCCTGCACTCCTTCTACAGCCTGCACGCCTACGAGGACGCCGGCCTGGCCGACCCGCTGGCGGTGCGCGCGGCCGTGCTGCGCGACCCGAACCGGCGCGCCTTCGAGCGCAAGATGGTGCGCAAGCCGGTCTCCTTCATGGTCAGGGCGGGGATCTTCCAGGACGCCGAGCTGCTCGCCCCGGCGGCGGTCTGACGGATGCGGACCGACACCCTGCACCCGCCGTACGGCACGGAGGGCGGGCTCGCCACGCTCGGCGCCGAGGCGACCGAGCTGGTCCGGCTGCTGGACGAGACCTTCCGGGAGTGGGCGCTGCGCGACGGCGCCCGCCCGATGACGGCGCCCGCGCTGCTCCCGGTGGCCGGCCTCGCCAAGCTCGACTTCTACCAGAACTTCCCGCAACTGGCCCTGGTGGCCAGCCGGTTGAACCTCGCCGACGGCAGCGCGAGCGCCGCCGGCGCGGCCGCCGCCGGGGCCGTCCCCGGGGCCGAGCTGGACCCGGCGGCGCTCGCGCTGCCCTCCACGGTCTGCTACGGCGTCTACCTGGGCCACGCCGGCACCGTGCTCGCGGAGAACACCGCGGTCACCCTGGTCGGCCAGTGCTTCCGCAACGAGGAGTACTACGACGGGCTGCGCCGCCTGATGTCCTTCCGGATGCGGGAGGTGGTGGCGCTCGGCACCGCGGAGTTCGCCCAGCGGAACGTCGACCACTACGCGGGCCTCACCGAGCGGTTCGCCCGCGCGATCGGCCTGCCGGTGGTCAGGGAGGCCGCGACCGACCCGTTCTTCGACCGGGAGGGCCCGCGCGCCCTGATGCAGCGGCTGATCCCGGTCAAGTACGAGTTCCTGTACGGGGGCACGTCGATCGCCTCGATCAACACCCACCGCAACTTCTTCGGCGAGCGCTGCGACATCGGCCTCGACGGGCAGGACGGGCCGGCCTTCACCAGCTGCGTCGGCTTCGGCTTCGAACGCTGGGTGCACGCGCTGGCCGACCACTTCGCCGGGGACTGGGACGCGGCGCTGACCGCCGTCGCCCGGGCGCGGGCCGATGTCGCCCAGGGGTAGTGCCGAGGTCCCCGCGGCGGGAGCCGTCCGGGTCGGCGTGGACATCGTCCGCACCGACCGCGTCCGGGACCTGCTGCGCGACCACGGTCCCGGCATCCTGACGACCATGCTGACCGCCCGCGAACTCGCGGACAGCGCCACCGCGGTGGGCCTCGACCTGCTCACCGCGAGCGGGCGGATCGCCGCCAAGGAGGCCGTCTTCAAGCTGCTGCGCGCCCGCGACATCGCGCTGCCGTGGCTGGACGTCGAGGTCAGCCGGCTGCCCGGCGGCGCCCCCCGGGCGACGCTCAGCGGCCGGATCGCCGCGCTCGCCGAGCAGGCGGGCGTGCACTCCATCGAGATCAGCATCAGCCACGACGGGGACTACGCCGTCGCCATGGCGGTCTCCGGCCCGACCCGTACGACCAGAGAGGACCGTCCGGCCCCGGACGGCACCGAGAGTGAGGAGGACACCGTGCCGACGCCCCTGCAGCGGCTGGAACAGTGGATCCTGGAGAAGAATCCGCAGTACACCGAGATCGACCCGGACCTCGACCTGATCGAGAACCGGCTGGTCGACTCGCTGGCCTTCGCCGAGTTCGTCTATCTGCTCGGCCGGCTCACCGACGTCCCGATCGACGTCCAGAACCTGGACATCGAGGACTTCCGCACGCTGCGCCGGGTCGCCGGGAAGTACTTCCTGGCCGCCGTCGACTGAGCGGGGGGCGAGATGCGCTACGCGGAGGACTTCACCCCCGGCGACACCTTCGACCTCGGCACCGTCGAGGTCACCGCGGAGCGGCTGCTGGCGTTCGCGGCCGACTTCGACCCGCAGGCGTTCCACCTCGACGAGGCGCTCGGCCACGAGCTCGGCTTCGGCGGGCTGATCGCCAGCGGCTGGCACACCGCGGCGATGTTCCAGCGCCTCTACGTCGACGGCCTGCTGAGCGGGGCGGCGGTCGCCGCCTCGCCGGGCGTCGACGAGCTGCGCTGGCTCAGCCCGGTGCGGCCGGGCGACGTGCTGCGCGGCACGGCGACCGTGGTCGGCGAGCCGGGCCTCTCGCTCAGCCGCCCCGACTGCTCCCTGCTGCGGCACCGGTGCGAACTCACCGATGCCGCGGGCCGTCCGGTGTTCCGGATGACCCTGCACGTGCTGTTCCGCAAGCGGCCCCGCGAGGAGGCGACGGCATGACGCGCGCCGACCCGACCGACACGACCGACGGGACCACCGAGGCAGGGCCGCGGATGACCGAACCGGTCACCGCGGGCCCCGCCGGCCTCCCGGACGACGGCCCCGTCCTGGACCGCCACCCCGGCCTGCGCTACTTCCGGGCCCGGCTCGGCGGCACCACCCTGCTGGACGTCCCGGCACCCGCCGGCGGCGCCCGGATCGCGGCCAAGTGCGAGTTCGAGAACCCCACCGGCTCGGTCAAGGACCGGGTGGCGTACGCGCTGCTCTGCCGCGCCGTGCTGGAGCACGAGGGCCCGGAGCCGCTGAAGCTGCTGGACTACTCCGGCGGCAGCCTGGTCCGCTCCTTCGGGCAGCTCGGCCGGATCACCGGCATCCCGATGCGGTTCGCCGTGCCGAGCACCATCCCGGAGAGCTGGCTGCGGCAGATCACCGCCAGCGGCGTCCGGGTCGACCCCGTCCCGGTGGAGCGCGGCATCGCCGGCATCATCGACCGGGCCTTCGCCGTCAAGGCCGAGGACCCGTCCTGGACGCTGCTGCACCAGATGCGCAACAAGGCCAACGTGGCCGTCCACGAGTGGACCACCGGCCGGGAGATCCTCGCCCAGCTGGACGGCCGGCGGCCCACCCACTGGGTGGCGGCGATCGGCACCGGCGGCACCCTCACCGGGGTGGCCCGGGCGCTGCGCCGGGAGTTCCCCGAGCTGGTGGTGGTCGGCAACACCCCGGACGAGATGCCCTACGGCACCGACGGCCCGCCCAACGGGCTGACCAAGTTCGCCGGCTCCGGCGGCCTCGGCCACGGGGTGCGGCAGCCCTTCGTGGCGGGCCTGGCCGCCGACGCGCGGCACCGCTCCGTCGAGTACGGCGGGGCGCTGGACGCGATGGTCCGCTTCGAGGCCCTCACCGGGCTGCGGATCGGCACCTCGGCCGCCGCCAACTGGCAGGTGGCCTGGGAGACGGCGGCCTCGCTCGGCCCCGACGACCTGGTGGTGACGGTGTTCCCGGACGCCGGCGCCGCCGAGGAGTGGGAGCGGGCGTATGCCAGGGCGGCGTCCTGAGCGGCTCCTGGCACGGGCGGTCGCGACCGCCCGGGAGGACCTGGGCGTGATCGTCGCCCGGGACCCGTCGGTGCGGCGGCGCCGGGAGGCGCTGCTGCACCCGGCGCTGCCCGCGCTCTGGACGTACCGGCTCGCGCACGGACTCCACCTGCGCGGGCGCCGGCTGGCCGCCCGGCTGGTCGGCAACCTGGGCCGGCTGGCCTCCGGCGGGGTGGAGATCCACCCCGGCGCGACGCTCGGCCGGCGGGTCTTCATCGACCACGGCGCGGGTGTGGTGATCGGCGAGATGGCGGTGGTCGGCGACGACGTCACCATCTACCACCAGGTCACCCTCGGCGCGGTGGGCTGGTGGCGCGACAACGACCGGGCGCCCGGCGCCCGGCGGCACCCCGCGGTCGGCGACCGGGTGGTGCTCGGCGCCGGGGCGACCGTGCTCGGCCCGGTCCGGATCGGCGACGACGCGCTGATCGGCGCCGGGTCGCTGGTCACCGAGGACGTCCCCGCCGGGGCCCGGGTGACCGCGCCGGCCGGCGTGGTCACCGTCCGCCGCCCGGCACCGACCGTCATTCCCGAGGAGAGCATTGAGTACGCCGCAGAGCGCTGACGACCGGCTGGGCCGCGGCCTGGCCGAACTGGCCCGGATCACCGGCGGGCACACCCCGCACCTCGACGCGGTGGACGGCATCGCGCCGGACCTCGCCCGGTACGCGGTCGAGTTCGCCTTCGGCGACATCTACGCCCGGGGCGGGCTGACCACGCCCGAGCGCCAGCTGATCACCCTCGGCGTGCTGGCCGCGCTCGGCGACGCCGAACCGCAGCTGGCCGCCCACGTCCGGGCCGCCTTCACCGTCGGCCTGACGGTGGAGCAGGTCGTCGAGGCGGTGATGCACATCGTCCCCTTCGCGGGCTTCCCCCGCGCCCTCAACGCCATGACGGTCGTCGAACGGATCGTCGCCGAAACGGCCACCGCCTGAAGTACCTCTAGTGGATCAGGATCCCGCCGCCGCCCGTACGGACCGTGACCGTACGGGCGGCGTTGCGGTCGATCGGCAGGTTGACCTGCGGCGGGGTGGTGCCGGCGGAGCTGCGGGCGTCGATCGAGTACTCGGCGCTGCCGGGCACCGTGAGGTCGGCGCCGCCGTCGCCGGTGGTGATCTCCACACTGGTCGGGGGAGCGGCGAAGGCGGCCCGGACGGTGCCCTGCCCGGTGGTGATCCGGGCACTGGGCGAGCGGCTGTCGGTCACCGTCACGCTGCCCGACTCGCTGCGCAGCACCAGCGGCCCGGCCGAGCCGGTGACCCGGATCAGCCCGCTGCGGCTGCTCAGGTCCAGCGGCCCGCCGAGTCCGCTCGCGGCGATCTCGCCGCCGGCCGACTCGACCGTGGCGGCCAGCCCGGCCGGCACGGTGACCCGCAGCTGCAGGGAGCACTCGGCCCCGCACGCCGCCCGGACGGTCACCTCGCCGCCGGCGGTGGAGAGCGCGACGGCGGGCGCCGTCCCCAGATAGCTGCCGGTCGCCGAGACCCGCACCACCGCGTCGTCCCCCGGCGTCAGGGTGATCCCGGCGCTGCCGGCCTCGATCCGCAGGCGGGTGCTGTCGGCGGCGTCGGCGCGCAGCGTCTCGGTGTAGCCGCGCTCGGCGGAGAGCAGCGCGACGATCCCCCAGCAGGCGGCGGCGACGGAGAGCGCCAGCACGGCCAGCCCGGCGGTGACGATCCACCGCGACCGGGCGGACGGCGGGCGGGGCGGGGTACGGATCTCAGGCTCCCAGGTAGCGCAGGACGGCCAGCACCCGGCGGTGCCCGCCGTCCACCTTCGGCAGGTCGAGCTTGGTGAAGATGCTGTTGATGTGCTTGCCGACGGCGCTCATGCTGATGGTCAGGCCCTCGGCGATGTCGGTGTTCGAGGCGCCCTCGGCCATCAGCTTGAGGACGTCCAGCTCGCGGGCGCTCAGCGCGGCCAGCGGGTCGCGCCGGCCGCCGCGGGCCAGCAGCTGCTTGACCACCTCGGGGTCGAGCACGGTCTCGCCGGCGCCGACCCGCTCCAGGGCCGCGACGAAGTCGTCGACGTCGTCGACCCGGTCCTTGAGCAGGTAGCCGATGCCGCCACCGCCGGTGCCGACCAGCTCGACGGCGTACCGCTCCTCGACGTACTGGGAGAGCACCAGCACGCCGGTCCCGGGCCACTCGGCGCGGATCGCCAGGGCGGCGCGCAGGCCCTCGTCCACGAAGGTCGGCGGCATCCGGACGTCGGTGACCACGACGTCGGGGCGGTGCTCGGCGACGGCGCCCAGCAGGGCCGCGCCGTCGGCGACGGCGGCGACCACCTGGAGGCCGGCCTCGGTGAGCAGCAGCGCGATGCCCTGCCGCAGCAGGGTGGAGTCCTCGGCGATCACTACCCGCATTGCACATCCACTTCGATCAGGGTCGGTCCGCCCACCGGGCTGGTCACCCGCAGCCGGCCGTCCACGGCGGCGACCCGCCCGGCCAGTCCGGAGAGCCCGCTGCCCCCGGCGGGGTCGGCGCCGCCGCGGCCGTCGTCGCCGATGGTAACGGTGAGCCGGTCGCCGGCCCGGTGGATCTCCACCCAGGCGGCGCGGGCCCCGGCGTGCTTGGCGACGTTGGTCAGCGCCTCGCTGACCACGAAGTACGCGACCGCCTCGACGGCCGCCGGCGGGCGCGGCTCGGCCCGGACGTCCAGCCGGACGGGCACCGGGCAGCGGGCGGCGACGGCGGAGAGCGCGGCCTCCAGGCCCCGGTCGGTGAGCACCGGCGGGTGCAGGCCGCGGGCCAGGTCGCGCAGTTCGGCGATGGCCGCGCGCGCGTCGGCGCGGGCCTGTTCGACGATCTGCCGGGTGTCGTCGTCGCCGCTCTTCCGCAGCCGGGAGACGGCCCGGCCGAGCGTCATCGAGACGGCCACCAGGCGCTGCTGGGCGCCGTCGTGCAGATCGCGTTCGATCCGGCGGCGCTCCTCCTCGACGGCGCGCACCAGCTGCGCCCGGCTCTCGGTCAGCTCCTCGACCCGGCGGGTGAGTTGCTGGTCCCGGGGCGGGGCGAGCAGGGCCTGGCCGAGGGCGGCGTCCAGGGCGCGCAGCCCGCGCACCAGGAGCGGCGAGAGGAAGACCCCGGCGAGCAGGGCGGCGAGGGCGACGAGCAGGGCGGTGCCGGTGCCGTCGACGGTCAGCGGACCGAGCACGGCGTGCCCGTCGGGCAGCCGGGACCAGTACCCGGGGAGGGCGACCAGGGTGAGCGGGACGGCCCAGGCGAGGACCACGCCGCCGTTGGTGAGGACGGCGAGCGGCAGCAGGGCGAGGAAGTAGCCGGCCTGCCGGCGGGCGCCGCGGTGGGTGGCGAGGGCCCGGGCCGAGCGCAGCGGTGCGGCGGCGGAGAGCTCCGGGGGCGGCGGCGCGGGGAGGTCGGGGCCGCCGGTGGCGGCGTGCCGGGCGCGTTCGGCGGCGGCGAGGAGGCGCAGGGCCCGGCCGGCCAGGAGCAGCACCGGCAGTCCGGTCAGCGCGACGGGCAGCAGGCAGATCCCGAGCACCAGGGCCAGCAGGACGAGGAGTCCGGCCAGCGCGGCCAGGCCGTCGGTGGCCAGGTGGGCGCAGGCGCGAAACAGGTCCGCTCGGGCCGGTGCGCGGTACGGCCGCCGGGGCCGTCGCGCGGTACCGCTCGCCGCCGTCACCCGGATCCCCTCCCGAACCGCTCCCCGGGCTCTCGCCCGGGCCGTTCCCGGACCGTCGTCCGGGCCGGGTGTCGCTCCCCCGGCATCTCGGACTCTACGGCCTTTCCGCAGGTCAGTCCCAGCCGTTGTTCATGGCGAGGGCGATGGTGCCGCCCTGGGCGTCGACGGTGGCGGTGAGGCCCAGGCCGTGGGTGACGGTGGCGCCGGCGTGGGTGGCCGCGGTGACGGCGGCGGGCCCGGCGAGCACGGCGGCGGCGAGCAGGGCGCCGGCGGCGGGGGAGAGGCGGCGGGCGAGGAAGGCGATGCTGTTCACGGTGGAACCCCCAGTGTCGGTGCATCGGCGTCGGCGATGACCAGATCCATTGTGTTTCGACGGCTTCGCGCGCTTTTGGCGCGGTTCCTGCCGTCTGGAAACGATCCTCACACGGAGTATGACCGGGTGTCAGCAGATCGCGGGGCCATGGTGCTGCCATGGCAGGGTGCTGCCACGACCGCCGCCCGGGGGTCAGTCCGACATGGCCACCAGGACCCGGCGGGCGCCGGTGAACGGGCGCCGTCCGTGTGCGACCAGAAGGTTGTCGATCAGCAGGACGTCGCCCTGCCGCCAGTCCACGTCGACCGCCGCGGCGAGGCCCCGGTCGCGGACCTGGACGACGTCCTCGGCCGGGATCGGCGAGCCGTCGGCGAAGGCCACCGACTGCGGGAGCTGGTCCGCCGGGAGCAGCTTGGCCAGGGCGGCGGCGGTCTCGTCGCCGAGCGCGGCCGGGTGCCACTGGTCGGACTGGTTGAACCACACCTCGGCCCCGGTGCGCGGGTGGCGGACGGTGGCCGGCCGGTGCTGGGTGACCCGCAGGCCGCCGTCCCGGCGCCACTCGGCCTCGGCGCCCGCGGCGGCGAGGAAGGCGTCCACCCGCTCGCGGTCGTCGGTCTCGAAGGTGTCCTGCCAGCTCTTGCCGAGGCCGAGGCCGCCGTGCAGGTTCTGGGTGTACCGGACGCCGCCGGCGAAGCGCTCGCGCACCGCGTCGTCCAGCGAGGCCAGCCAGAGCGCCGCGTCGACCACCGGGGTGGCGCCGCCGGTGGCCGCCGCGGTGACGCAGCAGAACGCCAGCCGGGCGGGCCAACTGTGCGCGTAGGAGAGCTCGTTGTGCATCGAGATGGTGAACTCGGCCGGGTACTCGGTGGAGGTGTAGACGTTCCGGCCGACCTTGGTGCGCGGGGAGTTGCCGTGCACATAGGCGAGCCGGTTGGGCAGCAGCCGGTCCAGCACCGCGTCGACCCGCTCCTCGGTCACGCCGAAGCCGCGGAACACCAGCGCCTTCTCCCGGTCGAGCAGCGCCTCCAGGTCCGCCTCGGCGTCGAGCCGGGACAGCAGCCCCGCGACGCCCGCCGCACCGGCCTCCGGGTAGATCTCGTACGGCTTCCAGGCTTCGCCCGCACCCATCGTCGAGGGCCCCTTCGCATCGCTCGGTGCCACCCGGTCCGGTGGCCGCCGGACAGGATCGCCGCCGGACCTATACCGGACCGATATTCGGCCGGCCGCCGGGCGGTCGGGGCCGTAGAGGGCCGTACAGGGCCGTATAGGGACGGGATAGGCGCCCTGGCCAGACTCCGGACATGACCGACCTGATCGCCCCCGGGGCGACCGACGCCGACGGCCGACCCGACCCCCGCCCCGACCCGGGCGCCGACCCGGGCGCCGATCAACCGCTGCGCAGGAACAAGGACTTCCTCCGACTCTGGATCGGCGCGGGCCTCTCCCGCTTCGGCTCCACCGTCAGCATGGTCGCCTACCCCATGCTGGTGCTCTGGCAGACCGGTTCGGCGACCGCCACCGGCGCGGTCGGCTTCGCCGCGACCCTGCCCGACCTGCTGGTCCAGCTGCCGGCCGGGGCACTGGTCGACCGCTGGGACCGCCGCCGGGTGATGCTCTGGTGCGACGCCGCGCGGCTGCTCGCCTTCGCGGCGGTGGCGGTGGCGGCGGCGGCCTGGCACGGCGCGGTCTGGCTGCCGCTGGTGCTGGCCGCGGCCTTCGTCGAGGGCACCCTGGGCATCCTGTACGGGACCGCCGAGCAGGCGGCCGTGCGCAGCGTCGTCCCGGTCGGCCAGCTGCCCGCGGCGCTGTCGCAGAACCAGGCCCGCGGCGCGGCCGTCGGCCTGCTCGGCCACCCGTTCAGCGGCCTGGTGTTCACCCTGGTCCGCTGGCTGCCGTTCGCCCTGACGGCGGTGCTGAACGCGGTCGCCGTGGTCTGCCTGCTGCTGATCCGCCGGGATCTGCGCCCGGCCAGGACGGAGCCGCCGAAGCGGCTGCACGTGGACATCAAGGACGGCTTGGTCTGGCTCTGGCGCCGCCGCTTCCTGCGGATCATGACGGGCGTCTTCGCGGGCAGCAACCTGGTCTTCCAGGTGCTGGGCCTGACCCTGATGGTGGTGGTCAAGGAGAGCGGCGGGAGCCCGACGGTGCTGGGCGTGGTGTCGGCGGTCGGCGGGACGGGCGCGCTGCTGGGCGCGCTGGCCGCGGGCTGGTGGTCGGCGCGGTTCAGCCTGTACGTCACGGCGGTGCTGGGCCACCTGGTCTGGCTGGTGCTGATGCCGCTGCTCGCCGTCCAGCACGACGCGGTGGTGATCGCGGCGGTGGCGGCGGTGGTGATGTTCGTGGCGAGCGTCTTCACCGTCTCCGGCAACGTCTATATGGCGCGGACCACGCCGGACGAGCTGCAGGGCCGGGTGATGGGCACCTCGGCCTTCCTGACCTCGGGGGCGAACGCGCTCGGCTCGCTGCTCGGCGGCTACGCGCTGGCCCACGCCGGCCCGGCGTGGACGGGGCTGGGCATCGGCGCGGTGGTGCTGCTGCTGACCCTGACGGTGGCGCTGAGCCCGACCGTCAGGGCGGAGACCCGCGGCTAAAGTCCCCGCCCTGACGGCTGATCAGCCCGTCGGGCGGAGGTTGACCACGGCCCGGGCGATGCCGCGCCACGGGTCCGGGTAGTCGCGCCGCGGGTCGTCGCCGAGGCCGGCGGTGAGCAGCAGGACGAGGTCGGGCAGCCGGTAGGCGGGGCCGCCGGGCCGCGCGGGATCGGCGGCGGCCTCCAGCAGCCGGGCGTCGACCAGCTCCTCCAGGGCCCGTTCGGCGGCGGCCTCGGGCACCCGGAGCAGCCGGGCGGCGGCCTCGGCGGGGAAGGCGCCGGTGCCGAAGGCGGCCAGCGCGGGCAGCGCCAGCCGGGCCCGCTCCTCGACGTCCACCAGCGAGCGCAGCAGGCTGTCGCGGACCCGCAGCTCGCCGAAGTTCAGCTCGTCGAGCCGGGTGGCGGGGTCGGCCAGCCGGGCGGCGAGCCGGGCGGCGGACCACTGCGGCCGGGCGGCCAGCCGGACCCCGGCGATCCGGACGGCCAGCGGCAGTCCGGCGCAGGCGGCGGCGATCTCCCGGGCGGCCCGCGGGTCGGCCGCGATCCGCTCCCCGGCGACGGCGGCGAGCAGGGCCGTCGACTCGTCCGCGGTGAACGGGGCGAGCACGGTGGTGTCCCGGGCCGAGGCGCCGGCCAGGTGGCGGCGGCTGGTCACGATCACGGCCGCCTCGGGGCCGGTGGGCATCAGCGCGGTGAGCCGGCCGGTGCCGGGCGCGTTGTCCAGCACGACGAGCAGCCGGCGGCCGGCGCTGTGGGTGCGGTAGAGCCGGGTGAGTTCGTCGAGGCCGAGGCCGTGGCCGGCCGGTTCGACGCCGAGCGCCCGCAGGAAGCAGGTCAGCACCTCGGCCGGGTCCTTGGCCCGGCCGCCCTCGCCGTCGCCGAGGTCGGCGTACAGCTGGCCGTCGGGGAAGCGCTCGCGCAGTCGGTGCGCGGCGTGCACGGCGAGCGCGGACTTGCCGATGCCGGCGGTGCCGGTGAGGAAGGCGCGCCGCGGCCGGGCGATCGGGTGCGGCTCCACCAGCCCGAGCAGCTGGTCGAGTTCGGCCCGCCGGCCGGTGAAGTCGGGCAGGTCCGGGGGCAGCATGGCGGGGGCGGCGGGCCGCAGGGTGACCGGTTCGGGCGCCGGGGCGGGGGCGTGCCGCGCGAGGCTGCCGTCCAGGACGCCCTGGTGGACGCCGGCGAGTGCCTCGCCGGGGTCGACGCCGAGCTCCTCGGCGAGGATCCGGCGCCCGGCGTGGAAGACGGCGAGCGCGTCGGACTGCCGGCCGCAGCGGTAGAGCGCCGTCATCAGCTGGCCCCTGGTCCGCTCGCGCATCGGGTGCTCGGCGGTCAGGCTGGTCAGGTCGGGCACCAGCCGGTGGTGCCGGCCGAGGGCCAGCTCGGCCTCGAACCAGTCCTCCAGGGCGGCGAGGTGCAGCTCCTCCAGACGGGGCCGCTCGACGTCGGCGAGGTGCTCGGTGACGTTGGTCAGCGCCGGGCCGCGCACCAGGTCGAGTGCGGCGCGCAGTTCGCGCGCGGCCTCGGCCCACCGCCGGCCGGCCAGGGCGGTCCGGCCGAGCCCGGCGGAGCGCTCGAACTCGGCGAGGTCGAGCCCGGCCCGGTCGGCGCGCAGCTGGTAGCCGCGCGGGCGCCGGACCAGTTCGACGTCGGGGCCGAGCCGCTTGCGGAGCCGTGAGACATAGGTGTAGATCTGCGCGCTCATCGTGGTCGGCGGGTCCCACGCCCACAGCATGCTGCTCAGCCGGTCGTCCGAGACGGTCTGCCCCTCGGCCAGGATCAGCGTGGCGAGCACGGTGTGCACCTTCGTGCCGGGAAGTTCGACGATCCCGCCCTCGTCGTCGCGGACCTCCACCGGACCAAGGACACCGAGGTGCATGTCTCCCCCTGCTGTTTTGCGAACGATGTGCCGACGGGCCGCGGAGGCCGGCACGGGTGCCGGCTTTCCGCCCAGCAGCGATTCTGAGCGCAAATTTCGGTGGGAGTCAGGATTCCGGGCGTCAGGACCTTGTCGTGGCAGGGTGTGGCCACGGGGGGGATTTCAGCCGACGAGGCCCGGGTCGACCCACCCCTGGAGGAGGGCCATCATTCCGGCCTGGAACTTCGTCCGGGCGCCCAACTGGGCGGCCAGGTCGGCGGTTTCCCGGCGGACGGTGCGCACCGAGACGTCCAGTCGGCGGGCGATCATCTCGTCGGTGAAACCCTTGGCGAGCAGCACCACGATGGCCTGGCAGCGCGGGGAGAGCCCGGGCCCCGCGGCGGGGGGCGCCTCGGCGACCGGCTGGGAGCTCTGCCAGACCCGTTCGAAGAGTTCGCAGAGCGCGCTGACCACGCCGTGGCCGCGCAGCACCAGGGCGCCCTTGCGGCTCTCCTCCGGGTCGACCGGGACGATCGCGGTGGCCCGGTCGTAGATCACCATCCGCGGCGGCAGCGTCGGCGCGACCCTGACCTGGGCGCCCTGCTCGGTGAGCCGGCGGGCGTACGCCACGGTGTCGTTGTCGTTCTTGATGCTCTCCAGGTAGATCGAGCGCATCCGCACGCCGCGGCCCAGCACGGCGGTGTCCAGCGGGCGGCTCGCCTCGATGTTGGCGGGGGACATCGCCCCGGAGGGGACGAAGCCCATGACCTCCTCGGTGCAGCCGGCGGCCAGCGCCTCGATGCGCAGCCGGATGGCGTCGATCCCGGTGAGGACCTCGCTGTCCGGGTGCTGCCGGGTGCGGGAGAGGTCCGCGTAGTCGGCGACCACCTGGGCGAGTTCGCGCCGGCCGTGCTCGATGTCCTCCAGCCGGCGCTGGAGTTCGGCCTCGCGGCGGTCGAGCAGGGAGCGGAGCCCGGCCTCCGGCTCCACCGGCCGCAGCTGCCCGGGCTCCTGCCAGGACGGCCGGACCAGCAGCAGCCGGGCCAGTTCGTCCATGGCGGTGCGGACTTCGGTCTCGGGCCGGCCGAGCCGCTGGGCGATGGCGGCGACGCCGCTCGTCGGCGCCTTGAGCATTTCCTTGTACACGGCTTCGGTCAAGGCATCAAGGCCGAGCGATCTGAGCATTTCCCTGTCGTCCAAATGTCGCGCGTAGTGGACTTGGTGGCCGATCGCCAGGGAATGTGCGGGGGCAGCGTGAAATGGCCTTGCGCGAAGAGTGCGCACGGCGAATCAATCCCCCGGTTGAATCCTTGCCGACCTCGCTCTGAGTCTCTGGCACCGGGCGTTGGGTAGTCAAGCGGAGCGCGATCTCTTGGTTATTTCTTGGCATTCCGCAACCCCGGCCGAAGCCGGTGGGGCGGGCACCGCCGCAATGGTTAATGGGAATTGGCCGATTGGCGCCCCCGGTGTGAAGGGGGGCGCCGACCCGCCGTGGCCGACGCCCGGTCAGGTGAGGGTGGTCACCTGCGGCATCGCGTTCACCGAATGGCCGCACGGTCCAGCGAGGGATCCACGACGATCTTCGCGTGGCGGTCCGGCTCGCCGAGTTCGGCGATGGCTCCGGTCAGCCCGTCCAGGCCGGTGGTGCCGGTGATGACGGCACCGGCGTCGATCCGGCCCTCCGCGATTTCCCGGAGGGTCTGCCGGTACTCGGCCGGGCTGCTGCCGAAGGAGCCCCTGATCTCCAACTCCTTGTTGGCCAGCAGCCCGGGGTCGATGGGGTCGGGGCGCAGGCAGACGCCGACCAGGACGATCTTGGCGGCGGCCGGGGCGCCCTCCACCACCCGGGCGAGCATGCCGGGGGCGCCGACGCACTCGAAGACGGCCGCCTCGGTGGGGCGCAGGCCCCGGTACTCGGCGGCCATCCGGTCCATCATGCCGGGGATCACCCCGAGCGAGGTCCACCGGTCGTACGGGGACTCCACGGCGGGGTCGATCAGCAGGTCGGCGCCGAGCTGCGCGGCCAGCGCCCGGCGTCGCGGCGAGAAGTCGACCGCGACCACCGGGCCGTGGCCGCGGGCCTTGAGCACCGCGACCACGCCCAGGCCGACCGGGCCGAGCCCGATCACCATGGCGACCGCCCCCGGCGCGAGTTCGGCCCGCCGGACGGCCCGCGCCGCCACCGAGAAGGGCTCGGTGAGCGCGGCCGTCCGGGGGTCAAGACCGTTCGGCACCGGCAGGGTGAAGGCCTCGGAGAGGATCATGTACTCGCCGAAGCCGCCGGGGTAGGCCGGCGTGTAGCCGACGATCCCGGTGCCCTGCGGCCCGGCGCCGATCGGCGGGCCGCAGACCACGGTGCCGACCGGCAGGGCCCCGACCGTGCCGGGGCCGTACTCCACGATCTCCGCGGCGAACTCGTGCCCGAGCACCAGCCCGTCGCGGATGTCGTGGGCCGTCCCGCCCGAGCGCCGGACGACGTCGTTGAACGCCTCGGGGTCGCCGAGCGCGTGCAGGTCGGAACCGCAGATCCCGCAGGCCAGGGTGCGCACCAGCACCTGCCCGGCCCGGGGCACCGGATCGGGGACCTCCTCGACGACGAGCTTCCCCGCACGGGTGACGGCTGCGCGCATGTGACCGGCCTCCTGTTCCCTCGCGCCCGCGTCAGGCCGTGGTCGCGGCGGTGGCCAGGCGCTCCCGGAGCAGGCCGACCAGGGCCTCGACGGTCGGGTAGTCCCAGGCGAGGGTCGGCTCGACCTCGATCCCGAACTCGTCCTCGACGTCGCCGCACAGGGCCAGCGCATAGACGGACTCCAGGCCGTACTCGACCAGCTTGACGTCCGGGGCGATCTGCTCGGCCGGGATCTCCAGGTAGAAGGCGACCCGGTCGGTCAGCCAGGTGGTCAGCTCGGCGGCGGTCGTGGTGGTGCTCATGGTGGACATCTCCATCGGAAGGGTGGTGGTGGTCAGTCGAGCGCGGAGGCGAACTCGACGAGTGCGGCGGTGACTTCGGCCGGCTGCTCCTGCTGGGTCCAGTGCCCGCAGCCGGGGAGGATCCGGGCCTCCCGCAGCCCGGGCGCCCAGAGGCGCAGGTCGTCGGTGAGCCGGCTGTGGTCCAGCCCCCGGACGACGAAGTCGTGCTCCCCGGCCAGGAAGAGCGCGGGCGGCTCGATCCGGGCCCGGTTGAGCGGCGCGGTGAGGTCCCAGTTGCGGTGCAGGTTGCGGTACCAGTTGAGGCCGCCGGTGAACCCGGTACGGGCGAACTCCCCGGCGTACACGGCGAGATCGCGCTCGGACAGCCAGTCGGGCAGCGGTCCTGGCACCGGGAACAGGTCGAGGAAGCCGCCGCCCTCGGGTACGGCGGGGTCGAACGGCGGCGCGCCGCCCGCGGTGCCGGCCAGCAGCCGGTGCAGCCCGGCGGGCACGTCCCGAGCCAACTCGGCCTCGGCGACGCCCGGTTCCTGGAAGTGGAGCATGTAGAAGCGCTCGCCCGCGGCGCGCCGCATCGCGGGCAGCGGCGGCAGGCCGGCCCGCGGGCGGTAGGGGATGCTCATCCCGGCCACCCCGCGGACGAGGTCCGGGCGCATCAGCGCGGTGTGCCAGGCGACCTGCGAACCCCAGTCGTGCCCGGCCACCACGGCTCGCCGCTCGCCGAGCGCCCCGATCAGCGCGACGACGTCGCCGACCAGGTGGTGGATCGTGTACTGGTCGGCCTCGGCGGGGGAGTCCGTCCGGCCGTAGCCGCGCATGTCCGGGGCGACCGCCCGGAAGCCGGCCGCGGCCAGGCCGCCCAGCTGGTGGCGCCAGGAGTACCAGAGCTCGGGGAAGCCGTGCAGCAGCAGGACCAGCGGTCCCTCGCCGGCCTCCGCGACGTGCATGGCGCGCCCGGCCACCCGCAGCGTCCGGTGGGTGATCCCGGGCAGGGTGGGCAGGGTGGGCTCAGCCACGGCCGGCCCTCCGTCCGGTGCGCGCCGGCTCAGGACCGAACGACGGCTCCGGGCCGAAGCCCATCAGCCCGGCCAGCTCGGCGCCGTCGACCAGGCGCAGCCGGGCCACCGGGGTGTCGGGGCCGGCCAGCGCGGCGTCGATCGTCCGCAGGAAGTAGCCGGCGAACCGTTCGATCGTGGCTGGGTCGAAGAGGTCCACGTCGTAGCGGAAGTCCACCGCGAGCGAGGAGGCGCTCTGCCGCACGCTCACCGCGAGGTCCAACTGGCCCTCGGCCTGCGGGAGTTCGAACGGGGCGATGGTGAGGCCGGCGAACCGGGCGGGCTCGCCCCCGTCGGCGTCCAGCAGCAGCCGCAGCAGCGGTTCGGGGGTGGCGGTGCCGACCAGGTTGAGGGTGATCCGGCAGAGCGAGGAGCCGGCGCCGGTGCGCGGCCGGTTGACCGTCCTGGTCAGCAGCTCGAAGGGGTAGGCGGCCCGGCCGAGCCCGGCCTTCACCTGCTGGTCGGCGGCGACCACCGCCTCGCGGAAGGTCGTGCCGGGGGTGAAACCGGACCGGAAGACCAGGGTGTTGACGAAGTTGCCGACCACCTCGCGGACCGCCGGGCTCATCCGGGTGGCGGACGGGCAGCCGATCAGGAACTCGTTCTGCCGGGTGTAGCGGTGCAGCAGGCTCTGCAGCACCCCGAGCAGGACGGAGTACAGCGACACCCCGCTGCCGCGGGCGAGTTCGCGCAGCGCCTCGACCCGGTCGGCCGCCAGGTCCAGGTGGTGGGTGGCCCCGGTCCGGCTCGAACTCGCGGTCCGGGGGCGGTCGGTGGGGAGTTCGGCGGGCAGGGCGCCGGCGCAGACCTGGTGCCAGTACTGCTCCATCCGCGCCCCGCGCGGCGAGTCCAGCACCGCCCGCTCCTTGGCCACGTGGTCGGCGTACGAGCCCTTCGGCGGCGGGAGTTCGGCCGTTCCGTCGAGCCCCGCCGCACCGTCCTCGCCGACCAGCCGCCGGTAGCCGTACAGCAGGTCGCGGACGATCAGCCAGTTGGAGGTGGCGTCGGTGCCGATGTGGTGCCCGGCCATCAGCAGGACGGCGTCCTCGGGGCCGCGGCGCAGCAGCACGAAGCGGAACGCGCCGTCCTCCTCCAGCCGGAACGGCTCGCGCAGCGCCGCGCGGGCCGCCGCGGCGAGCCCCTCGGCGTCGGCGCCGGGCAGCTCCCGGACCTCCAGGCCGAGCGGGTGGCGCTCCCCGACCAGCCGGACGGCCTGCCCGTCGACCTCGCGGAACGTGGAGCGGAGCATGTCGTGCCGGGCGGCGGTCGCCGCCACGGCGGCGCGCAGGGCCGGGAGGTCGACGGCGGAGCGGACGGTCAGCGCGCAGCCGGTGTTGTAGACCGCGGCGTCCGGCGCGAGCCGGTAGAGGAACCACAACGCCTGCTGGGCGTGCGAGAGTTGCTGTCGGTCGGTCATCGTCGTCTTCTGTCCGGAGATCGGGGGAGCGGGGAGCGGGCGAGCGGGGATCGGGAGGCGGGGGTCAGCGGCCGAGGAAGGCGGGCCGGGCGCCGTCGAGCTGGGCCCGCATGCCGATCCGCTGGTCCTCGGTGGCGAACAGCGCGGCGAACTGCCGCCGTTCGAGGTCGAGTCCGGCGGCCAGCGGCAGGCCGAGACCGTCGTCCACGGCCCGCTTGGCGGCCGCCAGGGCCGCCGTCGGGCCGGCCGCGAACCCGCGGGCGGTGCGCAGCGCGCTCTCGTACACCTCGGCGTCGGGGACGGTCTCGTCGACCAGGCCGATCCGCAGCGCCTCGGCGGCGGTCAGCCGGCGGCCGGTGAGGATCAGCCGCTTGGCCGGTCCGGCGCCGATCAGCCGGGGCAGCCGCTGGGTACCGCCGGTCCCGGGGATGACGCCCAGCTCGATCTCGGGCAGCCCGAGCACCGCGCCCTCGCCGGCCACCCGGAGGTCGGCGCAGAGCGCCAGCTCAAGGCCGCCGCCGAGCGCGTACCCGGTGATCGCGGCGATCACCGGCTTGCCGATCCGGGCCAGCGCGTCCAGGGCGGTGTGCAGCCGGGCGGTGTAGGCGTCCACCTCGGCCGGGCCGCGTTCGACCAGGTCCTTGACGTCGGCGCCGGAGCCGAAGACCCGCCGTCCGCCGTACAGGACGACCGCCCGGACGGCCGGGTCGGCGTCCAACCGCTCGGCGGCGGCGGCCAGTTCCTCCGGCACCCGGGGGTCGGTGCCGCTGATCCTGGGCCGGAGCAGCCGGACGGTCGCCACCGCCCCGTCCGTCGCGGCGTCCGGCTCGATCCGCAGGAATGCGCCCACTGTCTCTCCTCCTCGTCGGGATCGTCTGGCTTGTCGGGATCGTCGGGCTGGTCGGGCTTCTCGGGCTCGTCGGGCCGGGCTCAGGCGAGCTGCCGGCCGACCAGGTCGAAGCCCCGGCCGGCCTGGTGGCGTTCGATCAGCTCGGCGAAGACCTCGGCATGGCCGGCGTCGGCGCCGGGCACCGGCGGGCAGCCGAGCCGGGCGGTCAGCCGGGCGAGCGCGGCGGCGAGCCAGCCGGTGCCGCGCAGGAAGGCGCCCGGGTGGTCCGGGTTGTGCAGCCAGACGCCCAGGCAGCTGGCCGCCGCCAGCAGCACCCCGTAGCGCTCGGCGAGCCGGAAGGAGACCGGGCCGGCCAGCGGCGTCCGGTCGCGCGGCGCCAGCTCCAGGCAGGCCCGCCGGAGTTCCCGCAGCTCGTCGAGCAGCTGGGCGCAGAGCGGGCCGAGCACCGGTTCGGCGGCCAGCCGGGCGACGGCGTCCACCAGGGTGCCGATCAGCGGGTCCTCGCGGCCGGCGGTCACCCCGAGCCGGCCGAGGTCCAGCTCGGGCAGCTCGCCGGCCAGGTGGAACAGGGCGGCCGGGGCGGGCCCGTCGGAGAGCCAGCTCTGCCGGGCCAGCCGGGGCAGCTGCGGGATGACCGTGGCCTGGCAGACCGTGCCGCCGGCGTGCACCAGCGAGGCCACCGGCAGGTCGCGGGCGTGCTTCTGGAAGATCCCGTACGGGCCCTCGCGCAGGAAGGACCGCGCGCCCAGCACCACCGCGAGCCGGTCGACGGACTCCCGGTACAGGGTGGGCGCCAGGTGCTTCACGGAGGCCGCGTACACGCTGGTGCGCTCCGGCAGCAGGTGCAGCGCCCGGCAGACGGTGGTGGTGAAGCAGTCGGCGACCAGCAGGTCGAGGAAGGCACCGGTGAGCACCGAGCGGGCGTGCGGGAGGTCGGCGACCGTACGGTGGTAGAGCCGCCGGCCGAGCGCGAAGTCGGTGACGGTGCGCAGCTGCTGGTCCACCGCGCCGAGGGCGGCGGCGGGCAGCACGGCCCGGGTGATCTGGAAGGCCCGCAGGATGGTCTCCATCGCCTCGCCCATGCCGCCGGCCACCGCGGTGACCGGCAGCGGGCAGTCCCGGAACTCCAGGCCGCCCAGGTACATCGAGCGCACCCCGGAGGTGCGGTAGCGGGGCAGGAAGCGCAGCCGCTCGCGCGGCGCGGTGGCCATGTCGACCAGCACCATCGAGTGGCTGCGGCTGCCCGGCTCCTCGCTGGTGCGGGCGAGGACGGTGACCGCCTCGGCGCGGGCCAGGTTGTTGATGATCTCCTTGCGGCCGTTCAGCACCAGTTCGTCGCGGCGCACCTCGGCCCGGAACGCCGTGCGGGTCACGTCGTTGCCGGTGGTGAGGTCGGTGTAGGCGGCGGCGATCCGGCCGTTGGCGAGCAGCACCCGGGCCAGCCAGTCCTGCTGCTGGGCGCTGCCCTCGGACCAGACGTTGACCGAGCCGACCAGGTTGCTGGCGCCGTGGCCGAGCGCCAGCGCGCCGTCCCGGCGGAACAGCGGGCGCAGCACCCGGGCCAGCCGGTCGGTCCGGTCGAGCCGCCCGCCGAGCCGGCGGGGCACGAACTCGGCGCCCAGCCCGTAGGCGTCCAGCGCGCGCTCCCCGGCCTGCAGCAGGTCGCCGCGCTCGTCGGCGTTGAGGAAGGCCTCGAAGCCGAGCGGGTTGTCCCGGTAGTCCGGGTCGCCGAACAGGGCCTCCAGCGGGGCCGGGGTGTCCAGGTCGGCGTAGAGCGCGGGGGTGGTCGTGGCGGTGGTCATGCGTCGCCCTTCACCAGGGGGTAGTGGAGCAGGGACGGGAGGGCGCCGCCGCGCAGCTGGTCGGCGAGGTGCGGCACCAGGCGGTCCAGGACGTCGTCGTGCGGGTCGGGGCGGCCCGGGGCGAGCCGGCCCAGTACCCGGGCCAGGGCGGCCTCCAGCCAGAGGCCCTCGGCCCACAGCCCGGCGCCGTCCGGGCCGGCGTCCTCCCCGGCGGCGGCGTGGTTGCGCAGCCAGAGGTGGATCGCGGCGGAGGCGGCGTAGCAGGCGGCGTACCGCTCGGCCAGCGCGAAGGCCGCGGCGGGCACCTCGACGGGCGTCGGGCGGTGGGCGGCGAGTTCGACGGCGAGCCCGTCGGCGGCGGCCCGGACGGCCTGCGCCCGGCGGACCAGCGACTCGGGGACGCCGCCGTCCGCCGCGAGCGCGGTGAGCTCCTCGACGCCGGCGGCCAGCGCCTGGAGCAGGCTGGAGCCGGTCCGGGGCAGCAGCGAGAGCCGCTCCCGGTCGAAGCCGGGCAGCGGGGCGTCCAGCGCGGTGGCGGTGGCCAGGCCCGCGGCGTCCACCGTGCGCCGCTTCAACTGGCGGGCGAGCAGCGGGAACTGGTTGATCAGCGCGTGCAGGTTGACGAGCGTGTTGCCGTCGAAGATGCCGACGATCCGGTGGTCGCGCTGGACCTTCTGGAAGCGGCCGTGCCGGTGGGTGGCGTCGGCCAGCAGCGAGCGCGCGCCGAGCACCGTCCCCAGCCGGGTGATCACCTCGTCCACCAGGGTGGGGACGACGTACTTGGTGACGGCGGAGACCACCGCCAGCTCGCCGGTGAGGGCGTGGATGCTCCGGGTGGAGACCAGGGTGACGGCCTCGGCGAGCAGCAGGTCGGCGTAGGACTCGCCGAGCATCCGGCGGGTCTGCGGCAGTTCGGCCAGCCGGCGGCCGTAGGCCTCGCGCTCCAGGGCGAAGCCGGCGGCCAGGTCGAGCGCGCTGTCGGCGGCGCCCAGCGACAGCGAGGCGCACAGGATCCGGGTCAGCTGGAGGCTCTTGAGGACGGTCTCGGTGCCCTCGCCCTCGGCGCCGACCAGGGCGTCGGCCGGCACCTCGGCGTCGGTGAAGGCCACGCCGCTGATGTCGGCTCCCCGGATGCCGTGCAGCCGGACGGCGGGCAGCGGCCGGTGGCCGGGCTGCCGCAGGCGCTGCTTGTCGATCATCAGCAGGCTGAAGTCGCGCGCCCCGCCCTCGTCCGCGGTGCGGGCCAGCAGGCAGATCAGCTGCCCCCGGTTGGCGTTGTTGATCAGCCACTTCTCGCCGTTGACCCGGTAGCCGCCGGCGGTCCGGTCGGCCCGGACCTCGCCGGCCAGCAGGTCGCTGCCGTGGTCGCGCTCGGTCAGCCCCCAGGAGACGACCGCGCCGTCCAGCACCGCCGCGGCCAGCTCCTCGGCCTGCTCGCGGCTGCCGCCGACCCAGACCGAGACGGCGCCGAGGAAGGTCTTGCCGTGCGCGATCGCCACCGTCAGGTCGCGGCGGGCCACCGCGCGCATCAGCTGGAGCACCTGCTCGTAGCTGTCCAGGCTGCCGCCGTACGCGGCGGGCACGTAGTGCGCGGGCAGGCCGAGCACGTCCAGCTCGCGGCAGATCTCGACCGGGAACTCCTCGCGCTCGTCCAGTGCCGCGCAGCGCGCGTGGGAGAACAGCCGGCCGGCGTCCTCCGGATCGCCGAGCCGGCGGTCCAGCGCGGCGGCGGTCAGGTAGGCGGCGTGGGTCATTTCGCGCTCACCGCGCTCCCGGTGGCCGCCGCGCGGTAGCGGGCGGCGGTGGCCGGGTCGAGGTCCTCGAACAGCGGCTCCAGCCCGCCGCCGACGAACAGCTCGCGCATCAGCGTGCGCTGCACCTTGCCGCTGGTGGTCTTGCGGACCTGGCCGGGGCGCAGCAGCACCAGGTTGGGCACCCGCACGCCGAGCCGCGCGGACAGCTCGCCGCGCACCTGCCGGGCGAGTTCGGCCAGCTCCTCCCGGCTCGCCCGGGGGCGCCGGAGCTCCTGCATGACGACGATCTCCTCGCCGGGCGCCGGCACCGAGCAGACGCTGCCGCTCAGGCCCTGGAAGCCCTCGTGCAGGGTGAGCACCTCGCGCTCGATGTCGTGCGGGTACAGGTTGCGGCCGTTGACGATCAGCACCTCCTTGATCCGCCCGGTGACGTAGAGGTGCCCGTCGTGCAGGGCGCCGGTGTCCCCGGTGCGCAGGAAGCCGGGCTCGCCCTCGGCGGTGACGGCGCGGAAGGTCTCCTCGGTGGCCTCCTCGTTGCGCCAGTAGCCGGCCGCGACGCTGCCGCCGCGCACCCAGATCTCGCCGACGCCGCCCTCGGGCAGGGGGGCCCGGGTCCGCGGGTCGACGATCCGCACGTCCAGGTCGTGCACCCGGCCGCTGGCCACCAGCGCCGGGCCCGCGCCCGGGCGCAGCTCCCCGGCGGCCAGCGCGTCGGCGTCCACCGGGGTCAGCCTCGGCGGCTCGCCGGGCAGGGTGCCGGAGACGATCAGGGTGGTCTCGGCCATGCCGTAGCAGGGGCTGAAGGCCTCCGGCCGGAAGCCGGCCGGGGCGAAGCGCTCGGCGAAGCGGCACAGGGTGGCGGCGTGCACGGGCTCGGCGCCGCTGCCGGCGCTGACCAGGGTGCTGAAGTCCAGGCCGGCGAGCTGGGCGTCGGTCACCCGGCGGGTGCACAGCTCGTAGGCGAAGTTCGGGGCGACGACGGTCCTGATCCGCTTGGCGCCGATCAGCTCCAGCCACAGGTGCGGCCGGCGCAGGAAGTCCATCGGGGCGAGCTGGTAGGAGACCGCGCCGTGGTACAGCGGGGTGAGCAGCATGCCGATCAGGCCCATGTCGTGGTGCTGCGGCAGCCAGGTGCAGGACCGGCTCTCCGGGTCGACGCCGAAGGCCCGGGTCATCAGCCCGAGGTTGTGGTCGAGCGAGCCGCGGGTGACCATCACGCCCTTGGGCGCGCTGGTCGAGCCCGAGGTGTACTGGATGATCACCAGGGCGTCGGCGGGGACCTCCTCGGCCCGCCAGTCCGGGGCGTCCGGCAGGTCGAGCCGGTCGGTCGCGACGCACGGGACGTCCTCGGCGCCCGCCCGGGTCAGGAAGCCGGCGGCCGTCTCGTGGTTGGCCTCGTCGGTCAGCACCAGCCGGACGTCCGCGTCCCGGACGATGCCGTCCGAGCGCGAGCTGTGCCCGCGCTGGGTGCTCGGCTGCGGGGCGGGGACGGCGACCACGCCCGCGTAGAGGCAGCCGGCCAGCACGGTGACGAACTCCGGGCCGGTGCCGTACAGCAGCAGCACCCGCTCCCCGACGGCGCAGCGCTCGCGCAGCCAGCGGGCGACGGCCCGGGCCCGGCGGTCGAGTTCGCCGTAGGTCAGCGGCTCCTCCACGAGCCCGCCGGCGGCGGTCCGGACGAAGACCACCGCGTCCCGGTCGGGGATCTCGCGGCCGTGCCGGACCAGCCGGCTCACCAGGTCAACGGACATCGGGGGTGGGCGTCCTCTCGTACAGCTGCGGGTGCGGAGCAGGGGCGGGGGCTGGGGCGGGTCAGGCGGTGCGGCGGCGGGCGGCGCCCAGGACGCGGTGGAGCCGAAGGTCCGACTGGAGGTGGCCGTTCACATGGGCGAGCAACTGCTGTTCCTGCGTCTGGAGGTAGAAGTGGTCGCCGGGCAGGATCCGGGTCTCGAAGGCGCCGCCGGTGTACTCCGCCCAGGCGCCCAGCACCTCGGCGGGGCAGCCCTCGTCCAGCGCCCCCGCGTACGCCACCATCGGCGCGCGGTGCCGGGGCGCGCCGGGCACCGCCCGGTACTCGGCGGAGAGGCGGTAGTCGGCCCGGATGCTGGGCAGCACCAGCTCCAGCAGCATCGGGTCCTCGATCGCGGTGAGCGAGGAGTGGCCGAGCTGCCGCAGCTCGGCGAGGAAGTCGGCGTCGCTCTCGGCCTGGGTCTCGCGGACCCGCAGGTGCGGCGGCTCCGAGCCGGAGACGAAGATCCGCAGCGGCTGGATCCCGTACTCGGCGTCCAGCCGCAGCGCGACCTCGTGCGCGACGACCGAGCCCATGCTGTGCCCGAACAGCGCCAGCGGCACGTCCGCCACCTGCCGCAACGCCCCGGCGATCTCGTCCGCCATGGCGTGCACGGACGCCGCGAACGGCTCACCGATCCGGTCCTGCCGACCCGGGTAGCAGACCGCCAGCACCTCGACGTCGGCGGGCAGCGAGCGGCCCCAGTCCCGGTACGCGGTCGGGGCGCCCCCGGCGTGCGGGAAGCACACCAGGCGGCAGCTCGGTGCGGCGGTCGCGCGGTACGAGCGGAACCACCGGGCTACGGAGTCGGTCATGGGCGTCCTTCGGGACCGAGGGAGCGGGCGTCCTGACCACGGTTCCGCCCCCGCCTATATCCCCGCCATATCGGCCCCGCCCGGCGGCGGCGTCGCGGGGTCGTCCGCCGGGTCGGCGCCCCTGGCCGGCCGGGGGCGCCGACGACCGGGCGGTGGAACGGCGGCGAGGTGACGGCGGCGGTCCTGGACGAGCGGTCGAACCCGCTCGGCGGCACACAGGCGCGCCCGCCCCGGCCTGATCCACAGCCGGGGCGGGCGGTCCGGGCGCGGGGGAGCTACGGCCGGGCGACCTGGTGGCGGTCGACTGCCGCTCCGGTGAGCCGAGCCGGCACCTGACCGTCCGCTGAAGCCCCTTGCGCTGCCGCGCCCGCCGCCGGGCCTTCGGCCGCCCCCGGTCGGCGGCGTAGCAGCACCGCGACCAGGGCGGCGCCCGCCAGGGCGGTGAGGCCGGCGGTCAGCAGGGTGCGGTCGAGGCCGGTGGCGAAGGCCGTCCGGAGCAGGTCCCCGGGCAGTCCGGCCGGGGGTCGGCCGGAGGCCAGCGCGCCGGCGGTGGCGTCCGGTGCGGGGCCGGCCGCCGGGTGGCCGGCCAGGGCGTCGCGCAGGCCCCCGTGCAGGACGAGGCCGAGGACGGCGATGCCGAGCGCCTGGCCGAGCTGCCGGAAGGTGTTGAGGGCGCCGCCGGCCATGCCGCCGCGCTCGGGCGGGACGGCCGCCATCGCGGCGGACGCCAGGACCGGGCTGACCGCGCCGACCCCGAGGCCGGTCAGGGCGAGGCCGGGCAGCAGGGCGGCCCAGCCCGAGGAGCCGTCCAGGACGCCCTGCAGCAGCGTGCCCAGCCCGATCACGGCCAGGCCGCCCGCCAGCGGCACCGCGACCGGCAGCGCGGCGAGCCGACGGCCCGCCAGCGCCGGGACGGCGAAGGCGACGACGCTCATCGGCAGCAGGGTGAGCCCGGCGGCCATCGGGCCGAGGCCGAGCACCGACTGCAGCCAGAGCGAGACGTACGGCAGACCGGAGAAGGCGGTGGCCGAGTAGACGGCCCCGCACAGCAGGACCCCGGTGAAGGCCGGCCGGCGCAGCAGCGCGGGCGCCAGCAGCGGGTGCGGGCTGCGCCGTTCGACCAGCGCGAACACGGCGAGCGCCACGACCGCCGCGGTGCCCGCGCCCAGCACGGCGGGCGAGGTCCAGCCGTCCGTCCCGCCGCGGATCAGCGCCAGGACGGCCGCCCCGGCCGCGACGGTGAAGGCCGCGGCACCGGGCAGGTCGAGCCGGCGGGCGCCGGGGTCGCGGGACTCCGGCAGCGTCCGCCGGGCCAGCACCACGGCGGCGAGCGCGAGCGGCAGGTTCACCAGGAAGATCGACCGCCAGCCCAGGTACTCGGTGAGCAGGCCGCCGGCCACCGGCCCGACGGCCGCCGCCGCGCCGCTGACGGAGCCCCAGACGCCGAAGGCCACCGCCCGGTCGCGGCCCCGGTAGGCGAGGTTGAGCAGGGCCATCGCGGTGGCGAACATCGCCGCGCCGCCGCCCGCCTGGACGATCCGCGCGACCACCAGGGTGGTGCCGTCCGGGGCGAGGCCGCAGGCCAGCGAGGCGAGTGCGAACACCACCAGGCCCACCGTGTACACCCGCCGGCGGCCCACCCGGTCGGCGAGGGCGCCGAGGCCGAGCAGCAGCGCGGCCAGTGCCAGCGCGTAGCCGTCCAGCACCCACTGCAGGCCGTCGAAGTCCATGTCCAGCCCGGTCCCGATGTCCGGCAGGGCGACGATCACGATGCTGACGTCGGTCAGCAGCATGAACACCCCGAGACAGACCGCGACCAGCGGTCCCCACTTGCGCATCCCCGTACTCCCTCGTGCTGCCTGGCGCCGCCCGGTTCGGCCGGACGCCCCGTCACTCTCGGCCCGGGGGACGCCATCGCGCCGCTCACGGGGGAGGTTCCGGCGGATCTCGACACCGCCTACCATCGCGCTGGTGGAAACCGTGACGCTGGACGCGCTGGACCGGGCGCTGCTGCACGCCCTTCAGGTGGACGGCCGGGCGCCGTTCCGGCGGATCGCCGAGGTGCTCGGGGTGTCCGACCAGACGGTGGCCCGCCGCTACCAGCGGCTGCGCGCCGCCGGGGTGCTGCGGGTGGTGGGGCGGACCAGCGCCCGGCTGCTCGGCCAGGTCGACTGGCTGACCCGGATCCGGTGCGTGCCCGACGCCGCCGGGTCGCTCGCCGAGGCGCTGGCCCGGCGGCCGGACACCTCCTGGGTGAGCCTGCTGTCCGGCGGCGAGATCGTCTGCAACGCCCGGGCCCGGGTCCGGCCGGAGCGCGAGGAACTGTTGCTGGGCGCGCTGCCCCGCAGTCCGCGGGTGCTCTCGGTGTCCGCGCACTACCTGCTGCGCACCTATGTCGGCGGGCCGGTGGCGTGGAGCGGGCGGACCTCGGCGCTGAGCGCCGGTCAGATCGCCCGGCTGCGCGCCGGGGCGCCGTCGCCCGCCCCAGCGGCGGCGGGCGAGTTGGATGAACTGGACCGCGCGCTGCTGGCGGCGCTCGTGGTGGACGGGCGGACCCCGCTGGCCGCGCTGGCGGCCGCGACCGGGAGCCCGGAGACGACGGTGCGCCGGCGGCTGGCCGCGCTGACCGCCACCGGGCTGCTGTTCTTCGACGTGGACGTGGACCCGCGACCGCTCGGCTTCGAGATCGAGGCGTACTGCTGGCTGACCGTGGCGCCGGGACGGCTGGCGGCGGTCGGCCGGGCGATGGCGGAGCACCCGGAGGTCGGCTTCGTCGCGGCGACCACCGGGCCGAGCAGTCTGGTGGCCGGGCTGGTCTGCCGGGACACCGGGGCGTTCTACGACTACCTGACGGACGGGCTGGGCGCGCTGGACGGGGTCGCCGCGGTGGAGACGGCGCCGGTGCTCCGGAGCGTCAAGCGGGCCGGGATGATGATTACGTCATCAAATTATCCGTAGAATTTGTCCGCTGGCCGAATACCCGCTCTTCTTGGCGGATTGTTTGTCTGCTGATCATCAGACAAATCGAGGATTTCATGATTCGCCGCCAAAATGCCTCGCCATGCCTTCCGGGCGCCCTTAGTATCTGAACGAACACTTTCGGTGAGCGTTCGACCGCGGACAGCGAAGGGGGTCGTCATGGGTGAGCAGTTCCGGACCGTGCTGCGCCACGTCGCCCACCCGTTCCTGCTGGCCGTCCTGGTGTCGATATCGGTCGCGGCCCTGCGCCTGCGCTGGGACCTCGGCCGGGTGAGCCAGCTCTTCCTGCTCGGCGTGATCGCTTACATGGCATTGCTCGAACGGCTGATTCCGTACGAACCGGAATGGACGCCGAGCGTGCGCGAGTGGGGCTGGTACGGCGTCTACTTCGTGCTGACGATGGTCGGCGGGGCGCTGTCCCAGGCGCCCGTGGCCGCCCTCGTCGGCCGGTTGGCGCCGCCGCACTCCGTCCTGCCGCTCTGGGCGGAGATCCCGGCCGCCGTGCTGCTCGGCTCGCTGGCCAACTACCTGGTCCACCGCTGGTGCCATACCAGCCCGAGGCTCTGGCGGCTGCACGGCGTCCACCACGTGCCCGACAAGGTGAACGTCGGCAGCAACGGGGTCAACCACCTGCTGGACGTGCTGCTCACCCAGAGCGCCGTCCAACTCTCGCTGGCCCTGGCCGGGTTCTCGCAGCCGGCGGTGTTCGTGACGGGCCTGTTCGTCGTCGCCCAGGGCTACTTCGTGCACGCCAACATCGACGTCCGGCTCGGCCCGCTCAACCACGTGCTCGCCGGTCCGGAGCAGCACCGCCTGCACCACAGCACCGATCTGGCGGAGGCCGGCCACTACGGCTCCGACCTCTCGGTGTGGGACCACGCCTTCGGCAGCTTCACCTGGCGGCCCGGCCGCCGTCCGCTCGCGGTGGGGCTGGCCGACCCGGCCGACTTCCCCGCGACCGGCCGGGTGGTCGCCAGCCACCTCCAGGCCTGGCGCCGCCCCGCCCCCGCCGAAGGGTCCCCGACCGGTACGACCTGATCCGCCCGCCTCCGTTCCCCGTATCCGACGCCCCGCCCGCCCCGCCACGCCCTGCCCGCCCCGCACCTGCTCCCGACCGGCTCGTCCCCTCGGCCGGCCCGGCTTCCGGCCTGCCCGGAACCGGCGCGCGGCCGCTGTCCCCCCGGCGCGCGCGGTGCTCCCGCAGCCCGCGCGCGCGAACGCACGCACGCACGCAGCGACCCAAGGACTCGACTCGCATGACGGATTCCCGCTTCGTCACCTCCCCGGACCTCTTCGATCCCTCCGAACGCCCCGCCCCCCGCGTCCCGTCCGCCACCCCTGCCGCGCCCGCCGTACCCGCCGCGCCCGCCGCCGAGCGGGAGAAGATCGCGATCATCGGGATCGGCTGCCGGCTGCCGGGCGGGGCCAGCGACCACCGGTCGTACTGGCAGAACCTGGTCGAGGGCAAGGACTGCATCACCCCGACCCCGCGCAGCCGCTACGACGTCGCCACCCTCGGCAGCCGGGACCGGGCCAAGCCCGGCCGGCTGGTCGGCGGACGCGGCGGCTACATCGACGGATTCGACGAGTTCGACCCGGCGTTCTTCGGCATCAGCGGCCGCGAGGCCGACCACATGGACCCGCAGCAGCGGAAGCTGCTGGAGGTGGCCTGGGAGGCGCTGGAGGACGGCGGCCAGAAGCCGGCCGAGCTGGCGGGCCGTGAGGTCGGCGTCTACGTCGGCGCGTTCACCCTGGACTACAAGATCGTCCAGTTCTCCGACCTCTCCTTCGACACCCTCGCCGCGCACACCGCCACCGGCACCATGATGACGATGGTGTCGAACCGCATCTCGCACTGCTTCGACTTCCGCGGCCCCAGCGTCTCCATCGACACCGCCTGCTCCTCCTCCCTGGTCGCCGTCCACCTCGCCGCGCAGAGCCTGCAGCGCGGCGAGACCGACCTGGCCCTGGCCGGCGGCACCCTGCTGCACATCGCCCCGCAGTACACGATCGCCGAGACCAAGGGCGGCTTCCTCTCCCCGCAGGGCCGCTCCCGGACCTTCGACGCGGCGGCCGACGGCTACGTCCGGGCCGAGGGCGTCGCGGTGGTCGCGCTCAAGCGGCTCTCCGACGCGCTGCGCGACGGCGACCCGATCCACGCCGTCGTCATCGGCAGCGGCGTCAACCAGGACGGCCGCACCAACGGCATCACCGTGCCCAACCCGGACGCCCAGGTCACCCTCATCGAGCGGGTCTGCGCCGAGGCCGGGATCTCCCCGGGCAGTCTCCAGTACGTCGAGGCGCACGGCACCTCCACCCCGGTCGGCGACCCGATCGAGGCGGGCGCCCTGGCCCGGGCGCTCGCCGTCGGCCGCCGCCCCGGCGACAAGTGCTACGTCGGCTCGGTCAAGACCAACATCGGGCACACCGAGTCGGCCTCCGGCCTGGCCGGGCTGATCAAGTCCGCGCTCGCCCTCAAGCACCGGATCGTCCCGCCGCACATCAACCTGGAGCGGCTCAACCCGGCGATCGACCCGGCCGGCCTGCCGTACGAGATCCCCACCGAGCCCACCCCCTGGCCGGCCCACGAGGGCCCGGCCCGGGCCGGGGTCAACTCCTTCGGCTTCGGCGGCACCAATGCGCACGTCCTGCTGGAGGCCGCCCCCGAACCGGCGCCCGCCGACGACGCCCTCGCCGATGCTCCGGACGCCACCCCCGCCCCGGAGGGCGGACGGCCGGTCTGGACGGTGCTGCCGCTCACCGCCCGGGAGGCCGCCGCCCTGCCCGAACTCGCCGCCGGCGTCCAGGCCGAACTTGCCGGAGTCCGCGGCGGCACCCCGGCCCGCCCGGCCGACCTCGGCCACACCCTCGCCCACCGCCGCCAGCACCACGACGCCCGGCTCTCGGTCGTCTACGACGCCCGCGAGCACGCCGCCCGCGCCTCGCTCGACGAGGCGCTCACCGCCCACCTGCGCGGCGAACCGCACCCCCGGGTCCTCACCGGCCACCGCCGCGAGGCCCGGCACCGCCGGCTGGCCTGGGTCTTCACCGGGATGGGCCCGCAGTGGTGGGGGATGGGCCGCCGGCTCCTCGCCACCGAGCCGGTCTACCGGGAGGCCGTCGAGGAGTGCGCCGAGCACCTCGCCGAACTCACCGGCTGGTCGCTGATCGACGAGCTCACCGCCGACGAGGCGGCGTCCCGGATGGCCGAGACCTGGCTCGCCCAGCCCGCCAACTTCGCCGTCCAGGTCGGCCTCGCCGCGCTCTGGCGCAGCCGGGGCGTGCGGCCCGACGCGATCGTCGGCCACTCCACCGGCGAGGTCGCCGCCTTCCACGAGGCCGGGGTCTACGACCTGGCCGACGCGGTCAAGGTGGTGGTCCACCGCAGCCGGCTCCAGCAGAAGCTGGCCGGCACCGGCGGCATGCTCGCCGTCGCGCTCACCGAGGCCGAGGCGCGGCGCCGGATCCGCCCGTACGGGGACGCCGTCTCGATCGCCGCCGTCAACAGCCCCGGCGCGCTCACCCTCGCCGGGGACGAGCCGGCGCTGGCCGAGCTGGCCGCCGCGCTCACCGCCGAGCAGGTCTTCGCCCGGCCGCTGACCGTCGAAGTCCCGTACCACAGCGCCCGGATGGAGCTGATCAAGGACGAGCTGCTGGAGTCGCTGGCCGATCTCAAGGCCCGCCCGGCCCGGACCCCGCTCTACCTGACCGGCCGCGAGGGCACCGCGCACGGCACCGAGCTGGACGCCGAGTACTGGTGGCACAACGTCCGCGACAGCGTCCGCTTCCGGCAGGCCGTGGAGCGGCTCGCCGACGACGGCTACGGCCTGTTCCTGGAGATCGGCCCGCACCCGGTGCTCGGCCGCTCGATCCAGGAGACCGTCGAGGCCCGCCCGGGCACGGCGGACCGGCCG
The DNA here is from genome assembly GCF_042656005.1 of Kitasatospora misakiensis. Lineage (NCBI taxonomy): Bacteria > Bacillati > Actinomycetota > Actinomycetes > Kitasatosporales > Streptomycetaceae > Kitasatospora > Kitasatospora misakiensis. The sequence goes on along the minus strand of NZ_JBHSOF010000011.1, from coordinate 124,897 downwards.
GAGGTGCGGACCCTGCCCTCGATCCGCCGCCAGGAGGACGAGCAGGCCACCTTCACCGCCTCGCTGGCCGCCCTCCACAACCTCGGCGTCGAGGTCGACTGGTCGGTGCTCCAGCCCGCCGGCCGGATCGTCCCGCTGCCGCGCTACCCGTTCCGGCGCGACCGGCACTGGGTCGAGCCGCGGTCGGTCGCCGACGTCCGGCAGGGGCGGGTCGACCACCCGCTGCTCGGCCGCCGCCTGCCCGGCGCCGAACCGGCCTGGGAGGCCCGGCTGGACGCCGAGGCCCTGCCGTACCTGGACGACCACCGGATCCAGGGCGACGTGCTGTTCCCGGCCGCGGGTTACCTGGAGATGGCCGTCCAGGCGGTCCGCGCGCTCACCGGCGGGACGGACGCCGCGCTGGCCGACATCGAGCTGCGCAAGGCGCTCCTCCTGCCGGACGAGGAGAGCCGTGCCGTCCGGCTCACCCTCTGCGCCGAGCAGGGCTCCTTCACCGTCGCCAGCGGCGAGGGCCGCGAGCGCACCGTGCACACCGTCGGCACGGTCCGCCCCGGCCAGCGCCGCCGGCCCGGCCGGCCGCTGGACGTGGCGGCGGTGCAGGGGCGGTCGGTGCGCCGGCTCGCCGGGCCCGACTGCTACGCCGCGCTCGCCGCGCTCGGCTACGAGTACGGCCCGGCCTTCCGGGGCATCGAGGAGGTCTGGATCGGGCCTGGCGAGGCGCTGGCCCGGATCCGCCCGACGGCGCAGGTCGCCGGTCAGGGCGAGCACCACCAGGTCCACCCGGTGGTGATGGACGCCTTCTTCCAGACCCTGCTGACGCCCCAGCTGCTGGACGGGCCGCCGGCCGGGGGCCGGGGCATCCGGCTGCCGGTGGGGATCGCGGAGGTCCGGCTGGACGCGGTGGGCGACCGCCCGCTCTGGGCGCACGCCACCGTCACCCGGGACGCCGGCGCCGAGCTCCTCGGCGACCTCGCGGTGTACGAGGAGCGGGGTGCCCCGCTCGGCGGGATCACCGGCTTCCGGGCCGCCGACGTCGAGCAGGCCGCCACCGCCGTCGGTCTCGCCACCATCGACGGCTGGCTGGCCGAACCGGCCTGGACCGAGCTGCCGGCCGCCGACGGCGACACCCCCGACCTGCTGGCCGAACACCCCGACCACTGGCTGCTGTTCGCCGACCGCGGCGGGGTCGCGGAGGCCCTGGCCGGGCGGATCGCCGCGCGCGGCGGCAGCTGCCTGCTGGTCCGCCCCGGCACCGGTTACCAGGCCGCCGCCGACGGCCGGCCGGCCACCGTCGAGCCGGGCTCGGCCGAGGACCTCGCCCGGCTGCTCGCCGAGCGGCGGGCCGCGGGCGCCCCGGACCCGGCCGCCGTGGTCCACCTGTGGAACCTCGACCGGCCCGGACTCGACACCGCCGACCCCGCCACCGTGGCCGGCCACACCGCCGAGGGCGCCTACAGCCTGGTCACCCTCGCCGCCCTGCTGGCCGCCGAGCTGCCGGACTGCCGCCTCCACGTGGTCACCCGCACCGCCCAGGCCGTGGCCCCCGGCGACCTCGTCGAGCCCCTCGCCGCCCCCGCCTGGGGCATCACCCGCGTCCTGCGCCACCAGGAACTCCCCACCCACCAGGGCAAACTGGTCGACCTCCCGGCCCTCCCCCCGCCTCCCGCCACCCCGGCCGCGCACCCGACAGCGCCCGCCGGGGCGTCGGCCGCGCCCGCCACGCCCGAGGCCGCCGCGTCCGATCCCGCCGTACCCGACCCCGTCACCCCCGATCCCTTCACGCCCGAGGCCATCGCGCCCGACCCCGCCCCCGCGCCCGCCGCCGGCGTCCGGGCCGCCGAGGAGGCGGAGGCGCTGCTGCGCGAGTTCGCGCTGGCCGACGAGGACGAGATCGCGCTGCGCGCCGGCCGCCGGCTGACCAGCCGGCTCCGGGCCGCCGAGGGGCTGAGCCGGCCGCTCGCGCCCCGCCTGCGGGCGGACGGCGCGTACCTGGTGACCGGCGCGTTCGGCGCGCTCGGCCGGTTGCTCTGCCGCACGCTGGTGAAGCGCGGCGCCCGCCGGCTGATCCTGGTCGGCCGCAGCGCCCTGCCGCCGCGCGAGCAGTGGCGCGCGCTCGACCCGGCGAGCCCGGCCGGGCAGCGGGCGGCGTTCCTGCGCGAACTGGAGGAGCTCGGGGCCGAGGCCGTCCCGGCGCCGCTGGACGTCACCGACGAGGCCGCGCTGGCCGCCTGGCTGGCCGAGTACCGGCGGCTGGACCGGCCGCCGATCCGCGGGGTGTTCCACCTCGCCGGGCAGGTCCGGGACACCCTGGTCGGCGAGCTGGACCGGGCGACCTTCGACGCCGTGTACGGCCCCAAGGTGCTCGGCGCCCTCGCCCTGCACCGGCAGCTGGCCGGCGAGCCGCTCGACCACTTCGTGCTGTTCGCCTCGATCGCCTCGCTGCTGACCACCGCCGGCCAGACCAACTACGCCGCCGGCAACGCCTTCCTGGACGCCCTCGCCCATCACCGCCGGTCGCTCGGCCTGCCCGCGCTGAGCCTCGACTGGGGCCCCTGGGCCACCGGCATGATCGAGGAGCTCGGCCTCATCGACCACTACCGGCACAGCCGGGGCATGAGCTCGCTCGCCCCGGACACCGGGATGGCCGTGCTGGAGCGGGTGCTCGGGCAGGACCGCGCCCAGCTGCTGGTCGCCACCGTCGTCGACTGGCCGGCCTTCCTCTCCTGGTACCCGGCCCCGCCCCCGCTCGTCACCGAACTCGCCGCCGCCGCCCGGGAGGCTGCCCCGGCCACCGAGCGGACCGGCCTGCTGGACGCCCTGCGGACGGCCGGCGAGGAGGAGCGGCGGGCGCTGCTCACCGAGCGGTTCACCGCGCTGGCCGCCACCGTGCTGCGGGCGCCGGCCGAGCAGATCGACCCCGCCGCCGGCCTCGGCGGCCTCGGCCTGGACTCGCTGCTCGCGATGGAGCTGCGGGCCCGGCTCGGCGGCGAACTCGGCGTCACCCTCCCGGTGGTGGCGCTGCTCGGCAACGCGCCGGTGGCCGAGCTGGTCGCCCGGCTGCACGAGTCGCTGACCGAGCTGCTGGACGAGGAGCCGGCCGGTCCGGGCGCGGCCGAGGTCGAGCGGTACGAGGACGAGTCGGCCCACCCGCTGACCCAGAACCAGAAGGCGCTCTGGTTCCTCAAGCAGCTCAACCCGGACGGTTTCGCCTACAACATCGGCGGCGCCGTCGAGGTCCGGGTGGAGCTGGAGCCCGAGCTGATGGCGGCGGCCTTCCGGGCGATGGTCGAGCGCCACCCGAGCCTGCGGGCGAACTTCGTGCTCGACGGCGGCCGGGCCGTGCAGCGGATCTCCGCCGCGGTGGAGCCGGACTTCGGGGTCTTCGACGTCGAGCACCTGGCCTGGGACGACATCCACGCGATGATCGTCCGCGAGTACCGCAGGCCCTACGACCTGGAGCGGGACCCGCTGGTGCGGTTCCGGCTGTTCCGCCGCGGACCGGCCCGCTGGGTGATCATGAAGGCCGTCCACCACATCATCTCGGACGCGATCTCCACCTTCACCTTCATCGAGGAGCTGCTCGCCGTCTACGAGGGGCTGCGCCGGGGCCGGGCGCCCGAACTGCCCCCGGTCACCGCCCGCTACCTGGACTTCCTCAACCGGCAGAACGCCTTCCTGGCCGGCCGTGAGGCGCCGCGGATGCTGGAGTACTGGCGCTCCCACCTGCCGGCCGAGGTGCCGGTCCTCAACCTGCCGACCGACAAGCCCCGCCCGCCGGTGCAGACCCACAACGGCGCCTCCGAGTTCTTCACGCTGGACGAGGAGCTCAGCGCCCGGGTCCACGCGCTGGCCCGCGGGCACAACGTCACCGTCTTCATGGTGCTGCTCAGCGCCTACTACCTGCTGCTGCACGCCTACGCGGGCCAGGAGGACATCATCGTCGGCAGTCCGGTGACCGGCCGCACCGACGAGGAGTTCGCCGGCGTCTACGGGTACTTCGTCAACCCGCTGCCGCTGCACGTCTCGCTGGCCGGCGAGCCGACCGTGGCCGAGCTGCTGGACCGGGTGCGGACCACCGTGCTCGGCGGTCTTGACCACCAGGAGTACCCGTTCGTGCTGCTGGTGGAGAAGCTCGGGCTGCAGCACGACCCGAGCCGCTCGGCGGTCTTCCAGGCGATGTTCATCCTGCTCCACCACAAGGTGGCCACCGAGAAGTACGGGTACCACCTGGAGTACATCGAACTCCCGGAGGAGGAGGGGCAGTTCGACCTCACCCTGTCCGCCTACGAGGACGAGGCCGAGCACCGCTTCCACTGCGTCTTCAAGTACAACACCGACCTCTTCCGGCCCGAGACGACGGCCCGGATGGCGCGCCACTACGTCCAACTGCTCGACGCGCTGACCACGGCAGGACCGGAGCGGGCCGCCACCGGGCTGGAGCTGCTCGGCGAGCGGGAGCGCGCCGTGGTGCTCCGGGAGTGGAGCGGCGCCGACCGGCGGGTGCCGTTCACGGAGCCGGTCCACGCACTGGTGCTCCGCGCGGCGGCGGCCGACCCGGCGGCGCTCGCGGTGGCGGCCCCGGCCGAGTCGGGCCCGACCGCCCGGCTGACGTACGGGGAGCTGGCCGAGCGCTCCCGGCGGGCCGCCGCCCGGCTGCGGGCGCTGGGCGCCGGCCCGGGCACGGTGGTCGCGCTCTGCCTGGAGAAGTCGCCGGAGCTGATCGTGGCGCTGCTCGCGGTGCTCCGCACCGGCGCCGCCTACCTGCCGCTGGACCCGGGCCACCCGGTGGACCGGCTGGCGTACATGGTGGGCAACACCGGGGCCGGACTGCTGGTCGGCGACGACCGCGAGCGGCTCGGCGGGCTGCCGGCCCGACTGGTCACCACCGCCGAACTCGACGCCTGCGACGACGGGTTCACCGATCCGCCGGTGGGCCTCGACGACCCGGCGTACGCCATCCACACCTCCGGCTCCACCGGGCGGCCCAAGGCCGTCCTGGTCTCCCACGGCAACCTCGCCTCGGCCTACCAGGCCTGGCGCACCGAGTACCGGCTGGACACCGACGCCCGGGTGCACCTCCAGATGGCCGGCCCGGCCTTCGACGTGTTCACCGGCGACCTGGTCCGCGCGCTCTGCTCCGGCGGCACCCTGGTGCTGGTCGGCCGGGAGCTGCTGTTCAACACCGCCAGGCTGTACGAGGTGATGCGCGCCGAGCGGGTGGACGCCGCCGAGTTCGTCCCGGCGGTGGTCCGCACCGTGCTGGACCACTGCGAGCGCACCGGGCAGGACCTCGCGTTCATGCGGCTGCTGGTGGTCGGCTCGGACGTCTGGAAGGTCGAGGAGTACCAGCGGCTCGGCGCCCTGTGCGGCCCGCTGACCAGGCTGGTCAACTCCTACGGGCTGACCGAGGCCACCATCGACAGCGCGTACTTCGAGGGCCCGGCGGACGGCCTGGAGCCCAGCCGGATGGTCCCGATCGGGCGGCCGTTCCCGAACACCTCCTTCCACCTGCTCGACGCCCAGGGCCGGCCCGTCCCGCCCGGAGTGACCGGGGAGCTGTGGATCGGCGGGTCCGGCGTCTCGCTCGGCTACCTCGGCGACGAGGAGCAGACCGCCCGCCGGTTCGCCACCCTCCCGCTCGGCGGCGCCGACGGCACCGCGCCCGTCCGGCTCTACCGCACCGGCGACCTCGCGCGCTGGGACGCCGACGGCGGGGTGCACCTGCTCGGCCGGGCCGACTCCCAGATCAAGGTGCGCGGCCACCGGATCGAGCTGGGCGAGATCGAGAGCCGGCTCGCCGAATGGCCCGAACTGGCCCGGGCGGTGGTCACCGTCCGGCCGGACCGCGGCGGCGAGCCCGTGCTCTGCGCGTACTGCGTCCCGGCGCCCGACCGGACCTTCGACCACCGCGAGCTGCGCCGCCACCTGGCCGGCCACCTGCCGACCTTCATGATCCCGTCGTACTTCGTCGAGCTGCCCGCGCTGCCGCTCACCGCCAACGGCAAGGTGGACGTCGCGGCGCTGCCCGAGCCCCGCGCGGACGCCGCGGCCGAGGCCGCGGAGCCGCCGGTCACCCTCTACGAGGTCCGGATGGCCGAGCACTGGCGCGCCCTGCTCGGCGTCGAGGAGCCGGGCCTCCAGCACGACTTCTTCGAGTCGGGCGGCTCCTCGATCAAGCTGATCGAGCTGATCCACGGCCTGCAGGCCGAGTTCAGCATCAGGATCCCGGTCAGCCAGCTGTTCAAGGTCACCACCCTGCACGGGATGGCGAAGACCGTCGAGTACATCGTCACCGGCCGGATCGAGGGCGCCCTGCCGTACCTCTGGTTCAACCAGGAGCAGCAGCAGACGCTGTTCTGCTTCCCGCCGGCCGGCGGCCACGGGCTGGTGTACCGGCAGTTCGCGGCGCACCTGCCGGAGTACCGGACGGTCGCCTTCAACTACGTGTCCGGCGACGACAAGGTCGACCGGTACGCGGACCTGGTCGAGGCGCTCCAGCCGGAGGGTCCGTGCGCGCTGCTCGGCTACTCGCTCGGCGGCAACCTCGCCTTCGAGGTGGCCAAGGAGCTGGAGCGGCGCGGCCGGGCGGTGCCCAATGTGGTGATCATGGACTCGCACCGGATCCCGGAGTCCTTCGACCTCGCCGACGAGCACCTCCAGGCCTTCGAGCGGGAGCTCGCCGAGCACCTCCAGCGGCACACCGGTTCGGCCGTGGTCGCCCAGGAGACCCGCGAACAGGCCCGGGACTACCTGCGGTTCTGCAGCCGCACCCCCAACCACGGGGTGGTCTCCGCCGCGCTCAGCGTGATCTCCGACGACGCCAAGGTCGCGCTGTACGAGGCCGGCCAGCACGGCGCCTGGCACGGCAGCTCGGCCACCCGGACGGCGGTCTTCCAGGGCTTCGGCGCCCACGCCGAGATGCTCGACCGCGAGTTCATCGCCCACAACGCCGGGCTCGCCCGGTCGATCCTCACCGGAGCCGCCCCCCATGCGTCCTGACACGGCCCCCGGGCGGGCCCCGAGCCTGCCCGCCCCCGCACGAGAGACGGACCCGACCATGCTCCGGCAGCACCCGCCGCTGACCTACCCCTTCGAGCCGGAAGGCCTCGATCTCGACCCCCGCTACGCCGAGTTGCGCGAGCAGCCGCTGGCCAGGATCCGGATGCCGTACGGCGACGGCGCCTGGCTGGTCACCCGGTACGAGGACGTCCGGACGGTGCTCGCCGACCCGAGGTTCAGCCTGGCCGCCGCGATGGGCGAGGACCAGCCCCGGATGCGCCCGGTCTCCCGGACCGGTGCCGGCCTGTTCTCCACCGAGCCGCCCGAGCACACCCGGCTGCGCTCGCTGGTGGCCAAGGAGTTCAGCGCCCGCCGGGTCGAGCGGCTGCGGGAGCGGGCCCGCGAGCTGGCCGACGAACTGCTCGACGCCATGGTCGCCGCAGGCGGGCCGGCCGATCTGGTCGAGGACTTCGCGATCCCGATGCCGACCACCATCATCTGCGAGGTGCTGGGCATCCCGGCCGAGGACCACCGGATGTTCTGGCACTGGGCGGAGACGGTGCTCTCCGCCGTCACCCCCGGCGAGGTGCTCGCCGTCGAGGGCCGGGCGTTCATCGACCACATGGCCGGTGTGCTGGAGCTGCGGGGCCGCGAGCCCGGCGACGACCTGCTCACCACCCTGGTCCGGGCCTGCCGCGAGCAGCGGTTGATCAGCGAGGAGGAGCTCCTCTCCATCGCCTGCGACCTGCTGATCGCCGGCTTCGTCTCCACCACCAACCAGATCGGCAACTTCTTCCACCAACTGCTGGTGAACCCGGAGGAGTTGACGCGCCTGCGGGAGCGTCCCGAGCTGATCCCCAAGGCCGTCGAGGAGCTGATGCGGTACGTGCCGCTGCTCACCGGCTTCAGCCTGCCCCGGTACGCGACCGCGGACGTCGAGCTGGGCGGGGTGGTGGTCCGGGCCGGCGAGGCGGTGATGATCGCCACCGCCGCCGCCAACCGGGACCCGGAGGTGTTCGAGGAGCCCGAGCGGCTGGTCCTGGACCGCCCCGCCAACCCGCACATCGGCTTCGGCCACGGCGTGCACTACTGCATCGGCGCGCACCTCGCCCGGCTGGAGCTCCAGGTGGCGATCGAACGGGTGCTGACCCGGCTGCCCGGCCTCCGGCTGGCCGTCCCCGAGCGCGAACTGCGCTGGAAGGAGGACGCGATGGTGAACGGTCTGCAGGCGCTCCCGATCGCCTGGTAACCCGACCCGCGGACGGCGCGACCAAGGCACGCCTCCAGGCGGCACCTCCCCAGGCAAGGCGCCTCCCCAAGCAAGGCAAGGACCACGAGGAAGGCCAGGAATGGCACGGCAGACAGACACCGCACCCCGACGGGAGTCGATGATCATCGTCGGCGGCGGTCTCGGCGGCCTGTCCACCGGGTGCTACGCCCGGATGAACGGCTACCGCACCACGATCTTCGAGATGCACGAGATCCCCGGCGGATCCTGCACCGGCTGGGACCGCAGCGACTTCACCTTCGACTGGTGCATCAGCTGGCTGCTCGGCAACGGGCCGGGCAACGAGATGTACCAGATCTGGCTCGAACTGGGCGCGCTCCAGGGCAAGGAGATGCGGCACTTCGACGTCTTCAACATCGTCCGGGGCCGGGACGGCCGGGCGGTCCACTTCTACTCCGACCCGGACCGGCTGGAGGAGCACCTGCTCGCCCTCTCGCCGGCCGACGCCGCCCCGATCCGGGAGTTCTGCGCCGGGATCCGGACGTTCCGCAGGGCGCTCGCGGCCTACCCGTTCCTCAAGCCGGTCGGGCTGATGGGCCGGCTGGAGCGCTGGCGGATGCTGGCCTCCTTCGTGCCCTACTTCACCACCATCCGCAGGTCGATCACCGTGCTGATGACGGACTTCGCCCAGCGGTTCCGCGACCCGCTGCTGCGCGAGGCGTTCAACTTCATCCTCTACGAGAAGCACCCGGCCTTCCCGGTGCTGCCGTTCTACTTCCAGCTCGCCTCGCACGCCAACCACGCCGCCGGGGTGCCGGAGGGCGGCTCGCTCGCCCTGGCCCGCTCGATCGAGGAGCGCTACCGCGGCCTCGGCGGCGAGATCACCTACAACGCCAAGGTCGAGGAGATCCTGGTCGAGCGGGACCGCGCGGTCGGCGTGCGGCTCAGCGACGGCCGGGAGTTCCGCGCCGACATCGTGGTGTCCGCCGCCGACGGCCACACCACCGTGATGAAGCTGCTCAAGGGCCAGTACCTCAACGACACCTACCGGCGGCTCTACACCTCGCTGATCGACGAGCCGGGCCAGCTGTCGCCCGGGTACGTGTCGCTCTTCCTGGGGCTGCGCAAGCCCTTCCCGGAGGGCGACCCGTGCACCACGTACCTGCTGGGCGAGCGGGAGGCGGCCGAGCTGACCGGGATCCGCTGCCCGTCGATGAACGTGCAGTTCCGCACCCGGCACTACCCGGAGCTGGCGCCGGAGGACTCCACCGTGGTGTTCGCGACGTACTTCTCCGACATCGCCCCCTGGCGGGCCCTGCACGAGGGCCCGGAGCAGTCCTCCCGGGTGCGGCGCGGCGAGGAGTTGCACACCCTGCCGGTCAAGCACGGCCGGGAGTACATGGCGGCCAAGCGGCGGGTCCGCAACGGCATCGTCGCCTTCCTGGACGAGCGCCACCCGGGCTTCAAGGCCGCGGTGGCCGTCGCCGACGTGTCCACCCCGCTCACCCAGGTCCGCTACACCGGCGTCTACGACGGCACCTTCCCCGGTTGGAACCCCTTCGTGGAGGGCGCCGAGACGATGGAGGAGGAGATCAAGAAGAGCGGTCCGGTGCTGCCCGGACTGTCGAACTTCTACCTCTCCGGCGTCTGGGCGACCATCGGCGGGCTGATCCGGGCGGCGGCCGCCGGGCGGCACGTCGTGCAGTTCGTCTGCCGGGACGACGGGCTGGAGTTCACCGCCGAGATCGACCGGACGGCGCCGCCGCCGACGCACCTGGTCATCCCGGTGGGCCGGCCCGCGGAGCCGGCCCGGCGGACGGTGCCGCCGGCCGTCGGCGCGGCCGCACGGAACGAGGACAGCGAGAGCGTGCAGACGGGAGCCCTGGCATGAGGATCGAGAAGTGGGTGGTCCGGGAGCACCTGGACGGTGTGCCCGACGTCAACCGCGTCTACGAGAAGGTCGTGGAGGAGGTCGAGATCGACCTGCGGCCGGACGAGATGCTCTTCCGGACCAGGTACGTCTCGGTGGACCCGTACCAGAACGGCCTGGCCCTGGAGACGCCGATCGGCCACCACATGGGCGGCGACTCGATCATGGAGGTGGTCGAGGCCGGTCCGGAGGCGGCGTTCGCGGTCGGCGACCTGGTGCAGGGCTTCGGCGGCTGGCGCACCCACGTCGTCCACAACGGCGCCGAGGAGCTGTGGGCGACCGGCACCTTCCCGATGGTGTTCCCGGCCTACCGCCGGCTCGACCCGTCCTGGTACGACGAGCGGCTGCCGCTGTCCACCGCGCTCGGCATCATGGGCGCGCCCGGCATGACGGCCTGGGGCACGCTCACCCGCTTCCTGGAGGTCAGGCCCGGCGACACCGTGGTGATCAGCGGGGCCTCCGGCTCGATCGGCACCCTGGTGGGCCAGTTGGCGAAGCGGGCCGGCGCCGGCCGGGTGGTCGGCACCACCGCCTCGCCGGGCAAGGCCGAGTACCTGCGCGAGCTGGGTTTCGACGAGGTGGTGCTCTACGCGCAGACCGACGACGCGGAGAAGACCCGGCAGGCGCTGCTGCTCGCCGCGCCGGACGGCGTCGACCGGTACTTCGACAACCTGGGCGGCACGGTCACCGACGCGGTGTTCACCATGCTGAACGTGGACAGCCGGGTGGCGGTCTGCTGGCAGTGGGCGACCACGGTGAACGGTGAGCTGACCGGGCCGCGGCTGCTGCCGTACATCATGTTCCCGCGCGCCACGATCCGCGGCATCTTCGCCCAGGAGTGGTTCACCGAGCCGCTGCTGGCCCGGATGCACCAGGAGCTGGGCGGGCTGGTCCGCGGCGGGGAGGTCCGCTACCACCAGACCGTGCACAAGGGCTTCGACGAGATCCCGAAGGCCTACCGGAGCCTCTACCTGGACCGCGAGGGCAACCGGGGCAAGGTGCTGGTCGAGGTCTGACCGTCGGGAATCCGACCAGGTCCGTCGGCGGGAGGGATGCCCTCCCGCCGACGGACCGGCTCAGTCGTCGTCGAGGTCGAAGGCGCCGGCGTCGGAGCCGTCCGGGGTCCCGCTGATCGCGTACCCCTGGCGGCGCGCCTCGTAGCAGGCCACCGTGGCCGCGGCGGAGACGTTCAGCGAGCCGACCCTGCCCAGCTGCGGCACGAACACCACCTGGTCGCAGAGGGCGAGCGCGTCCGCCGTGATGCCGCGGTCCTCGTGGCCCAGCACGAAGGCGACGGCCGGGGTCAGCTCGGCGGCGAACATCGGCACCGCCTCGTCGGCCAGCTCCAGGCCGACCACCTTGAAGCCGTCGGCCTTCGCCGCGGCCACCGCCTCGGCGACGGTGGGGAAGTGCTCCACCTTCAGGTACTTGTCGGTGCCCATCGCGGCCTTCTGCGCGCCGGACGAGCGCACCGACGGGGTGTCACCGGTGAGGTACAGCTTCTCCGCGCCCATCGCGGCGCCGGTCCGGACCACCGAGCCGACGTTGAACGGCGACTGGAGGTTCTCCAGGATCATCGCGAGCCGGAACTCGTTGCCACGCCGCCAGGAGCGGTGCAGCCGCTTCAGTTCGGTCCCGCGGAGCTGCTTCACGACGTCGTCCCTCGTCCACTCTCGGGGCCCTCGCCCGCCGTCGGGCGGGGCCGCGCTTCCAGAATCCGGAACCCGTTGACCGAGGTCAGCCGGGTAGTCGGCCAGCCCTGCTCGTTCAGCCACTTCTGCAGCGAGTCCGAACCGAGGTGCTTCTGCACCACCAGGAAGGCCGAGCCGTCCGGGGTGAGCCGGCCGAGCCACTGCTCCAGCAGCCGGCGCAGCGCCGCCTTGCCGATCCGGATCGGCGGGTTGGAGTAGATCGCCGCGAACCGCAGCTCGGCGGGGACCTCCTCGGGCAGCGCGGCGTGCACGTTGCCCAGCCCCAGCGACCCGGCGTTGTCCCGGACCAGGTCCAGGGCGCGGCTGTTGACGTCCACCGCCCAGACCGGGAGCCGCTTGCGGCGGCTCGCCCAGGTCAGCGCGATCGGGCCGTAGCCACAGCCGACGTCCAGGATCGGGCCGCGCACCCGGGGCGGTGGCGCGTGCTCCAGCAGGATCCGGGTGCCCGGGTCCAGCCGGTTGCGGGAGAAGACGCCCGCGTCGGTGCTGAGCTCCAGGGTGAGGTCCGGCAGGGTGACCGTGATCGGGCGGCGCTCGCTGGCGACCTCGGGTGCACCGGTGAAGTAGTGCGAGCCGGACATGGTTTCCCCGTCGTTCGTTAGGGCCTCGGGGCCACCGGGAGGTGTGGGTAAGCCCTGCTGGTACGGCTCCGATCGTACCCCGGTGGCCGGGAGGCCCGTCTCCCGCGCGGCGGCGCTCCGGGTGGACCAGGGACCGGGTGCACCCCGGGCGGGGTGCATTCCGGGCCGGTTTTCCCGGGTCAATTCCCCCGGGCGGCAACACGCCGGGGGGCGGGTGGCACGTCGCGCCCGGCCGACGGCGGACGGATACTGCCAGTACCCAGCGGGCAGGACCCATCGGGCCGGATGAAGCCTCCGAGGAACCTTCGAGGAAACGAGGACGGACACCATGCCGCAGAACCACGAGGACTACCTGGACGAGGTCGACGAGGTCGTGGAGACGGAGAACGAGGTGGCGGAGGACGAGTACGACGAGCTGGCCGAGCGGCGCGCGCTCGGTGCGGACCCGGCCACCGACGTCGCGGACGTCGCGGAGCAGAGCCGGATCGTCAAGCTCGACGAGGACGAGTACCGGGAGTAGCCGGCGGGTCCTGGCCTCGGCGTCCCGATCACAGCGCCCCTCGGCGCTGGAGCCAGGTGAACGCCGCCCAGCCGGGCAGCACCGGCAGGACGAAGGTGAGCAGCCGGTAGAGCGCGACGGCGGCCAGCGCGCCACCCTCCTCCATCGAGGTGGTCAGCTCCAGCAGGGTCACCAGCGCGCTGTCCACGAAGCCCGCCCCGCCCGGGGTCGGCGCGGCGTTCCCGGCCGCGTTGCCGACCAGGAACACCACCCCGACCGAGGCGAAGGCCGGTTCCCGCCCGACCGCCCGGGCGCAGCAGTACAGGCAGGCGATCATGGTGATCGACACCATCAGCTGCCCGGTGAAGCCGACCGCGAGCCGCCCAGGGTTGCGCAGCAGCTCCACCAGCCGGGGCAGCACCTCGGCGGTCAGCGGGCGCAGCCGGGCGGCCAGCCAGCGCCGGGCCGGCGGCACGGCGGAGACCACGGCCAGCAGGACGCCCGCCACCGCGAGGCCGCCGACCACGGCCGGCAGCGCGTCCAGTTCGGAGCCGCCGGCCTTGGCGTCGGCCAGGTAGACGAAGGCGCCGAGCTGGAGCAGGTGCAGGACCAGGCCGAGCAGCTGGCCCGCACCGACGCTGGACAGGGCCTGCGCGGTCGGGATGCCGGCCCGCTGGAGGAAGCGGGTGTTCAGGGCGACGCCGCCGACCCCGCCGGGGGAGACCAGCTTCACGAAGGAGCCGGCCAGCTGGGCGAGCACGGCGTTGCGGAAGTCCAGCCGCTCGGGGACGAAGCCGACGAAGCCCATCGCCCCCGCGACATGGCCGGCGGCCGCGGCGAGCACGGCGAGGGAGAGCCAGAACGGGTCGGCGTCGGCGAGGGCGGCGATCGGGTTCCGCTCGGTGGCGAAGAACTGCGGCAGCAACAGCCAGCCGGCCACCACGCCGCCCACGACGGCGAGCAGGGTGCGGGGGCGCAGCCGCTCCAGCCGGACCGGCCGGACGGGGGCCTGCGGGCGGCTGCGGAGCACCTCGGCGCGGATCCCGTCCAGCAGGTCGGGTGCGGGGCCGGGGGCTTGCGCGGGAGCCGCCGGGGCGGCCTCCGGCGCGGTCCGCTGCGCGGGGACGCGGGTCGCGGCGGCCGTGGCGGCGGTGCGGCGGGCGGCGGCCTGCTTGAGGGCGAGCCGGGTGGTGCGGGCCAGCGCGATCGGCTGGAGCAGCGGCAGCGCGGCGGCGACCGGGTCCGGGCCGAGCACCGCCACCGCGGCGCGCACCGACCGCTCGGCCCCGGTGCGCAGGGCGAGCGTGGTGAGCAGTTGCGCGATGTCGCTGCGCAGCACGAGCTCGCCGGCCGCGATGTCACCGTCCGCGAGGCCCACCAGGTGCACCGTGCCGGCCGCGTCGACCAGCAGCGCGGACGGCACCAGCGCGCGGTGCGCGATGGCCCGCCGCTGGAGCAGCGCCAGCTGGCCCCAGGCCTCGGCGAGCAGTGCGTCGGTGATCTCCTCGTCGGCGAGCTCGTCCAGGGTGCGGCCGGGCAGCCGCTCGTAGGCGACCAGCGCGGCGTCCCGGCCGAGTTCGGCGGTGGCGGCGATCCGGCGGGTGCGGACCCCGGCGGCGACGGCCGCGTAGGAGACCAGGGCCTCGTGCTCCAGCCCGGTGCGCAGCGAGCGCAGCGCGCGCGGGTGCGGGGCGGTGCGCAGGCGCAGCCGGCGCCAGACTCGCTGCACCAAGGCGGCGGTGACCGCCTGCCGGTCGAGCAGCTGGACGTCCAGCTCGGGGCGGCCGTCGCGCTGGAGGACCAGGTAGCGGTCCGGGCCGTCCGGGGTGACGGAGACCGGCCGCAGACCGGCCTCGCGCAGGCTGTGCAGGAGCTGTCCCGGCCGGGGCCGGGGGTCCGGGGTGCCGACGGCCCAGCGGGTGCCGTGGGCGGCCGTCCAGCCGATCAGCAGGCCGAGCAGCAGCGCGGTCGGGGTGGCCGCCCCGGTGGCGAGCCCGGCCAGCGCGGACAGCGTGAGGACGGCCGACGGCAGCCGGCGTTCCAGGGCTGCGGAGGCGGTGAGGAAGGCGAGGACCGGCGCGAGGTAGCCGTACACCGGCTCGGTGTGGTGGAGCGGGGTGCCGGGCAGCGGCCGGGTGAGCGCGGAGACCAGGGAGAACGGCGCCCGGTTGTCGATCCACAGGTCGACGAGGAGCGAGACGCCGTACGCCAGGACGGCGGCCAGGACGCCGTCGGCGATCTGCTGGAGCACGTGCCGCCGGTCGGTCCCGGTGGCCAGCAGGCGGCGGGCGGCCGAGCAGCCGGGGAGCAGCAGCAGGGCGGCGGTGGTGAGGCCGGTGGCGACGCCGCCCAGCGGGTGCGGCACCAGGGCGGCGACGTCCCCGACGTCCTCGGCGAGGCCGTTGGTGGTGGCGCGGGCGTAGTCGGCGGACAGCAGGGTCAGGGCGATCACCGCGAGGCCGGCGAGCAGTCGGATCAGCGCCGCGGGCTGCCGGATCCGGCCGGTGGCGGCTATGCCGGGCGGGTCGGGCGGGGCCGGAGCGCCGCCGGTCGGGCCTTCGCCCGTGCTGTCTGTCCGGTCACCCGTCGCGCTCCCCGTCACATCCGCCACGGATGGCATGCTCCCACGAGCCCCCGGGCGCGTGTCTCGGAGCGCGGGGCGGGCCCGCCGTCACTACCCTGCGTCCCATGAGCGCCTGCGAAGACCTCGCCGCCGCACCCCGGGACATCGCGCCCCTGCCGCCCGTGGACGGCTGCGCCGACTGCCTGGCGCAGGGGCGCCGGGACTGGGTGCACCTGCGGCTCTGCCTGGACTGCGGTCACGTCGGCTGCTGCGACTTCTCGCCGCAGCGGCACGCCACCGCGCACTTCCACAACAGTTCCCATCCGGTGATCCGCTCCTACGAGCCGGGGGAGGACTGGCGCTGGTGCTACGTCCACGAGCTCATGGGGTGACGCCCGGGGCGGGCCGGTGCCCCGACCGGGTTGACGTCCCGGCGGCCATGGGTTGAGGTGTAACTCCCGACCAATCGGGACATAACGCCCGTACGGCCCCGGTCGACGACTGTCCGGCCGGTGGCCGCCGAAGGGAGGCCGACGATGACCAAGCGAACAGCGGGAAGCTCCGACAAGCTCCGCCGCGGCACCCAGGACCTGCTGGAGCGCCGGGGCATGGCGACGGCGCCGGGCACGGCCCCGGCCCGGCCGGGCGCCGGTGGCGCGCAGAGCGCCGGCGGCGGGTCCGCGGGCGCCGCCGCGTTCCGGCACGGCGGCCGGGACTCCGCGACCGCCGTCCCGCGCTCCGCGCCCGCGCAGCACGCCGAGCTCAAGGGCCACCGCCACCGCGGCGCCGAGAAGCACAGCGCGCACTGAGGCGCGCCCGGCCGGCCCCCGGCCACCGTCCTGACCCGCGTTCAGGAGGGTGGCCGGGGCCGTGCGGTGGCGTTGTCGGTGGCCTGCGGTACGTTCGTGGCGATCAACGGTGGCACGGGCGTGCGGGGGCACAGGGATGACCGAGCTGGTGACGGAGGAGCCGGTCGAGCTCCAGCTGGAGCGGTACCGGACGGAGCTGACCGGGTACTGCTACCGGATGCTCGGCTCGGTCTTCGAGGCCGAGGACGCGGTGCAGGACACCATGGTCCGCGCCTGGCGCGGGCACCGGGGCTTCGAGGGCCGCGCGGCCCTGCGCTCCTGGCTCTACCGGATCGCCACCAACGTCTGTCTGGACGCGCTGAACGGCCGCAACGCCCGGGCCCGGCCGATGGACCTGGCCGGCCCGTCCACGGTGGCCACCGCGACCGACGCGCGGCTGCCCGAGATCACCTGGCTCGGACCGGCCCCGGACGGCCGGGTGCTGCCCGAGACCGGCGACCCGGCCGAGGTGGCCGCGCAGCGCGAGTCGGTGCGGCTGGCCTTCGTCGCCGCGCTCCAGCGGCTGGCGCCCCGGCAGCGGGCGGTGCTGATCCTGCGCGAGGTGCTCGGCTGGCGGGCCGCCGAGGTCGCCGAGCTGCTCGGCGTCACCGTCGCCTCGGTGAACAGCGCGCTCCAGCGGGCCCGGGCCGCGCTCGCCGCCGACCCGGCCGCCGCCCGGCCGGACCCGACCCTGGACGAGGACCACCGGGCGCTGCTGGACCGGTACGTCGCGGCCTTCGAGGCGTACGACATGGACGGCCTGGCGGCGCTGCTGCACGAGGACGTCACGCTCAACATGCCGCCGTTCGCGCTCTGGCTGACCGGGCACGCGGACATCCGGGAGTGGATGCTCGGACCGGGGTGCGGCTGCCGGGGCTCCCGGCTGCTGCCGGTGGACGCCAACGGCAGCCCGGCCTTCGCCCAGTACCGGCCGAGCCCGGCGGGCGGGCACGAGCCGTGGGCGCTGATCGTGCTGGAAGTCTCAGCGGGCCGGATCGCCGGGCTCACCAACTTCCTCGACACCGACGTGCTCTTCCCCCTGTTCGGCCTGCCGCCCCGGCTGGACGCCTAGCCGTGACCTGGACGCCGAGCAGTGACCTGGGCGCGTGGCCCGGGGCTGAGCGGGGCGGCCCGGCTGGCAGAGTGGGGCGCACCTTGCCCCTGTGTTCCGAGGAGGTCCGCCGTGCCGGTCGAGCCGTTGAAGTCCCGTGAAGAGTGGTTGGCCTCGCTGCCGCGGATCTACGCGGCGGCGGGGTGCGTCCTGCGGGACGAGTCCGGGCGGATCCTGCTGGTCAAGGCCGGGTACCGGGAGCACTGGCAGTTCCCGGGCGGGACGATCGACCTGGGGGAGGGGCCGGCCGAGTGCGCGGCCAGGGAGCTGCTGGAGGAGACCGGCATCGTCCGCGCGGCCGGGGAGCTGCTGGCCATCTCCTGGACCCACCCTTCGGACGAACTCGACCACCCGGCCGAGCACTTCCTCTTCGACTTCGGCACCGTCCCGGACGGCACCCCCGTGACCGTCCCGGCCGGCGAACTGGACGACCACCGCTGGGTCGAGGACGCGGCGGCGCTCGAACTGCTGGGCCCCGCCCGGTCGATGCGGCTGCGTGCCGCCCTGGAGGCGAAGGCCGACGGCCGGGTGCGGATCGTCACCACCCAGGTGTCGGGCTTCTGACGGCTGCCGGTGTCCCGGGGGCGCGCCCGTCCCGCGGCCCCCGGAACGGTCCGGTCACGCCTGCTCGGCGCCGGCGTCCTCGGCGTTGGTCGCGATGAACGCGGCGAGGAGCTCGCCGATGAAGCGCTCCGTCTCGGCCTTCTCCACGCCCAGGTCGTTCAGCACCCCGGCGTTGTTCTCCAACTCCAGCAGGGCGAGCAGGATGTGCTCGGTGCCGACGTAGTTGTGGCCGAGCTTCAGCGCCTCCCGGAAGGTCAGCTCCAGCGCCTTCTTGCCCCGGGCGTCGTACGGGATGAGCCCGGGCACCTCGACGGCCGGAGCGGGCAGCGCCGCCGCCGCGGCCGTCCGGAGCGCCTCCGGGGAGACGCCCTGGGCGGCGAGCGCCCGCACCGCGAGGCCGTCGGGCTCGACGAGCAGGCCGAGCAGCAGGTGTTCGGCGCCGATCTCCGCGTTGCCGGCCCGGCGGGCCTCCTCCTGGGAGGCCATCACGACGTGCCGGGCCCGGTCGGTGAACCGGCCGAAGCCCTGGCTCGGGTCGAGATCGTTGGGCGTGGCCGGGTCCTTGGGGACGAACCGCTTCTGCGCGGCCTGCTTGCTGACGCCCATGCTGTGGCCGATGGCGGTCCAGGAGGCGCCGGAGCGGCGGGCCTGGTCGACGAAGTGGCCGATCAGGTGGTCGGCCAGCTCGCCGAGGTGGTCGGCGGCGATGACGGCGTCGGAGAGCTGGTCGAGCGCGTCGCTGTGCAGCTTCTTGATCGCGTCGATCAGGTCGTCGAGGCGCAGCGGAGTGGTCTTGGGAACGATCGGATTCTCCATGCGTCAACCGTAGGTTGTCGATCCCGGATCGTCAACTATCGGTTGACGCTAGTCCGAGTTGAGGCCCGCGGGGGTCCTCCGGTCGCGCCCCGGGGTCCCCTGCCCGTCACGGTTCCAGCAGGCGGGAGCGGACGGCCGCGAGGTCGGCGGGGGCGACGCCGGCGGCCGACAGGTGGGCGACCGGGTCGAAGCCGGCGAGGGCGGCGCGGACCGCGGCTTCGGCGGTGGTGCCGGCCTCGGCCAGCACGGCGTCGATGCGGCGGTACTGGTCGGGGAGGCCGAGCATGCCGTACAGGGGGCGGACGTTGGAGGCGCTCAGCAGGTAGTCGTCGACGATCTCGTCGGGTTCGACCTCGGCGAGGGCGAGCAGCAGCAGGGCGGCCAGGCCGGTCCGGTCGCGGCCGGCGCCGCAGTGCACGACCAGGCCGCCGGGGCGGGCGCCGGCGATCGTGGCGATCAGCTCGGCGGTGGCGCGCGGACAGTGGTCCAGGTAGGGGCGCAGGGCGAGCGGGGTGCCGTCGAGGTGGCCGTACGCCTTCCACCAGGCGGGGCCGGCGAGTTCGTCCAGCGGGACGCGGATCAGCTCGACGCCCTCGGGGAGCGGGAGGAGCGGCTTGTACTCCGCGATGTCGCGCAGGTCGACGACGGTGCGCACCCCGTGGTCGAGGAGGGCGTCCCAGCCCTCGGCGGTGAGGCGGTCGAGGTTGTCGGCCCGGACGATCGCGCGGCGGGTGGTGCGGGTGCCGGTGGCGGTGCGCAGTCCGCCCAGGTCGCGGACGTTGAGACAGCCGTCCCAGACGAGCGTGCGGTCCTCGGTGGCGGTGGTCTGCGCGGCTGACCGGCTCATCAGGTTCCCCGTTTCCTCGACGAGGAGGTCCCGTTACCCCCTCGTGATGTGGACTCCCGGTGGAGCGGGATGGTTCCTCGGATCGTCCGATGATCAGGCTGTTGCGATGGAGTCGCGATGGGGAGGGGTACGGGCGCCGGTCAGGCGGCGGCCTCGGTGCGGACCAGCTTCTCCATCGGCTGCGCGGCGGCCTGGCCGAGCACCGAACCCGCCACGATCGCGCCGACCAGCAGGGCGGTGGACAGCCACGCCATGGTCGCCACCGGCAGGGTGAAGGCGCCCACCACCCGGCCCACGCACTCGGCGAGCAGCGCGGTGCCCCAGATCACCGAGAACAGCCGCTCGTAGCGGCGGAACGGGCGCGAGCCCGCCGCGAGCCGGTCCCACGCGGCCTCCCGGGCCGCCTCGCCCTTGGTGAGGAAGGGGCGCAGCGCGGCGGACATCAGCGGCCGGGCGGTCAGCGCCGAGCCCAGGATCGCCAGCGCCATGAAGCCGCTGAGCACGGCCTCCTTGGCCAGCATCAGCCGGGCGTCGCCGCTGACGGCGGTGAGCGCCAGGCCGACCAGGTTCACCCCGAGCATCAGGGCGGCGAACCGGTTCAGCGTCCGGTCCTTGACCAGGCCGAGGACGGTCCGGGCGACCGGGAAGGCGCTGCTCCAGGCGAGGGCGGCGAACTCGCTCGTCCCGAGCCCGGAGTGGAGCAGGTAGAAGCCGGCGAGCGGGCCGGCGATGTCGACCGCGAGCGGGCGGAGCGCCTTGACGAGCGGGTTCGTGGCCTTGGCGGCGGCCCCGGTGGCCTTGGCGGCGGCCTCGGTGGTGGCGGTGGCCTCGGTGGCGGTGGCGGCGATCTGGCTCATGGTGGGTCCTCCCCGGACTGGCTGCTCGGTCGGCGGGCCGCTGCCCGCTCCGTCGTGCCTCCAGTTTTCCGATCGGGCCCCCTCGCCCAGCAGTGCCGTCCGTTGCGGGATCCGCATGACAGTTGTCACGGTGCGCACCGTGACGGTGCCGCTGAGCTGCGACGATCCGCCAAGATCGACCGGACGGTACCCGGGGGCTCCGGGGGCGGGTCGCTCAGGGGCGCCGCCCCCCGGATCCGGCCGGACCACGTAACGGTCCGGGCTCGCCGGGCCGGGGCGTTCGCCCGGATGGCGCATGATGTGGCGGGTGCAGAGTGCAGAACGCCCCGGAGCGGGCACCGACAGCCCCGTCGGCCGGTCCGGACCGGTCACGACGTCAGGCCCGCCGCCCGTCCCGCCCGCCGGCGGGGCCACCGTCCCCGTCGATCTGACCGAGGCGGTCCGGGCCGCGCAGGGCGGGGACGAGGAGGCCTTCCGGCTGCTGTTCCGCAGCGTGCAGCCGGGTCTGCTCCGCTACCTGCGGGTGCTGGTCGGCGGGCGGCCCGAGGACGCCCAGGACGCCGAGGACATCGCCTCCGAGGCCTGGCTGCAGATCGCCCGGGACCTCGGCTCCTTCTCCGGCGACGGCGACGGCTTCCGCGGCTGGGCCGCGACCGTCGCCCGCAACCGGGCCCTGGACCACCTGCGGGCCCGCCGCCGCCGTCCGGTCGCCGACCTGCCCTTCGAGTACCTGTCCGAGCTGGCCGCCGGCGACGACACGGCCGGGGCGGCGCTCGCCTCCGTCGGCACCTCGGACGCGCTGGCGCTGATCTCCCGGCTGCCCCGGGACCAGGCCGAGGCCGTGCTGCTCCGGGTGGTGATGGGGCTGGACGCGGAGAGCGCCGCCCAGGTGCTCGGCAAGCGCTCCGGCACCGTCCGGATGGCCGCGCACCGGGGGCTGAAGCGGCTCGCCAAGCTGCTGGAGCAGTCCTTCCCGGCGGGCGGCGGCGCGGGTGCGGCCGGCCCCGGCATCCCCGCCGCGCGGCCGGGCCGGGACGGCGAACCGGCCGGCGGCGGGACCGTCCGGCAGGGCCGCGGCAGATCCGCGAAAAAGAATTCTCCGCAGGGTGTGACAGAACGCCGGGCCGCGACGCTGAAGGACATGAGATGAGCACCAACCGATCCCGTCGGATCGACCGTGACACCGCCGAGCAACTGCTCGCCGGTGCCGTGGGCGGCCCGTCGGCCGGGCAGGACGCCTCGCTCACCGGCCCGGACGGCAGCACTGGGCGTACGGGGGTTGCCCGTGTGCTCGCCGCCGCCGCGGCTCCGGCGACGCGGGACGACCTGGCCGGGGAGGAAGCGGCCCTGGCCGCGTTCCGGGAGGCCCGTCTCGCGCCCGTCCCAGCAGTAGCCGCCGCACCCGCACCCGTCCGGAGACGATCGATGGCCACCGCCACGCTGACCAGGGCCTTCAGTACGAAGGCCGCTGCCGTCGTGCTCGGTGCCACGGCGCTCGGCGGGGTCGCGGTCGCGGCCGGGACGGGCAATCTGCCATCGGCGCTGGGAGGCGGTTCGGACGAGCCGCACCGGGGTGCGCTCGCCCCGGTCGCGTCCGCCCCGCCGTCCACCCCGGCGCAGCGCTCCGGCGGGCGGACGGCCGCGCCGTTCACCACCGGCGGTCCGTCCGGCAGCGCGTCCGGCGCTCCGTCGGGCGGTTCGGCAGGCGCGGATCCGACCACCGTCGATCCGTCCGCCTCTCCGGCCCGGCCGCGGGAGACGCCCTCCCGCACCCCGGGGGAGGGCAAGGGTTCGGCGAACCCCGGTGCGCACGCCGCGCTCTGCAAGGCGTTCACCGACAAGGCGGGCAAGGGCGATCGCACGCGCCCGCCGGCCACCGACCCCCAGTTCGGCGCGCTGATCACGGAGGCGGGCGGGCCGGACAAGGTGGAGGAGTACTGCGCGCGGATACTTCGCGGCGCGGGCGACGACGACCACCAGGGCGGTCCCGGCTCCGGGCCCGCCAGGCCGGGCGGCGGTTCCGGCTCGGGCGGCAGCAGCCCGGGTGGCAACAACCAGGGCGGCAACAACCAGAGCGGCAGCAGCCAGGGCTCCGTCGGCCCCGGACCGGGCACCGGTGGCGACGGGGACGGCGGCTCCGGCCGCGCCTCGAAGGCCGCCACCGCACCGCCGACACCGCTGACACCGCCCGCACCGGCCACGTCCGGACGGCCGAAGACCGACCGCACCGACAGACCGGACGACACCTCGGCCGAGCAGAGGTGACCCAGATCTCCGGATGAGCGGCGAGCAAATCCCCCCGGGCCCGTCGCTCATCCGGACAGTTCCACCCCGCAGGACCCCGCTCCACCACGAAGACCGCAAGACCGCAAGACCGCAGTGACCGCAGGACCGCAGTACCCCGCTCCACCCGAGGACCCCGGGTGGCCGGTCGGCCCCCCCGTGCCCACCGTCCACCCGGTCGGCCCGACCGGACCGGCAGGCGCACCCCCCGGACGCGCCGCCGGTCCGGACGGGCCGGGCCCTCTCCGGCCCGTCCGCCCGCAGTCCGGACGGACCGGAGACCCCGCCGGCCCGCCCGCCCGCAGTCAGGGCGGGCCGGCACCGCTCGACCGGCCGCACCGCAGCGATCGTGACCGACCCCCGGTCACGACCACGAGCCGGCGGTCGGGGATCCGCTGCCCGGTTCCCCGGCCGCCTCCCCCCTTTCCGGCCTTTCCGGCCGGCCGTCGGCAGCCGGGCCGGTCACGCCCGGGGGCTATCGTGCACAGGTGCACGAGGCGGTCCGGGACCCCGGGCAGGGCTTCTGAGGGGAGCGGTTCCAGGTGATCGGACGCGCGCTGAACGGGCGCTACGAGCTCGTCGAGACCATCGGCGTCGGCGGCATGGCCACCGTCTGGCGCGGGGTGGACCACGTGCTGGGCCGCCAGGTGGCCGTCAAGGTCCTCAACGGGGGCCTCGCCGACGACCCGCGGTTCGCCGAGCGGTTCGGCCGCGAGGCGCAGCACGCCGCCATGCTGGTCCACCCGAGGATCGTCATGGTCTTCGACTCCGGTGTCGACCAGGGCTCGCCGTACATCGTGATGGAGCTGGTGCAGGGCCGGTCGCTGGCCGCGCTGCTGGCCCAGCGGCCCGGCCTGTCGGTCGAGCAGGCGGTCGGGATCGCGGCCGCCGTCTGCGAGGGGCTGGCCCACGCGCACGCGGCGGGCCTGGTGCACCGGGACATCAAGCCCGGCAACATCATGATCACCCACGACGGCGGGGTGAAGGTCGTCGACTTCGGCATCGCCCGCGCGGGCTCCTCGCACAACCTGACCCAGACCGCCTCGGTGCTCGGCACCGCCGCCTACCTGTCGCCCGAGCAGGCCACCGCGAGCCCGCTGGACGGCCGCACCGACCTCTACGCGGTCGGCTGCGTGCTCACCGAGATGCTCACCGGCGCCCCGCCGTTCACCGCCGAGACCCCGGTGGCGATCGCCTACAAGCACGTCGGGGAGCTGCCGCTGCCGCCCTCCGCGCGGCGCCCCGGTGTCTCGCCCGCCCTGGACGCGGCGGTGCTGCGGCTGCTCGCCAAGCACCCGGCCGACCGTCCGGCGGACGCCGCGGCGGCCCGGGCCGAACTGCTCGCCTGCGTCCCGGGGCTGATACCCGCCGACCCGACCACCGAGCTGCTCGCCGCCGCCTTCCCCCAGGCTGCACCGGCACCGGTCGACCAGCGGCACACCACCCTCCTGCCGCACGGGCCGGTGCCGTCCGCGCCGCCGGCGGCCACCTCGGTGATGGCGCCGGTCCCGGGCGGGGGCCCGTTCCCGAAGCCGGAGTCCGAGCCGGTGCGGGAGAGCCGGCGCAGGCCGATCGTGCTCGGGGCGCTCGGCCTGGCCGGTGTGGCCGGGGCCGCGATGCTCGCCCTGACCGCCTTCGACGACGCGTCCGCCCCCTCCACGGCGCCGTCCACCAGGCCCACCGCGAGCGCCCCGGTCGGCACCGCCCCGGCGCCCACCCCCACGCCGACACCGACCCCGTCGGCCACCGCCCCGTCCGCCGCCCCGGCGCCGACGGCCGCCCCCACCACGCCGGCGCCGCACAACCAGACCCCGCTGGTCCAGCTCAACGCCCTGCGGCAGAGCGTCGCGCAGACCCAGGTGGAGAAGGACCGCGCCCACCAGGTCGAACTCCTCCGCACCCTCGACGAGGCCACCGCCAAGCTCAACGAGGGCCAGCCCGACGACGCCGCGGACAAGCTGAAGAGCGCCCAGCGCACCGTCCGCGACCTCGCCAAGCGCCACGCCGTCGACGGCCAGACCTCGCAGAACTGGAACTCCCGCCTGTCGTCCCTCATCACCAGCCTCAACGCCGCCGCCGACCGGGACGACTGACCGCCCCGCAGGCGGGGGTTTGAAGACGGACCCTAGCGCCGGCCAGGAGACGGTCAGGCGCCGAGGAAGCGCTGGAGCTCGTCCAGGAGGTAGTTGGCGCCGGTGTAGCCGATGCCCTGGAACCACAGTTGGTCGTCGACGGGGAAGGCGCGGTGGGCCTTGACGGCCTCCAGGGCCTGCCAGGCGGGGCTCGCGAGGGTGGCGGTGAGCCCGTTGCGGGCCGGGTCGCCGTAGCCGGCGTAGAGCAGCAGGTCGCCGTCGGCCCTGGCCAGCTGGTCGGGCGGCACCTCCAGGTCGGACTGGTCGACGTTCTGGGCGTCCGGGCGGGGCACGCCGGCGTCGGCGAGGACGGTGCCGGGGAAGCTCTGCCGCCCGTAGAGGCGGATCCCGCCGCCCTCGACGAAGCGGACCAGGCTGACCTTGCGCCCGCCCGCCCGGGCGTTCGCGAGGGCGGTGACCACCTGGTTGACGTGCCGCTGGTACGAGGCCGCGAACGCCGCCGCGGCGTCCTGCCGGCCGAGTGCCTCGGCGTGGGTCTGCACGTTGGCCTTCCAGGGCGCGCCGGTGGTCGCGGTGAGGACGGTCGGGGCGATCGCCCGCAGGTCCTCGTAGCGGCCGCCGTCGCGGGCCTGGTTGGACAGGATGAGGTCGGGGCGCAGGGCGCGGACCGCGGCGAGGTCCGGGGCCCCGATCGGCCCGACGTATGCGACCGGGGCGAGCCGGGAGGCGGGCCAGTAGTCGGGGAAGGCCCGGTCCGCCGCGGCCCGGGCGGCGCCGACCGGGGTGATGCCGAGGGTGAGCGCGGAGTCCAGCTCGGCGGTGTCCAGGGCGACGACCCGCATCGGCGCACCGGGCACGGTGACCGGGCCGGTGGCGGTGCTCACGGTGACGCTCGGCAGCGGGCCGGGGGTGGGCGGTTCGGCGGAGGCCGGGAGGTCCGCCGGCGGGGGCGCGGGGTGCCGGGCGGTGCAGCCGGTGAGCGCGGCGCCCCCGAGCCCGCCCAGCGCGGTCAGCAGGGTGCGGCGGGTGATCGGGGACATCGGCACCTCGGACGGCTCGGACGGCGCGGACGGGTGGAGAGCAGACGGTAGCGCGTCGATTATGTCCGAATTGGTGCGTAAAACAATGGCTATGCGTCCGTCTTGGCCGCCCACGGCGCGCCCGGCACCACCAACGGCGTGCCCGTCACCGGGTCCGGCACCACCACCGACGCCAGCCCGAACACCTCGCGCACCAGCTCCGCCGTCACCACCTCCGCCGGCGGTCCCTGCGCGACGATCCGCCCGTCCTTCATCGCCACCAGGTGGTCGGCGTACCGGGCCGCCTGGTTGAGGTCGTGCAGCACCGCGACGACCGTCCGCCCGCGCTCCACGTTCAGCCGGCGCACCAGGTCCAGCACCTCCACCTGGTGCGCGATGTCCAGGAAGGTGGTCGGCTCGTCGAGCAGCAGGATGTCGGTGCCCTGGGCGAGCGCCATGGCGATCCAGACCCGCTGCCGCTGCCCGCCGGACAGCTCGTCCACGCCGCGCTCGGCGAGGTCGGCGGTCGAGGTGCGCTCCAGCGCCTCGGCGACCGCCGCCTCGTCCGCCGCGGACCACTGCTGCCACCAGCTCTGGTGCGGCTGGCGGCCGCGCGACACCAGGTCGGCCACCGCGATGCCCTCGGGGGCGGTCGGCGACTGCGGCAGCAGCCCGATCCGCCGGGCGATCCGCTTGGTGGGGACGCGGGCCAGCTCCTCGCCGTCCAGCAGCACCGCGCCGCGGGTCGGCTTCAGCAGCCGGCCCAGCGCGCGCAGCAGGGTGGACTTGCCGCAGGCGTTCGGCCCGACGATCACGGTGACCCGGCCGTCCGGGATCCGCAGGTCGAGCCCCTCGGCGACGGTGCGCGCCTCGTAGGCGAGAGTCAGGCCCCGCGCCTCCAGGCGGTGGGCGGGCACCTGGTCGACGGTCTTGGCGCTGGCGGACTCGGTGTCGACGGACTCGGCGTCGGCGGGCATCGGGACCTCCACGACTCAGGAACCTCCTCGGCGGGAGCGGATCAGCAGCCACATCAGGTACGGCGCGCCGACCAGCCCGGTCACCACGCCGACCGGCAGCTCGGTGGGCGCCAGCAGCCGGCGGGCCAGCAGGTCGGCCAGGACGACGACCAGCGCGCCGGTGAACGCCGAGCAGAGCAGCGGGACCTGCGCAGAGCGGGCCAGCCGCACGGCGATCTGCGGGGCCATCAGCGCCACGAAGTCCACCGGCCCGGCCGCGCCCGCCGCGCAGGAGGCGAGCACCACGCCGAGCAGCGCCATGCCGAGCCGGATCCGGTCCAGCCGCAGCCCCAGGCCGACGGCGGTGGCGTCGTCGAAGGAGATCGAGCGCTGGGCCCGGGCCGCCCACAGGGCCACCGGCGCGGCGGCCAGCAGCACCCAGGCGAGCCAGCCGGCCTGGTCGTACCCGGAGCCGTTCAGGCTGCCGGTCATCCACACCTTGGCGGCCTGCGCCTGGAAGCCGTCGCCCTTGGTCAGGAACACCGAGGTCAGCGAGGAGAGCGCGACGGAGATGCCGATGCCGACCAGCACGAAGCGCTGGGCGTGCAGCCCGCGCCGCCAGGCCAGCAGGTACACCAGCAGGCCGGCCACCAGCCCGCCCGCGACGGCCGCGTACGGCACCTGGCCGGTGGAGCCGACCACGCCGTAGGCCAGCAGGCCGACCACGGTGGCGGTGGCGCCCCAGGAGACGCCGACCACGTCGGGGCTGGCCAGCGGGTTGCGGGCGACGGTCTGGATCAGCGCCCCGGCCAGCCCGAGCGCGGTGCCGACCAGCAGGCCGACCACCACCCGGGGCAGCCGGAACTCGCCGACCACCAGCTCGTGCGGACTCGGCTGCCCGAGCACCACCTTGAGCACCTCGCCGGGCGAGACGGTGGACTCGCCCAGGCAGAGCGAGGCGACGACGGTGGCGGCCAGCGCCACCAGCAGGCCGAGCGCGGCGAGCGCCGAGCGCCGGTGCAGCAGGAAGGAGGCCCGCCCGGCGCGCAGCACGGTGTAGCCGCGGAGAGCGACCGTACTCATGCCGCCACCACCCTGCGCCGCCGCACCAGGGCGACCAGCACCGGGACGCCGACCAGGGCGGTCATCACCCCGGCCGGCACCTCGGAGGGCGGGAAGAGCACGCGGCCGAGCGTGTCGGCGAGCAGCAGCAGCGCGGGGCCGAGTACGGCGGACAGGGCCAGCACCCAGCGGTGGCCGGCACCCGCCACCGCGCGGGCGGCGTGCGGCACGGCCAGGCCGACGAAGGCGACCGGACCGGCCGCCGCGACCGCCGAGCCGGTCAGCACGGTGGCGCCGAGCGCGCCGACCACCCGGACCGGTCCGGTCTTCGCGCCGAGCCCCTTGGCGGTGTCGTCGCCGAGCGCCAGCGCGTCCAACCCGCGCGCCACCGAGAACACCAGCACCGTGCCGACGGCCAGGAACGGCAGCAGCTGCCAGGCGACGTCCGCGGTGCGGCCGGAGAGCGAGCCGACGTGCCAGAACCGGAACTGGTCCATGGTGGCCGCGTCGGTGGTGAGCACCAGGGTGTTGAGCGAGGCGATGAACGCGGAGATCGCCGAGCCGGCCAGCGCCAGCTTGATCGGGGTGGCCCCGCCCCGGCCGCGCCCGGCCAGCCCGTACACCAGGCCGGTGGCGAGCACCGCGCCCGCGAAGCCGAACCAGACGTACCCGGTGAGGGTGGAGATCCCGAACGCCGAGATCGCCACGACCACGCCGGCCGCCGCGCCCTGGCTGACGCCGAGGATGCCGGGGTCGGCGATCGGGTTGCGGGTGATGCCCTGCATGACGGTGCCGGCGAGGCCGAGCGCCGCGCCGACCGCGAGGCCGACCACCGTGCGCGGCAGCCGCAGTTCGCGGATCACCACGGCGTTGGTGGTGTCCCCGCCGTGCAGCAGGGCGTCGACGGTGTCGCCGAACGGGACGGTGCGGCTGCCGACCGCCAGACTCAGCAGCACCGCACCGGCCAGGAGGGCCAGCGCGGCGGCGAGCCACAGTATCCGGCGGCGCAGCAGGCGGGCTCTGCCGGGCGCGGTGGTGTCGGTCATGGCTCTCTCTCGCAGATAGCTCAGGTAAACCTAAGTTCCACGCCGAAGCCGGGGCAAATCACTCCGCCGGGTGGGAGATCGGGCGGGACACCGGGCGCGACGGCGGGCGGCGGGCCGGTCGGAGCGGGCTCGGGCCGGGGCGGGCGGTCCCGGCGGAGACCGGTTGGATAGCCTGACGGTATGCCTGCGACCTCGAACGTCCCGCTGACCGTGGGTTTCGACCTCGACATGACGCTGCTGGACACCCGGCCCGGTATCCGGGCCACCTACCTGGCACTCTCCGCCGAGACCGGGACCGCCATCGACGCCGACCTGGTGGTCAACCGGCTCGGGCCGCCGCTCCTCGACGAACTGCGCAACTGGTTCCCGGCGGAGGGTCTTGACGAGGTCGCCCACCGCTACCGCACGCTCTACCGGGAGTACGCCGTCGCGCCGACGGTCGCCCTGCCGGGCGCACACGCCGCGCTGGACGCGGTCCGCGCGCACGGCGGCCGGGTCGCGGTGATCACCGGCAAGTACGAGCCGAACGCCCGGCTCCACCTGGAGCACGCGGGGATGCGCGCGGACGCGCTGGTCGGCGATCTCTGGGCGGAGAGGAAGGGCGACGCGCTGCGCGAGCACGGCGCCACCGTCTACGTCGGCGACCACCTCGGGGACATCCGGGGCGCCCGGCACGCGGACGCGGTCGCGGTCGGGGTGGCCACCGGTCCGTACGGGGCCGAGGAACTGCTGGCGGCCGGCGCGGACGTCGTGCTGCCCGACCTCACCGCCTTCCCGGCCTGGCTCGCCGGGCACCTCGCCGCCCGCTGAAGCCTGCCGTATGCGGTAGGTGTGGCCGTCAGGCGTCGGCGCGGGCCCGGCGCCGCTGGGCGCGGGCGGAGAGCAGCAGGCCGGTCAGGGCCAGCAGGAAGCCCAGCGGCATCAGCATGCTCAGCCAGTACGCGGCCGTCGGCAGCGGCGTCAGGTGCAGGAACAGCGGGACGAAGGTGACGAGCGTGGCGAGCGCGCCGAGCCCGAAGACGATCGTTCCGGTCTTGACGTAGACGTCGGCGCGGTCGGCGCTCTGGCTGCTCACGGGGCTTGCTCCTCTGCGGCGGGTTCGGCCGGGACGGCGGGCCCGGCGGACGCCCCAGTCTCGCAGAGCCGCCCGGGGGCGGGTCGGCCGCGGTCCCGCCGGGGCGCCCGGCATCCCCTCACGATCCCTTCGCGGGCGAGCGGTCCGTCACGTTGCGCAGTTTTCCGGGCGCTGGGAGTTTCGATCCCTGCTGGGCGGGGGTATGCAGGCTGTGCCGAGGGGTGCGATCAGTGCGCCCCGTTCTCTCCGACCGGAGGTGTGTGCCTGTGGACAGCGTCGAGCCGCGCCCCGGCCATGCCGATTCCGGATCGCGCGTGGCCGCCGGAGCTCCGTACGGACCTTGCGCGGAACGCGGATGAGACAGTGACGGACCGTTAGTCTGCTCCTGACAACGTGCTGATCGTGCACGCCCCGCAGGGCGTGCCCCCGGATCGGCCCGTACTTCCACCACCACCCAGTGATCCCCGGCCAGGGCCGGGATCCCTCACACCCACATCGAGGACTGTTCGAGATGCCCACCGGCCAGGTCAAGTGGTTCAACGAGACGAAGGGCTTCGGCTTCCTGTCGCGGGACGACGGCGGCGATGTCTTCGTCCACACCAAGGCGCTGCCCGCCGGAATCACGTCGCTGAAGCCGGGCCAGCGGGTCGAGTTCGGCGTGGTCGCCGGACACCGGGGCGACCAGGCGATGCAGGTCCAGCTGCTGGACGCGCTGCCGTCGGTGGCCGCCGCCCAGCGCAAGAGCCCGGACGACATGGCGGCACTCGTGCAGGACCTCATCACGATGATGGACGCGGTACTGCCGGGCCTCCAGCACGGCCGCTACCCGGCCAAGCCGGCCGGGCAGAAGCTCGCCGTACTGCTGCGCGGGGTCGCCGAGCAGTTCGACGTCTAGCCGCGCGTAGCCGCTCGGCGAGGCCGGGCGGGCGCTCAGAAGTCCAGCGCACCCGGGTCGAGCGGGGGCACCAGCCCCTCTGCGGCGGCCCGGGTGAGCAGCGCGCGGACGGCCGCGTACCCCTCCTCGCCGAGGTCCGCGGTGAACTCGTTGACGTACAGGGCGATGTGCTGGTCGGCGACGTCCGGGTCCATCTCCTGGGCGTGCTCCAGCACGTACCCGCGGCTGGCCTCCGGGTCGTCCCAGGCCTGGCGGACGGAGGCGCGGACGGCCTCGGTGAGCGCCCGCAGCCGCTCCGCGCCGAGCGAACGGCGGGCGATGATCGCGCCGAGCGGGATCGGCAGACCGGTCTCCCGCTCCCAGGCCTCGCCCATGTCGGCCAGGCTGCGCAGCCCGTAGTTCCGGTAGGTGAACCGGGCCTCGTGGATGACCAGGCCGGCGTCCACCCGGCCGTCCCGGACGGCGGGCATGATCTCGTGGAACGGCAGCACCACGACCCGGCCCAGACCGCCCGGCACCGCCTTCGCCGCCCACAGCCGGAACAGCAGGTACGCGGTGGACCGCTCGGAGGGGACGGCGACGGTCTTCCCGCTCAGGTCGTCCCCGCTGTCCGGGCGGGTCAGCACCAGCGGGCCGCAGCCGCGCCCGAGCGCCCCGCCGCACGGCAGCAGGGTGTACTCGTCCAGCACCCAGGGCAGGGCGGCGTAGCTGACCTTGAGCACGTCCAGCTCGCCGCGCTCGGCCAGGCCGTTGGTGACGTCGATGTCGGCGAAGGTGACCTCGGGGGCGTCCGCGCCCGGGACCAGGCCGTGCGACCAGGCGTGGAAGACGAAGGTGTCGTTGGGACAGGGCGAGTAGGCGATGCTCAGCCGTTCAGCCACGGCCGGCCTCCTTCGGCGCTCGGCGCGGTCCGGGCGGTTCGGCCCGGTGGGAATGCGGCGGCTCGGACGCCGCAGGCTCGGACGTCGGCGACCCGGTGGCCGCCAGGGCCAGGGCCAGGGCCGGGTACGGCAGTGCGGCGAAGGCCCGCTCCAGCGCGCCCAGCGCCTCGCCGATCCGCCAGGCGGTCCGGTCGCGCGGGCCCACCGGGTTGGAGACGGTGCGCAGCTCGAACGCCGGCACCCCGTGCCGGTCGGCGGCCTCGGCGACCCCGAAGCCCTCCATCGCCTCGGCCACCGCGTCCGGGTGGCGGGCGGTCAGGGCGGCGGCGCGCCCGGCGCTGCCGGTCACCGTCGAGACGGTCAGCACCGTGCCGGTGGCGACGGGGCCCGCCCCGGCGGCCCGCAGGGCCTCGGCGGCGAGTGCCACGGCGGCCGGCGCCGGGGTGTGCCGGACGGTCCCGAAGCCCAGCTCGGTGACGTCGGCGAAGCCCTCGGGGGTCTCGGCGCCGAGGTCGGCGGCGACGATCCCGGTGGCGAGCACGGTCGCGCCGATCGGCGCCCGCGGGGCGAAGCCGCCGGCGATCCCGGCGGAGACCACCAGGTCGTACCGGGCGGCGGTGAGCGCGGTGGCAGCGGCCGCCGCCGCGGCGCCCGGGCCGACCCCGCCGGCCAGCACGTCCACCGTCGCTCCGCAGGGGAGCGCGACCCGGTCCAGCGCGCCGCCCGGCAGCGGCACCCGCTCAGCGGCGGCGCCCAGGCCGCCCAGGCCGCGCAGCACGGCGTCGGCCTCGGCCGGCACCGCGACGACGACGAGCAGCCGGGCCCGCGCGGGGCCCGGCTGCTCGTCGGGGAGTCGTACCGGCACCGGACGACCGTCAGCTGTCCTGGGTGTTCAGCTCGAAGTACCACACGCCGTAGATCGCGTCCGGCTGCTTCGGGTCGCTCTCCACCACGGTGACCAGGGTCTTGCCCGAGGCGTTGAGCGCCTTGGCGGCCGGCACGGAGCCCGAGTAGGTGGCGTCCTTGGCCGCCGAGGCCAGGATGAACCGGCCGCCCTGGCCCTGCTGGCCGCCGTTGGTGTTGGCCCACCAGCCGCGGTCGGCCACGTCCGGGCTGACACCGACGCCGATCCGGTCGCTCATGGTCACGTCGGACTTGGGCAGGGTGCCCGCGTCCAGCGCCTTGCCGGCCCTGTCCTGGCACTCTTCCTGCTGCTCGTCGGTCAGCGGCTTGCCACCGTTGAAGCAGAAGGGGTCCTTGACCGTCGAGGAGTTCCCGACCACCAGGGTGACGCGGTGGTCGCTGATCTCGTGCTGGTCGGACGCGAAGGCGATGGACCCGCCGACCGTGCCGGCGGCGATGACGACGACGGCGCCGAGGCCGGCGATGACGCGGGTACTGAGGCTCATGCGTCAGAGGCTACCGGGCTTTGGCGATCACGCTACGCGGGGGTCGGCCACCGCGTGTTGTGCCCCGGAGCGGGCCGGCCGGCGCCCGGCGGGAGCCGCTACGCCACCCGGGGCGAGGCCGGACGGTGGCGCACACCCACCCGTAGGAGCGAGCGGAACGTCCACAGCAGCACCGCGCCGAGCACCGCGGCGGCCACCGAGAGGCCCAGCGCGCCGTTCAGCGGCAGCAGGATGCCGACCGCGCCGCCCGCCACCCAGGCGAGCTGGAGCACCGTCTCCGAGCGGGCGAAGGCCGAGGTCCGCACCGACTCGGGCACGTCCCGCTGGATCAGCGCGTCCAGCGACAGCTTGCCCAGCGAGGCCGCCATCCCGGCCGTGCAGGCCACCGCCACCACCGTGAACGTGCCGTACCAGAGCGCGGCGGCGGCCGTGGCGCAGCCGGCCAGCAGCAGCATCGCGGTGACGGTCACCTCCGGGCCGCGGGTGCGCCGCCAGGAGCCGAGCAGCGAACCGAGCGCGTTGCCGGTCCCCGCGGCCAGCGCCACCACGCCGAGCGCGAGGGTCGGCTGCAGGCCGCCGATCGGCTCCTCGCGGAGCAGGAACGCCAGGAACATCACCAGGAAGCCGACCAGCCAGCGCATCGCCGCCATCGCGCGCAGCGCCAGGATCACCGACGGGCCGACGGTGCGCAGCGAGGCCTTGGGGCGTTGCCCGGCGGACGGTTCGTCGGCCCGCCGCTCCGGAGCGCTCCGGACGTGCAGGACGCCGTGATGGCCCGGCGGGTGCTCCTCGGCGTGCAGCACGGCGCGCTGCTCGCCCTTGGCCGAGTCGACGGCGTGCGGCAGGTGGAAGGCCATCAGGGTGCCGGCGACGAACACCAGGAAGGCCCCGCGCAGCGGCCAGCCGGGACCGATCAGGTGCAGCAGCCCGCCCACCCCGGCCGCGACCATGGTGGCCAGCAGCCCGGCCAGGGTGACCCGGGAGTTCGCCTTCACCAGGGACAGCCGGCTGGGCAGCAGCCGGGGCACCACGACGCTGCGCACCACCCCGTACGCCTTGGACGCGACCAGCACGCCGAGCGCCTCCGGGTAGAGCGCCAGGCCGCCGCCGGACACCACGCCGGCCATGGTCCAGGCGAGTACCGCGCGGGCCAGCATCGACATCGCCATCGCGGCCCGGCGGCCGTGCGGGAGGCGGTCCAGCAGCGGGCCGATCACCGGGGCCAGCACGGCGAACGGCGCCATGGTGACGAGCAGGTAGAGGCCCACCCGGCCGCGGGCCTCGCCGGTCGGTACGGAGAAGAAGATGGTGGAGGCGAGCGCCACGGTGATGAGCATGTCGCCGAAGGCGTTCAGCGCGTGCAGCTCGATCAGCTTGGCCAGACCCGACTCGCCGGCGCCCTC
The DNA here is from genome assembly GCF_042656005.1 of Kitasatospora misakiensis. NCBI lineage: Bacteria > Bacillati > Actinomycetota > Actinomycetes > Kitasatosporales > Streptomycetaceae > Kitasatospora > Kitasatospora misakiensis. Next base: position 90,220 of record NZ_JBHSOF010000011.1, on the reverse strand, counting down.
GGCGGAGGTGGCCCGGCGGATCCGGCGGCCGGTGCCGTGCACCACTTTGCCGGTGCGGGAGCCGGCGGCGGAGGCGGTGCGGACCAGGAAGTGCCGGCGGGGCTCCTCGTCCTCCTCACCCTCCGCGTCGAGGGCGTCCCCGGCGTCGAGAGCGTCGCGAATGTCGAGGGCGTCGGGCCCGTCGCGATCGTCTGAGCCGTCGGGCGGGCCGACAGGCTCGGCGGCGGCGGGCAGTGACGAGGGGTCCACCGACCGCGGTTCACCCGCAGCGTGGACCGGGGGCTGCTGTCGCGGCACGGCGTTCGCCTCGTCGGGGCTGCCGGCCTGCGAGGCACGCAGTGCGTGCTGCGACGGTTTCTCGTCCGCCACAAGCCCATCCTGCCCCAGATTCGCGACGGCGACGCGGGATTCCGCTCCGCGCCGCGCGAGCGGGGGCCGCCGTTCCCCTTCCGGACGCTCCGGATCCACTCCGGAACGCCCCGGACTGTGCCCCGCGGTCGACCGACGGGTAGCCTGCGCAGGGCGCCCGACGACCCGACCCGGCGCCGGCGGACCTGACGAGCGGCGCGGCCGGTATCCGCGGCAGGCCGCGGTCGCGCAGAATGGATGAGGGAACCGAGCCGCGACGGAACAGGCGACTCGCCGTGAGCGACAGAAGAAATGGGAGAGAATCGACGCCGTGAGTGCAGCGATGCGAAGCCGTACCCCTGATCGGCTCTGTGCCGAGGCCGTCGAACTCGCCCGCCAGGCCGCCGAGGAGGCCGTCGGGGCCGAGACCGTCGGAGCGCACCTGGGTGTCCAGGCCGACGCCGACCGTGTCGTCACCCACACCTTCGAGTGCCTGGACGCGGCGTACCGGGGCTGGCACTGGGCGGTCACCGTCGCCCGCGCCCCCCGCGCGAAGAACGTGACACTGGACGAGGTCGTGCTGCTCCCGGGCGCCGACGCGATCCTCGCCCCGCAGTGGGTGCCGTGGAGCGAGCGGCTGCGCCCGGGCGACATGGGCCCCGGCGACCTGCTCCCCACCGACGCCGACGACGTGCGCCTCGAACCGGGCTGGACCGGCGAGGACGAGCCCGCGCCGAACTCCGCGGTGGCCCAGGCCGCCCAGGAGGACGTGCTGGTCAGTGACGACCCGGACGTCCAGCCGGCCCCGGTCCGCGCCCAGATCAAGGCCCTCGCCGACGAGCTGGGCATGGGCCGCAGCCGGGTGCTCTCCCGGCTGGGCCTGCACCTGGCCGCCGACCGCTGGGAGAAGGCCCACGGCGCGCAGACGCCGATGGCGCAGGCCGCCCCGGCCGCCTGCAACAGCTGCGGCTTCCTGATCCCGATCGGCGGCACGCTGGGCCAGGCCTTCGGCGTCTGCGGCAACGAGTTCGGACCGGCCGACGGCCAGATCGTCTCCTTCGCGTACGGCTGCGGCGGGCACTCCGAGGCGGCCGTCATCCCGGCGCCGCCCGCGCCGGCCGCGCTGATCCTGGACGAGCTGGTGGTCGAGCCGCTGACGCTGCACCCGGACCGGCTCTCCGGCTCGGTCGAGCCGGACGCCCCCACCGAGGAGCTCGGCCACTCCTGAGGCCCGCGCACCCGCCCGGCGGGCCGTCCCACTCCGGTGGGGCGGGCCGCCGTCGTTCCCGGCCGCCGCCCGGTCGCAGCGGAGTGGGACGGGGGCGTGTCCGGCGCGGTCCCCCCGGCAGGGAAGAATGCCCCTCGTAGGGCACAACAGGGCGGCGGAAGGTGGCAGGTCCAGTGGAACCTCGGATCATCGGCAGCGGCACGGACGAGCACCTCGCGGACCCCTTCGGCAGTGCCGAACTGCGCCGCCGGGTGCTGGACGCCTGGGCCGCCTCCCCGGCCCGGTTCCGGGAGGACGCCAACGCCGAGGAGGAGCTGGCCCTCGGCGGCTACCGCGACCGGCTGGTCGTCGAGCTGGCGCAGAACGCCGCCGACGCCGCCGTCCGGGCCGGCCGCGGCCCGGGCCGCCTGCGGCTCACCCTGGCGGACGGCGTGCTGGCCGCCGCGAACACCGGTGCGCCGCTGGACGCCGCGGCCGTCGAGTCGCTGTCCACCCTGCGCGCCTCCTCCAAGCGCGGCGACCGGGACACCACCGTCGGCCGGTTCGGCGTGGGCTTCGCCGCAGTGCTCGCGGTCACCGACGAACCCGCCGTGCTCGGCGCGGCCGGCGGGGTGCGCTGGTCGCTCGGCGAGGCCAGGTCGCTCGCCGAGGCACAGCCCGCGCTCGTCGAGGAGCTGCGCCGCCGGGACGGCCACGTGCCGCTGCTGCGGCTGCCGTTCGCCGCCGAGGGCCCGGCGCCCGAGGGGTACGACACGGTGGTGGTGCTGCCGCTGCGCGACGCCGCCGCCGAGGACCTCACCCGCCGGCTGCTGGCCGGCATCGACGACGCGCTGCTGCTCACCCTGCCCGGCCTGGCCGAGGTGGTGGTGGAGACTGCGGACGGCACCCGGACGCTGACCCGCTCGGCCGCCGAGCCGCGCTGGGACGGCGGCACCGGGCGGGCCCGGGCCGAGACGCCGCTCCAGAACGGCCTGGAGGAGGGCCCGGAGGCGGGCCGGCCGGGGGCGGCGGTCACCGAGGTCACCGTCACCGACGACGCGGGCGGCCAGCTGCGGCGCACCGTCTGGCAGACCGTCGGGGCGGCCGGCCCGCTCGCCGTCGAGCTGCTCGCCGACCGGCCCACCGAGGAGCGCACCCGCCCCTACTGGACGGTGACCTGGGCGGTGCCGGTCTCCGACGAGGGCGACCCGCAGCGGCCCGCGATCACCCCGGTGCTGCACGCGCCGACCCCGAGCGACGAGCCGCTCGACCTGCCCGCGCTGCTGATCGCCTCCTACCCGCTGGACTCCACCCGCCGGCACGTCGCCCCCGGCCCGCTCGCCGACTTCGTCACCGAGCGCGCCGCCGACGCCTACGCCGAACTGCTGCGCGCCCGCGGCGGCGACCTCGGCTCGCTCGGCCTGGTACCCGGCCCGCTCGGCCGGGGCCCGCTGGACAACGCGCTGCGCGCCGCCGTGCTCTCCCGGCTGCCCGGCACGCCGTTCCTGCCGCACCCGGCGCCGGTCGAGGAGGGCACGCCCGCGCTGCGGCCCCGGGACGCCACGCTGCTGGAGGGCGCGGACGGCTCGGTGGTCGAGGCGCTGGCGCCGATCTTCCCCGGCCTGCTGCCGGCCGGCCTGGAACGCCGCACCGAGCTGCGGGTGCTGAACGTGCGCCGGGTCCCGCTCGCCGAGGTGGTCGACCAGCTGGGCGGCCTGGACCGGGAGCCGGCCTGGTGGCGGAACCTGTACGCGGCGCTCGGCGGCGCCGATCCGGAGGCGCTCGGCGCGCTGCCGGTGCCGCTCGCCGACGGGCGGACGGTCACCGGCCCGCGCCGGGTCCTGCTGCCCTCCGACGACGCCGACTGGGCGGCCTTCCCCGGCTACCCCGAGTCGCTGGCCGGCGCGCTCGCCGTGCTCGATCTGCGGCTCGCCCACCCGGAGGCCGCCCACCCGCTGCTGGCCAAGCTGGGCGCGGGCGCGGCCACCCCGGCGGGGGTGCTGGACACGCCCGAGGTGCGGGCCGCCGTCGCCCGCTCCTACGAGCTGGCCGAGGACGACCCGGACGCCGCCGCCGACCTCGCCGAGGCCGTCCTGTCGCTCGTCAAAGCGGCCGCCCCGGCGCCCGGCGAGCACCCCTGGCTGGCCCGGCTGGCCCTGCTCGACGACGAGGGCGAGCCCGCCCGCGCCGGTGAACTCCTGCTCCCCGACAGCCCGTTCGCCGAGGTGGCGCGGGAGGACGACGCCGCCTGGGTGGACGAGGAGCTGCTGGAGCGCTGGGGTCCGGAGGTGCTCGCCGCGGTCGGCGCGCTCGCCGACTTCGTGCTGGTCCGGGCCGAGGACGTCGTGCTCGACCCGGACGACCTGGAGCGGCTCGACCCCACCGCGCCCGCCGACCGGGCGGTCGGCGGCCACCCCACCGGGCTGATCGACGAGGCGCCGGACGGCCTGGCCGAGTGGGCCGAGGACGCGCTGGAGGCCCTGCACGCCGACGACGCCGACGCGCTGGGCGTCCCGCCGGTCGCCGCCGAACTGCTCGTCGTCCGCGATCTGGACCTGGTGGACGACGACGCCTGGCCGCAGGCGCTGGCCGCGCTGGCCCGCCCGCCGTACCGGGACGCGGTGGTCACTCCCGTCCGCACCCTGCTGCCGGACGGCTCGTACACCGACCTGCCGCCGTACACCGCCTGGTGGCTGCGCGACCACCCGGTGCTGGACGGCCGCGAGCCCGCCGGTCTGCGCGCGGCCGGCGCCGACCCGCTGCTGCGCGGCCTGTACGAGGAGGCCCGCACCACGCTGGACGAGCAGTTCCTGCACGCGCTGGGCGTCCGCACCACGCTGACCGCGCTGCTCGCCGAGCCGCACGGGCCGGACGAGGTGCTGGACCGGCTCACCGATCCGGCCGCCGAGATCGGGCACCGTCAACTGCACGGCATCCACAGCGCGCTGGCCCGGGTCGAGCTGGACCGGCTGGAGCCGCTGGACGTGGTCCGGGCGGTGCCGCCGCTGGACCGCGAAACCGGCCGCCGGCCGGACCGCACGGTGGTGGTGGACGCCACCGAGGCGGTCGTCGCGGACGCCCCCGACCTGGTCGAGCTGCTGCACGACCACCCGCTGCTGCCGGTCGCCCCGGCGCTCGCCGCAGACCTCGCCGAGCGGCTGCACGTCTCGCTGGCCAGCGAGGTGGCGGGCGGCCGGGTGCTCTCCCAGGGCGCGCTGCACCGGGTGCCGGCCGTGGTGCGGGAGCTGCTGCCCGGCTGCCCGGTGGCGTACGAGGAGCACGAGGAGCTGCTGGTGGTCGGCCCGGACGGGGAGGAGGCCGCCGTGGACTGGCGCTGGGACACCGCGGCGGAGACCCCGGAGGCGCCGTACGACCCGGAGACGGCCGAGGAGGCCGACGAGGACGACGAGTTCGAGCTGCCCCCGGTGCCCGGACTGCTGCACGCCGCCACCCCGGAGGGGCTGGCCGCCGGGCTGGCCTGGTCGGTCGGGCAGTGGCACCGCCGGTTCGAGGTGCTGGCCGCGCTCAGCGAACCGGACCGGGCCTACGAGCTGTCCGCCGCCCGGGACTTCGAGGGCTGACCGCCGCCGCGTCCCGGCACCCGCCCCGGTGGTTCAGGAGCGGGTGCCGGAGCGGGTCCGGCCGCGGGCGATCAGCCGTAGGTAGATCGCGAGCGTGCTCATCACCCAGGTGGCGGTGAGCACGGCCGCCACCGCCTTGTGGAGCAGCGGCCCGGCGTCGATCCCCGCGAGCGCGCCGGCCCCCACCAGGGCCAGGGCCAGCAGTCCGGTGGCCAGCAGTCCGCCCAGGAAGGCCGTGAAGGCCTCCAACTCCCCGCCCCTGCGCGCCATCGCGGTACCCCCCTGTCGTCCTGGTCCGTCGTCCTGGTCCGTCGTCCGGGCCGTGGGTCAATCATCGAGTCGGCGCCGCATGATGCGCCAGACCACCTCCAGCACCAGCCCGGCGGTCACCGCGATGCCCACGCCGATCCACGGGTCCCGGGTGCCGGACAGCGAGAGCTGGAAGAAGTCGGAGAGCCACGGCACGGTCAGCACCAGCGCGAACGCCCCGCACATCGTCCCGATCAGCAGCAGCCGCCACCAGTTGTACGGGCGGGCCACGATGGCCAGGACCCAGATCGCGACCAGGAAGAGCGTCAGGGTGGCCACGCTGGTGTCCGACTCCAGGTCGGTCGCGTGGTTGGCGCGGGCCAGCGCGTACGCGGTGAAGGTCGCCGTGCCGGCGATGACGCCGCCCGGGATCGCCAGCCGCAGCACCCGGCGGACGAAGCCGGTGCGGGCCCGCTCGTTGTTGGGCGCGAGGGCCAGGAAGAAGGCCGGCACACCGATCGTCAGGGTGGACAGCACGGTGGAGTGCCGGGGCAGGAACGGGTACGGCGAGTGGGTGAAGATCACCAGCAGCGCCAGCAGCACCGAGTAGACCGTCTTGACCAGGAACAGTCCGGCGACCCGCTCGATGTTGCCGATCACCCGGCGGCCCTCGGCGACCACCGAGGGCAGCACCGCGAAGGAGTTGTTCAGCAGCACGATCTGGGCGACCGCCTTGGTCGCGTCGCTGCCGCTGCCCATCGCCACGCCGATGTCCGCGTCCTTGAGCGCCAGGACGTCGTTGACGCCGTCGCCGGTCATCGCCACGGTGTGCCCGCGCGACTGCAGGGCGCCGACCAGCTCCCGCTTCTGCCGCGGGGTGACCCGGCCGAAGACGGCGGTGCGCTCGGCGGAGTCGGCGAGGGCCTGCGGCTCGGTGGGCAGGGTGCGGGCGTCCACCGGGTGGTCGGCGCCGGGCAGCCCGAGGTGGGCGGCGACCGCGCCGACCGAGACGGCCGCGTCGCCGGAGATCACCTTCGCCGCGACCTGCTGGCTCTCGAAGTAGCGCAGGGTGTCGGCGGCGTCGTCGCGCAGCCGCTGCTGGAGCACCACCAGGGCGAGCGGCCGCAGGTCGGCGGACGGGTCCGGGGCGTCCAGCGGGACGGGCGTGCGGCCGAGCAGCAGCACCCGCAGGCCCTGGGCGCCCAGCTCGTCGACCTCGGCCAGCGCCGGGTGGCCGGTCGGCAGCAGGACGTCGGGCGCGCCGAGCAGCCAGCTGGCCTCGCCGCCGCGCGGCTCCAGCAGCTGCGCACCGCTCCACTTGCGGGCGGAGGAGAACGGCATCGCCTCGATCACCCGCCAGCCGCCGCGGGCGCCGGGGGCGCCCCGGCCGTCGCCGTCGGGGCCGCCGCCGCCGTCCGGACGGGCGCCGTTCGGGCCGCTGGCGCCGGTGTCGAGGGCGGGCGTGTCGAGGGCGGTCGTGTCGCGGCCGTCGCCGTAGGCGTCGAGGACGGCCCGCATGGACGGGTTGGGGCGGGCGTCCGCACCGGCCATCACGGCCAGCGCCCGCACGACCGTCTCCTTGAGGCTGCCCCGGTCGTCGAGCGCGCCGCGCTCGTCCGCGGCCCCGCCGTCCTCGTCGCCGCCGATGATCCGCAGGTCGACGACGTCCATCCCGCCCTCGGTGAGGGTGCCGGTCTTGTCCAGGCAGACGGTGTCCACCCGGGCCAGGCCCTCGATCGCGGGCAGCTCCTGGACCAGGCACTGCCGGCGGCCCAGCCGGATCACCCCGATCGCGAAGGCCACCGAGGTCAGCAGCACCAGCCCCTCGGGGACCATCGGCACGATCCCGGCGATCATCCGGCGGACCGCCTCGCGCCAGTCCCGGCCCTCCACCGCCAGCTGGCTGATGATCAGGCCGATCGCGGTCGGGACCAGCAGCCAGGTGATGAACCGCAGGATGCTGTCGATGCCGCTGCGCAGCTCCGACCGCACCAGGGTGAACCGGCTGGCCTCCTCGGCCAGCTGCGCCGCGTACGCCTCGCGGCCCACCTTGGTGGCCGTGAAGGCGCCCGCGCCGGCCACCACGAAGCTGCCGGACATCACCTGGTCGCCGGGCTGCTTGAGTACCGGGTCCGGCTCGCCGGTGAGCAGCGACTCGTCGATCTCCAGGCCGTCCGCCTCGGTGACCTCGCCGTCGACGATCACCTTGTCGCCGATGCCGAGCAGCACGGTGTCGTCCAGCACGATCCCGCCGACGGCGATCTGCTGGGCCGCGCCGTCCCGGCGGACCTGGGGCCTGGCCTCGCCGATCAGCGCGAGGCTGTCCAGGGTCTTCTTGGCGCGCAGCTCCTGGATGATGCCGATCGCCGTGTTGGCGACGATGACCAGGCCGAAGAGGCCGTCCTGGAGCGGGCCGACGACCAGGATGATCCCGAACATCACGCCGATGATCGCGTTGAAGCGGGTGAAGACGTTGGCCCGGACGATCTCCCCGGTCGAGCGGCTGGAGCGGACCGGGACGTCGTTGACGTCGCCGCGGGTGACCCGTTCGGCCACCTCGGCGGCGGTCAGCCCGCCGCGCCGGCCGGGCAGCAGCCCGAGCGGATGGGCACCGTCGGGCTTCTCGCCGGCGGCCTGGGCCGCGGTCGGCCGGTCCTCGGCGGGCTGCGCAGGCTGCGTCATGGCACCGACTCTACGGGTGCCTTATGTCCGATGCGTGCTACTAAAGGGCTATTCAGTCCGACCGGGTGGCCGGGTCCGTACCGTCCCCGTCCGGGGCCGCGCGCGGGGTCCGTGGCGCGGTCTACGTGCCGGTCTGCGTGCCGGTCTGCGTCCCGGTCTGTGCCTCGGCCTGTGCCTCGGACGCCCGGCTGCGCGCGATGGCGTCCCGGCGGGCCCGGCAGTACCAGAGGCCGATCAGGCCCAGGCCGCCGCCGGCCAGGCAGATCCACGGCCAGTGGCCGTGGCCGTGGTCGGAGAGGGTGCCCCAGAAGGGGAGCAGGACGACGAACGCCACGAACCAGAGCACCGTGCCGCCGCCGACGATCGCGACGTCGTTGGCCTCCAGCGGCGGCGGGGAGGGGTGCGGGGGCGTCTTGGGCATGGGCCCTAGGGTACGGGTGCGGCGGCCGTTCGATCGATTCCCTGTGCGGACTGTCCGCGTCTGCCCCGGCCCGGAGCGGTCTACGCGCGAAGATAGCGGACGGGCATCGAGGTATTCATACTTATCTCTCCGGTCGGCCGCGGCATGCTCAGGGCATCGCGCTCCGTGCCCGTCCCGCCGGATCGCCCGGCCACTGTCGCTCCGGGCGGCTCCCTCCCCTCCTCCGCCCCCACAGAGGACGCAGCATGCCCGTGGCCCAGCCGACCACCGAGTCGCCCGAGCCCGCTCCGCCCGCCGGCGCGCCGACCCCCCCGACCGGCGCACTCGACCGCTACTTCCGGATCACCGAGCGCGGCTCCACGCTGCCGCGCGAGATCCGCGGCGGCGTCGCCACCTTCTTCACCATGGCGTACATCCTGGTGCTGAACCCGATCATCCTGGCCAGCGCCACGGACATGACCGGGGCCCACCTGGACAGCGCCCAGCTGGTCACCGCCACCGCGCTCACCGCCGGTCTGACCACGCTGCTCATGGGTGTGATCGGCAACGTCCCGATCGGCCTCGCCGCCGGACTCGGCGTCAACACCATCGTCGCCCTCCAGCTCGCGCCCAAGATGACCTGGCCGGACGCCATGGGCATGGTCGTGCTGGCCGGCTTCGCGATCATGATCCTGGTCGCCACCGGCCTGCGCGAGCGGGTGATGAACGCCGTCCCGCTCGGCCTGCGCAAGGCCATCGCGATCGGCATCGGCCTGTTCATCGGCCTGGTCGGCCTGGTGGACGCCGGCTTCGTCAGCCGGATCCCGGACGCCGCCCACACCACCGTGCCGGTCCAGCTCGGCACCGGCGGCCACCTGCTCGGCTGGCCGGTCCTGGTCTTCGTGCTCGGTCTGCTGCTGACGCTCGTCCTGATCGTCCGCAAGGTGCCCGGCGCGATCCTGGTCTCCATGGCGGTGATGACCGGGGTCGCCCTCGTCATCGACAAGCTCGCCGACATCCCCGCCCTCAACTGGGGCCTGACCGTCCCGACCTGGCCCGGCAACCCGGTCGCCGCCCCCGACTTCGGCCTGGTCGGCAAGGTCAGCCTGTTCGGCGGCTTCGAGAAGGTCGGCCTCCTCACCGGCGCCCTCTTCGTCTTCACCGTGCTGATGTCGTGCTTCTTCGACGCGATGGGCACCATCCTCGGCGTCGCCGACGAGGCCCACCTGCTGGACGCCAAGGGCGACCTGCCGGGCATCAACAAGGTGCTGATGATCGACGGCATCGCCACCGCGGCGGGCGGCGCGACCTCCTCCTCCGCCAACACCTGCTTCGTCGAGTCCACCGCCGGCGTCGGCGAGGGCGCCCGCACCGGCTTCGCCTCGGTCGTCACCGGCGCCCTCTTCGTGGTGGCCCTCTTCCTCACCCCGCTGGCCACCATGGTCCCCGCCCAGGCGGCCACCCCGGCCCTGGTCGCCGTCGGTTTCCTGATCCTGGCCAACTCGATCAAGGAGATCGACTGGGCCGACTACACGATCGCGATCCCGGCCTTCCTGACCATGATCCTGATGCCGTTCACCTACAGCATCACCAACGGCATCGGCTTCGGCTTCATCGCCTTCTGCGTCCTGCGCCTCGCCGCCGGCCGCGGCCGCGAGGTCCCGGTCGCGATGTACGCGGTTTCGGCGGTCTTCGCCTTCTACTACCTGATGCCGGCCCTCGGCCTGCTCTGAGGCCGGACACCGGCCGCTCCCGGGCCCTCCCCGCACAAGCGGGGAGGGCCCTTCGGCGTTCCCGGCGGCCCGCCTCGCCGGAGGCGCCGTCGGTCACTCGTCCACCGCCTCCCCGAACCGGGCCGCATCACCGATACTGGGGCTGACCACCGGGCGGAGGGTGTGATGGGTGTGAGAGAGCTGGACGGGGCCGACGGAGTGGACGGTGAGGTCCCGGCCGACCCGGAGGGGGAGCGGCTGGGGCAACGGATCGAGTTCCTGTTCACGTACGTGCAGCCGCTGGGGCGGCGGTACACCCTGCAGGAGGTGGTGGACGGGATCCGGGAGGCGGCCGGGCCCGGGGATTCGAAGGTGTCCGTCGGCCGGCTGTGGATGTTGGTCAAGGGGAAGGCCGGGAACCCGACCGTCGGCACGTTGCGGGCGCTGGGGGACTTCTTCGGTGTTCCGCAGGCCTACTTCATCGACGACGAGGTGGCGGACCGGGTGGTCGCACAGCTCTCGCTGATCGCCGCGATGCGGGCCAACGACGTCCGTTCGGTGGCGCTGCGGGCGGCCGCGGTCGCGACGCAGTCGGCGCAGGGCGTGGACATGGTCCGCTCACTGGTCGAGCGCAGCGGTGTGCTGGAGTCCGGTACGGGGGCGGCTGGTTCGCAAACGGAGCCGTAGCGCAAATCTGACGGTCCGTTGGATTAGACTCCGGGCGGGGGCGTGCGGGGGGGCCGCGCGAACGGGCTGTGCGGACCGTGGGGGCGCGCATGGAGCAACGGGAATGGCGTCGGTTCAAGGCTCGATGTGACGGGCTGATCGGGCAGTTGGATGTCGCCGGTCGGTTCGGGGTCGAGCAACTGGCGGACGCGGTGGCGAGACGGCGCGGGCGGCCGCTGCGGCTGATCCCGCTGCCCAAGGCGGACGCCGGCGGGTCCGGGATCTGCGGGGTCTGGCTCGCCCTCGGTGAGACCGACCACGTCTACTTCTCGGCGGTGACCAGCCCCGTCCACCAGAGCCACATCGTGCTGCACGAACTGGCTCACATCCTGCTGGACCACCGGCAGGAGGGCGAGCCCGACCCGGAGGCGTTGGGGGCGATCTTCCCGGACCTGGACCCCGCGATGGCTGCCCGGCTGCTGGCCCGGGATCGCACCAGGGCGACCGGCGGCCAGGAGCAGGAGGCCGAGTTGCTGGCCTCGCTGATGTGGCAGCACTTCGACACCGTGCCGGTCGCGCGCCCGGGTGCCTCCCGTGAGTCCGCCGAGGCGCTCTCCCTGGTGATGTGCACGTTCGTGGACGCCTATGAGTGGAGGGGTCCGGATGCGGCCGTTTGACCTGGTGGTGCTCCCGCCGGTGTGGCTGCTGACCCTGTTCGGCCTGCGCAGGCTGCGCACCGTGCCACGGCGCAACCGGCTGCTGTGGACGATCTGGGCCGGCTGGGCGCTGTCGATGACGCTCGGGGCACCCGCCGTCCGGCGGGTGGTCGACTCCGTGCTGGGCGTCGCGAGCGTCACCAATCTGCCGGTCCACCTGCTGGGGCTGGCCACGACGGCGGGCATGCTGGAGTTCGTCCGGGAGATCTCCGGGCGGGCACGGGGTCGGGCGTCGCGGGCGAACCTGGCCGGACTGGCGGTCGCCTCGGTCGCGCTGACGGTGGAGTTCGCCGTGATGCCGCGGCCGGACGGTGACGTCGACCTGCTGACGTACAGCCAGAACTCGTCGGCCGGCTACCTGTACTGGGCGCTGTTGACCGCCTACAGCGCGATGGGGATGGCGGCCTCCGCCTGGCTCTGCTGGATCCACGCCAGGCACGCCCTGCCCGGCCCGGCGCGGACCTCGCTGCTGCTGATGCGGGCGTCGACGCTGCTGGGAATCGTCTACCTCGGCCACCGCTTCCTCTATCTGACGTTCCATCAATTGGGTTGGAAGGGGCTGGAGCCGGCCGCCGTGGCGGGCACCACCCAGATACTGCTGGCCTTCACCCTGGTGCTGTTCGCGCTCGCGGTGGTCTGGCCCTCGCTGGCCGAGTACCGGAAGCGGCGCTCGGTGGGACGGCAGGCCGACCGGATCGCCCCGCTCTGGCGGCTGCTCCAGACCGCGACACCCGAAGTGGTGCTGCCGCTGCCCGAGGAACTCCGGCGGAACAACCCGCGGCTGCGGCTGTACCGGTACGTGATCGAGATCCGGGACAGCGTGCTCGCCCTGGAGGAGTACCTCGACGAGAGCCGGTCGGCTGCCGCGGCGGCGCGCTTGACCGCCGCCGGGGTGGCCGGCGACCTCTTGGCGCCCGCCGTCGAGGCGGTGCTGCTGCGCTATGCGGTCGCCGTCCGTTCGGTCGGCGGTCCGGGCGAGTGCGGTGGCCGGTCGGCGACCCAGGACCTGGTGGACCTCGAAGCCGAGATCCACTGGTTCGAGCAAGTGGCGGCGGCCGTGGAACTGTCCGTCGTGGCCGCCGTCGCCCGGGAGCTGGGCGGCGAGTCACCCGGCGCGTCGGTGGTCGGCGCGCCGGGTGACGGTGGAGCGGGCTCAGGCTGATGTGGTTAGCGGGGCTGGCCCCAGTCGATGGGGGTGATGAGGGTGCCGTCGT
>NZ_JBHSOF010000011.1:0-77345 GCF_042656005.1 Kitasatospora misakiensis | reverse complement strand
CGGGTCCGCCGTCCCAGTTCCCGGCGACCGGCTGGTCGCCACCCGAGCTGCCGGAACCGGCGTCGTCGACGATGCTGTTGTTCCGGACCGGCGCGAAGGTGCCGTAGCCGGAGAAGTACGGATACGGGATCGCGCGGTGCTGTACTCCGCTGCCGGTGAACTCGTAGCCGTAGTAGGAGCTCCTCGAGGAGTCGGTCCAGCCCTCGAAGATGGCGATGTGACCGGCGTAGCCGGCCGCGTCGTTGAGCAGGGCGTCGCCGGGCTTCAGGTCGCCCTTGCCGATCCAGGAGGCGACCCCGCTCGGGACGAAGCTGGTGGTGTCGAGCCCGCCGTTCGTGGTGCTGAGGCGCCACGCCATCGCGGCGTAGCCGGAACAGTCCTTGCGGTACCCCTGGTAGGTCTCGCCGGACTTGGTGTACTTGAGCCCTATGCCGTACCAGGACGCGGCGCGTCGGATCACCTCGCTCCGGGTGATCTGCGGTCCAGCCTGCTGGATGAGCGGGCCGGCCGGGCCCTGGCCGGCGCCGCCCTTGTCGGGGTCTACGACGATGGCGGTGGCGGACGGCGGTGCGGTGGGCTCGGCGGCGACGGCCGGCGTGGCAGCGACGATGCCGGCGACCAGTCCTGCGGCGGCTGTGACAGCCAGCGTCCTGGTCAGGATGTGCTTGGTGGTCATGAAGGATCCCCCCTCGACGGCGAATGACGAGATGCGCGTGACCAGCGGCCGGTGTTGCTCCGGGGCCCCGGGTTCCGGTGTGACGGCTGGTCACCTGCAGTCATCATTCAGGTCGAGTTCGTAAAGGGTCAATCTTTATTGAAAATGATCAACCGTCGCACGTGGCTCGATCAACGCGCGTCAACTCGTCCTTCTGTGGCGATATTTGCGGATAAAATCAAGGGAGCCGCAGGCGCGCGACCGGCCGCCTGCGGCTCCCTTATGGCTGGAAGCTTTCACTATGAAGTTGGTAGTCGAGCAGGGTGGTTCAGTGGCGGCCCGTGCCGCGCGGGGGTCAGTGGACGCAGAACTCGTTGCCCTCAGGGTCCTGCATGACGGTCCAGGAGCCGCCTGGTTCGGTGACCTCGCGGAGGGTCTTGGCGCCCAGGGACTCCAGGCGGGTGACGGTGGCGGCGCGGGCGTCCGGGCCGGGGTGGAGGTCGAGGTGGAGGCGGTTCTTGCCCTGCTTGGGTTCGGGGACGCACTGGAAGAGGATGCGGCGGCCGAGCCCGGTGCCGGTGGCCGGGTCGTGCGGGTCCTCGGGGTGGCGGACGGCGGCGAGGGCGAGCCAGGCGTGCCGGCCGCCGACCTCGGTGATCAGGTCTGGGGTGATCGCGCCGGCCTTGAGGAGACCGTCGATCAGGTCGTGGTGGTCCTCGACGGTGTAGTCGAGCGCGGCGCCCCAGAAGGCGGCCTGGCGGTGCGGGTCGGCGACGTCGATGACGAGCTTCCAGTGCATGGGCATGTAACCGGTTATAGAGGTTGCGGCCGCGCGTCGGCAAGAGCCGGCGTCAAGGACGACACGGTGTAGGGGAGTTGACCGGGGGCATACTCCGGGCGAGACGGGGGAGGGGAGCGGTTCGATGGTGCGACAGGATCCGCCGACGGGGATCGAGGAGCAGCTGCTGCCGGAGTTGTTCCGGACGGCCGACCGGGCGTCGCTGGCCGGGCAGCAGGAGACGCTGCGCTGGTACCGGGGCCTGATCTCGATGCTGGTGATCGCGGCGGTCGTCGGCTCGCTGCCCGGGCCGGACGACAAGGGGGCCGCCGACATCACGCCGCTGTTCTCGGTGGTGGCGTTGCTGGCGGCCGGCTACTTCTGGTCGCGGCTGCGCCGCAGCAATCCGCAGGCGCGGTGGTACGAGGCGCGGGCGGCGGCCGAGTCGGTGAAGACGCTGGCCTGGAAGTACTCGATGCGGGCCCGGCCGTTCGGGGGTGACGCGGAGTCGGCGGACGTCGACCGCGGCTACCTGCTCCAGGTGGAGGACGTGCTGCGGGCGTTCGAGGACCCGGCGATCGTGCCGCCGGGGGCGGTCGCCGAGATCACCCCGGAGATGCGCCGGGTGCGGGCGGAGTCGCTGACCTCGCGGCGCACGCTCTATCTGCGCACCCGGGTGGAGGGGCAGCGGACGTGGTACCGCTCGCGTGCGGAGTCCTGCGAGTCGCAGGCGGTCACCTGGGGACTGGGCGTCGCGGCGCTGATCATCATCGGTGCGGCGGCGGCCGTCGCCCAGGCGACCGGGGCGCTGCAGGTGCACGTCTTCGGGGCCACCTCGGCGGCGGCCGCGGCGGTGATCGCCTGGACCCAGCTGAAGCAGCTCCGCCCGCTGGCGGCCGCGTACCAGCTGGCGGCGCGGGAGCTGGAGAACGTCGGCAACCAGCTGTCCGACCTGGACCTGCGGGCGCCGGAGGCCGAGCAGCGCTGGGCCCGGCTGGCCGCCGAGGCGGAGGACGCGGTGTCGCGCGAGCACACCACCTGGCGGGCGCGGCGGGCCTTCCCGCGCTGAGCGGCGCGGGGGTGTAGGCGGGCGCGGGCGGGCGCGGGCGGGCTCAGGCGTCCAGGGGCGCTAGACCGAACGGGTGGCCGGCCGGGTCGATCAGCACCCTGAGCGTGCGGCCGTGCTGGTAGGTGGGTTCGGTCGCGCCCAGTTCCAGGGCGCGGGCGGTGGCCGCGTCCAGGTCGTCGACGTAGAAGTCCAGGTGGAAGTGCTTGCCGCCGTCCGGTTCGGCCCACGGCTCGGGGCGGTAGCCGTTCACCCGTCCGAAGCCGAGCGGGCTGCCGCCCTCCGGGTTGTCCAGGATGGCGAACTGCTCGTCCACGTGCCGGGTCTCCCACCCGAGCAGCTCGCCGTAGAAGGCGGCCAGCGCGACCGGGTCGGCGCAGTCGATGGTGACCATGGCGAGGCGGGCGAAGCCGGTGTCGTTCTGCTCGGCCTGCTCGGCGGCGACGTCGGTCATTTCTGGTCGGCCCTTCTGCTGAGGCGTGGTGCGGCGCCCGGGGGCCCGCCTGGATCGGGCCCCACGACCAGCATCGCACCGGGAGTCATCGAGGGCACGGCCAGCGGTCCCGGGCGGGGAGGGGGCAGGCCGGACAGGCATGGTGCGTCCACGACTGATGGGATACCGGTCCGGATCGTTCCGGATCGCTACAGAATCGGCACGTCCTCGGCATCGGCAGGTCAATGATCAGTTGTATAGACTTTTAATCTAATCGAGGGATTGTTGTTCACGGGGGGTTTCTCGATGGCGATTGAACTGCCTGGCGAGGTCGTGACGCTGCTGAACTTCATCGGCATCCGATGGCCAGCGGTCAACGAGGACAAGGTCCGCGAATTCGGCGAGCACATCAAGGAGTTCGCGAAGGGCCTGGAGGAGGTCCACTCCGACTCGACCGCGACGATCCATCAGCTCGGCGGCGCCTACGAGGGCGCGACCTACGAGGCGCTGGTCGCCAAGTGGGCCCTGATGTCCGACAAGCACTTCAACGAGGTCATCCAGGCCGCCCACGTGGTCGCGCAGTCGATGGACATCGCCGCCGACGCGATCGTCGCGATGAAGCTGGAGGCGCTCGGCGAACTCATCGTCCTGGCCGCCTCGTTCGTCGCCGCCCAGGCCGCCGCGGTGGCGACCGTGGGGCTGGCGGAGGCCGGCGCGATCGCGATCCAGCAGGCCGCGCGGAAGCTGATGTCCTATCTGGCGCACCAGCTGGAGGAGTACATCGTCGCCCAGGTGGTGGAGGCCGCGCTCAACCCGCTGGTCGAGGTCGTCGCGGAGGCGGTGTCCGGGCTGGTCTTCGAGGCCGCCGAGGCCGCGCTCACCGGCGGCTCGGTCGGCGCCGCGTTCAAGATCAATCCGGCCGCGGTGGAGGCGCACGCCCGAGCCCTCCACGAGCAGGCCGAGAAGGTCGCCCAGCACGCGCAGGTCTTCGGCACCCGGGTGTCGGCGGTGAGCTTCGAGTGAGCGACCCCACCGTCAAGGCGCTCCAGAACGTCGCGAAGAAGCTCGGCAAGAGCCTCTCCGACGACATGGGCACGGCCGCCAAGAAGATGTACAAGCAGGCGGGCGACAACCTCAAGAAGACCGCCAAGCACCACAAGGAAAACGACAACCACACCTCCGACGACTTCAACAACAAGGGCAAGGACAAGGCCGCCCCGCCCCCGCAGGCGGGCAAGGGCGGCGGCGGCGACGGGCCGAAGACGCCGCCGCGGAAGTACTTCATCCACGACGACGGCCGGGTCCAGGAGATCAAGGACGGCAAGCTCGTCGATGTGAAGGACCCGGACGAGTCGCTCAAGACCATGCTGGACGGGGCCAAGGTCAAGGACCCGTCCAAGGAGGAGATCGACAAGCACAACGCGAAGAAGTACAAGAAGTCCGACAAGGACGAGCACGGCAACCAGAAGCAGGACGAGAAGGTCGTCAGTCAGAAGATCGACGATCCGACCGAGCTCTCCCGCGCGGTGGAGGAGGCCCGGCGCGCCCAGGGGGACTACGGCGGCAAGAACTACGCCTCGCTCCGGTACCGGGACGAGAAGGGCGAGTTCATCCTGGTCGGGCGGAGCGACTACAACCGCAGCCACTCGGAACGCTCGATCGGAAAGCCGCTGCTCGGCGGTAGGGAGGGCAATGTCACCGACCTCTACACCGAACGGGCGCCCTGCCAGGCCGGTCCGAACTGCGAACGCTGGCTGGCCAGGCACTTCGAGTCCCAGAACCCCGATCTGAAGGTCACCCACGGTGTCGACTACGACAACAAGGTGCCCACCAAGGATCGCGACTGGGGACACAAGGCCTATCTGAATCAGATCGAACAGGACCACGCCGCAGGTCAGCACGGTGGCACGATGGGCACCAAGGACTTCGACGCGCAGGGGCAGCAGGACAAGGCGGCCTCCGCCGCGAAGAAGAAGGCCAAGGGTCTGTGACGGCCGAGAACGAAGGATGGACGAGGTGCTGGTAGGGATTGAGTGGCCGGTGGTCGTGGAACGGGCCACGCCCGGCGACCTGCTGCGGTTCCGCCCCGACGTGGCGGCGCGGATCTGGCCGGACGGCGACGGCGCGCGCTTCGTGACCGAGATCGGGATCCCCTTCTCCAACGGGCTCTTCCGGATCCTGGAGGAGTTCGCGGACCGGGACCCGGCCACCCCGGCGCACGCCTTCGAGACGTGGGACTCCGCGCCGGTCGACACGCCGCACGGTCGGCTGCAGCCGCTGGGCAGCCTCTTCCAGGCGACCGTGTACGTGAACCTCGGCGACGGCACGATCTGGGTCTCCGACCCGGACGCCGAGATCGAGTACGAGCTGATCCACGGGGACGTCTCCTCCCTGAGCTACCTCGTCTACAAGTTCGAGGTCGAGCGCCCGGGCCCCGACGAGCGCCCGGACCCCAACGACTGGGCTGCCGTGGAGGACATCGTCCGCGAGGGCATGGAGCGCTGGGACTCGCTGCCGTTCAAGAGCGAGTTCTGGGCGATGTTCCTCGACACCTGGGCCACCCTGTGAGCGGAGGCCGGTAGGTGCTGGCGCCGATCGACTGGCGGGCGGCCGAGCGGGGCCTGCCACCAGGGTCCATGCTGCGGTTCCGGCCCGAGGTGGCGGCCGGGCTCTGGGCCGGGGACGCGGAGGCCGTGCGGTTCGTGACCGAGATCGGGGTGCCGTTCTCCAATGGGCTGTTCCGGATCCTGGAGGAGCTCGCCGACCGGCGGCCGGAGAACCCGGACTGGGCGTTCGCCAAGCCGTTGACCGAGTGGCTGGTGGAAACCGAGCACGGTCGGCTGAGGCAGCTGGGCGAGCTGTACGGGGGGTTCGTCTACCTCAACCTCGACGACGGGACGATCTGGGTCTGCGACCCGGACGCCGACGAGGAGTACGAGCTGATCCACCGGGACATCTCCTCGCTGTCCTACCTGGTGTACAAGATCGAGGTGGAGAAGCCGACGCCCGAGGAGCGGCCGACGCCCTACGACTGGGCGAACGCCGAGGAGTGCGTCCGCGAGGGCATGGAGCGCTGGGACGAGGTGCCGTTCGGGGACGGCACGCAGTTCTGGGAGGCTTTCATGGACTCGTACCACATGACATGAGAGGGCCGGTTCGAACGTGAACGCGGACAGGGACGACGAGCTGGCGGCGGCGCTGCTGGCGCACTTCGGGCCGCGTGGGTTGCGGGCGCTGGGGATCGCGCCGGCCGGGGCGTTGCGGCATCCGGGGTTGCCGGTGCAGGTCGGGCCGTACTTCCGGGCTGCCGAGGAGACCGATCCGCTGTCGGTGGGGGAGTACGCGGCGGCCGCCGGGGCGGATGCCGGGGCGGCGGCGACGCAGTTGCGGATCGGGACGGACGGCGGGGCCGAGCTGTACTTCGCGCCGGACCGGTCCGTCCGGGCGGTGCTGCTCGGGGCCGAGTCGCTGGACCTGCCGGTGAGCGGCAGTGTGGAGGCCTTCGCGGCGGGGCTGCTGCTGCTCGACCGGCTGCTGCCGACGGTCGCCGCGTCGGAGCGGCCGGAGGAGGCGTTCGGCGCCTACCGGGAGCTGCGGCAGGGGCTGCTGGCCGCGGACCCGACCGCCTTCGACGACCGTGAGGGCTGGTGGCCGCGGGTGCTGGACGACCTGCGGCGGCCGCTGAACATCGACTCCTCGGCGGCCTTCGAGGTGGTCGACGGGCGGGGCGCGAAGCGGATCGAGACGGAGGTGGGCGGCCCCGGCCTGCTGCACCCCGAGGAGGCGCTCTGGCACCGGCTGCGGGCCGAGGGCGTGGAGCCCGAGCAGGTCGTCCGGGTGTACTGCGAGCTGGAGCCGTGCATGATGCCCGGCCACTACTGCGCGCGCTGGCTGGCCCGGGAGTTCCCGCAGGCGGAGTTCACCCACAGCTTCGACTACGGCGACACGGCCGAGTCCCGCGAGAGCGGGATCAAGGCACTGATGATCAGCGTGGCCGAGCGGCGCGGCTGAGCGGCGCGGTTGAGCCGGGCACGGGGAGAGGGAAGCGGGACATGGCGGGGAACGGGCGGCGGATGCCGCAGCTGGGGGCCGGCCGCAAGCCGGCCGGGCTGGCGCTGCTGGGCTGGCTGGACGACGCGCGGGCGCCGCGGCTGTGCCGGGTGGCGGGGCCGCCCGGATCCGGCAAGTCGCACCTGCTGGCCTGGCTGGTGCGCGGCTGCACCACCGAGGACACCCCGCGCGGGCGGCGGGTCCACGCCGTGCTGCCCGCCGCCGGTGCCACCGTCCGGACGGCCGTCTGGTCGCTGGGGCACCAGCTCGACCTGGTCGCGCACGCGCCGGGCCCGCTGATCGAGGCGCTCGCGGCGGACGGCCGGCCGACCGTGCTCTGCGTCCCCGAGCTGGACCTGGCCGAGGACCCGGCCGCCCTGGTGACCGAACTGCTCGACCCGCTGCTCCGGCTGCCCGGGGTGCGGCTGGTGATCGAGGCGGCGACGGACGGCCCGGCGGCCGGGGCGTTCACCGCCGTGCCCGCCCCGGCCGTGCTGGACCTCGGTGAGCCGCAGTGGACGGACGGCGCGCGGTTCGCCGCCTGGGCGACGGAGCAGGGCGGTGACCCGGCCGCCTACCCGCTGCCCGGGCCGGCCCTGGGGGAGCCGGGGGAGACGCATGGCCCGCCCGCCCCGGTGCCGCCGCCCGGGACGGACCTGCGGGCGCTCGGCGAGGAGGCGCTGTCGGCGCTCTGGACCGCCGTCACCGCCGCCGCGGCCGACCCCGGTCCGCTGGCCGCCGATCCGCTGCTCTACGCGCTCGCCCGGCCGGTCCCGGTGACAGCGGCCGTGGAGCGGCGCGACGACGCGCTGGCCAGGGCCTGGCGGGCCGCCGGTCCGGCGGTGATCGAGGAACCCGACCCGGCGGTGCGGGCCGCCGTGCTGCGCGTCCGGCTGCTGGGCGGGGACACCACCGCCGCGGCCGTCCTGGCGCAGCTGCCCGCGCCCTGGGCCGGGCGCTGGGCGCGCTGGGAGCGGGTCGACCGGGACTGGCCGGGCCCGGCGGTGGCGCTGACCGCGGGGGCGGGGCCGTACCTGTCGCAGGTGCTGGTGGCCGACCCGACCGGCTCGGTGCGGACCTTCGACGCGGCCACCGGTCGTCGCCTCGGCGCCGTGGTGGTGCCCACCCCGCGCCCGCCGCGGGGGCTGGCGGTGACGGCGGGCGGTTCCGTCGTCCTGCTCGACGCCTGGGGCCGGCCCGAGCTGGTGGTGCCGGCCGAGCCCCGGCCGGGGCTGGAGCCGTACGGGCTGATGGCGGCGCTGGACGCGATGGCGTCGGCGGCCGGCGACCTGAGCGCGGTGGCGGCGATCGGCGGGCTGGCGGACTCCGCGCCCGCGCTCGGTGACGCGGCCGGTGCCGTGCACTGGTTCGAGGACGGCAAGGTGGTGAGCGAGCGGCTGCACCACGGGCCGGTGACCGCGCTGGCCGGTACCGCGCTGGGCGGCGGGCCGCTGTCCGACCCGGAGATCCCGCTGCTGGTGAGCGGTGGCTTCGACGGCGCGGTGCGGCTCTGGGGGCCGCGTTCGGCGCCGATGCCCGAGCCGTCCGACCGGCGGGGCTGCCCGGTGACGGCGGTGGCCGCCGGGGCGACGGCGGCCGGGCCGGTGGTGGCGGCGGCCTGGTCGGACGGGCTGGTCCGGGTGCGGGACCTGGGGACCGGCGGGGTGCTGGACGTGCGGACCGGCTCGGAGGTGTGGTCGCTGGCGCTGGCCGGCACGCTGCTGGTGCTGGGCATGCCGGACGGTCTCGCCGCGGTGGACACCCGGCGCTGACACCCGGGCCCCGACGCCCGGCCCCGACGCCCGACGCCCGCTGCGCGCGGCGATGCGGACGGGCGTCATCCAATTTTCTTTAGCGAGAGTAATGACGTAGGCTAAAGAACATGCCCGAGATGTCCGAGCAGGACCTCGCAGCCATCAGTCAGCTGCGGTCGTCCGCCATGCGCCTCTCCCGTCGACTGCGCCACCAGCGGGTCGAGGAGTCGCTGAGTCCTACCGAGATCGGGGTGCTGGGCACCCTCGCGCGGTGCGGGAAGGCCACGCCGGGTGAGCTCGCCCGGAAGGAGCACGTACAGCCGCCCTCGATGACCAGGATCGTCGCGATGCTGGAGGAGAAGGGCCTGGTGCGGCGCGAGCCGCACCCGGAGGACCGCCGGCAGGTGGTCGTCAGCAGTACCGAACAGGCCGAGGAGATCCTGGCGGAATCCCGCCGGCGCCGGAACGCCTGGCTCGCCGAGCTCGCCCAGGGGCTCGACGAGGAGGAATGGGCCACGCTCCGCGAGGCCGCGCCCGTGCTCTACAAGCTCGCACACCTGTAGGCCATCCGTTCCGGTCGCCGCCGGAGGACGAAGGAGAACCGCATCACCGCAGGACCGACAACAGACACCAGGAGCGTGACGGCCGTGGCAACGGCCGTCACGCCGCGAGGGGAGACCACTGTGACACCGCCGGCCGCCGCCACCCCAGCCGCCACCCGTACCCGGACCGACGAGCGAACCACCGACTCCACCGCGGCCAGCGCCGCGGCCGCCGACGCCCAGGCACCCGCCCCGACGGGGCTGCCGGGCAACGGCGACGACGACCCCGACGAACGCACCGCGGCGGACGACCCCGCCGCTCCCGGCCGCAGCCGCGCGGCCACATCCCCGAGGACGGCGGACTCGCCGACCGGCGCCGCTTTCACCCGGCCCGGGGGGATGTTCTCCTCACTGCGCGTTCGCAACTACCGCTACTACTTCGCCGGCCAGGTGGTCTCCAACACCGGGACGTGGATGCAGCGCATCGCCCAGGACTGGCTGGTCCTGAGCCTCACCGGCAGCCCCCTGGCGGTCGGCATCACCACCGCGATGCAGTTCCTGCCGATGCTGCTGCTCGGCCTGTTCGGCGGAGTGCTCGCCGACCGGATGCCCAAGCGCCGGCTGCTGGTCTGCACCCAGGGCGCGATGGGCCTGCTGGCCGCCGGCCTCGCCGTACTGACCATCGGCGGCGTCGTCACCCCGTACTACGTCTACGCCTTCGCCCTGCTGCTCGGCCTGGTCACCGTGGTCGACAACCCGGCCCGGCAGGCCTTCGTCTCCGAGATGGTCGGCCCGAAGGACCTCGCCAACGCGGTCAGCCTGAACGCCGCCAACTTCCAGACCGCCCGGCTGGTCGGCCCCGCCGTCGCGGGCCTGCTGATCGCCGCGGTCGGCAGCGGCTGGGCGTTCGCGGTGAACGCGCTGTCGTTCGCCGCCGTGATCGGCGGGCTGCTCGCCATGCGGGAGAGCGAACTGCGCCCGACCGCGCCGGTCGCCCGCGAGAAGGGTCAGCTGCGGGAGGGGCTGCGGTACGTCAAGGAGCGGCCCGAGCTGTTCTGGCCGATGGTGCTGGCCGGTTTCATCGGCACCTTCGGCTTCAACTTCCCGACCCTGCTGGCCGGTTTCGCCTCGGACACCTTCCACGTCGGCGCCGGGCAGTACGGTCTGCTGAACACCGCGATGGCGGTCGGCTCGCTGGCCGGTGCCCTGCTCGCGGCCCGCCGCGGCGCGCCGCGACTGCGCGGGCTCGTCGGCGCCGCGCTCGGGTTCGGCGCGCTGGAGGTGCTGGCGGCGTTCGCGCCCGGCTACTGGACCTTCGCGCTGCTGCTCACCCTGATCGGGGTGTTCGGGCTGACCTTCAACACCTCGGTCAACGCGGCGCTCCAGCTGGCCACCGAGCCCGCGATGCGCGGCCGGGTGATGGGCCTGCTGGTGCTGGTCTTCACCGGCGGCACACCGATCGGGGCGCCGATCGTGGGGTGGGTCACCGCCTCGTACGGGCCCCGGCTCGGGCTGCTGGCCTGCGGCCTGGTCTCGGCGCTGGCGGCCACCGCGGTCGGCCTGGTGCTGGCCCGCAGCGCGGAGCTGCGGCTGCGGCTGGACCTGCACCCGGGGCGCGGCGGCCGGGTGGTCGCCCTGGTGCCGCGGACGCCCACCGGCGTCAAGCCGGAGCTGGCCACGGCCTGCTGACGCCGCATCCTGTCCGGGCCGGCCCCGGAGTGCCCGACGGTGGGTGCTCCGGGGCCGACGGCGTTCAGAGCCTGATCGCCAGGATCTGGCCGTACCAGGGGCCGGCCGGCTGCTCCACCTCGAAGGACTCGGTCTCGGTGAAGCCGAGCGCCCGGTACTGGCCGACCAGCTTGCGGTCGCCGCCGGCGAAGCAGTCCACCCGCAGCAGGCCGATGCCCCGCCGGCGCGCCTCGTCGAGGGCGTCGGCGATCAGCGCGGCGCCGATCCCCGACCCCTTGCGGGACCGGTCGGTCACCAGGTTGCGGATGTACAGCTCGGGCTCGTCCACCGGGGTGGCGTTGTCGGGGCGCTGCTCGGACAGGACGCAGGAGCCGACCGTCCGGCCCTCCTCGTCGACCGCGAGCCGGATCAGGAACGGCTCGCGGCCGTACTTGGCGATGTGCTCGACCCGGGTCGGGGTGCCGCTGAAGGAGTGGTCGCCCCACTGCCCGGTGCGCCCCTGGGCGGTCAGCCAGACCACGGCGCCGTCGAGCAGGGACAGGATGTCGGGGATGGACTCGGGACCCCCGTTGCGGATCTTCATGAAAACCGTTCTAACCCAAACCGTCGCGCGCGGGAAGATGTCCCCATGAGGCTCTTCGTGGCGGTACTGCCTCCGGTGGAGGCGTTGCAGGGCTTGGTCGACGCGGTGGCCCCGGTGCGCGGGCTGCCCGGGGCGGACCGGCTGCGCTGGACGGCGGTCGAGGGCTGGCACCTGACCCTGGCCTTCCTCGGCGAGGTGCCGGAGGAGCGGGTGCCGGAGCTGGCGGCCGGCCTGGCGGCGGTGGCCGAGGTGAACCCGGTGCACGTGCTGCGGCTGGCCGGCGCCGGACGGTTCGGCGACCGGGTGCTGTGGGCCGGGGTGGAGGGCCGGGTCTGGGCGCTGCGCCGGCTCGCCGAGGCGGTGAACGAGGCCACCGCGGCGGTGGCCGGTGAGACGGACGCGTTCAGCTTCCACCCGCATCTGACCCTGGCCAGGGCGGGGTCCTCGCGGGGGCGGCGGCGGGCGGAGCAGCGGGTGGCCGCGGCGGAGCTGGACGGTCTGGCGCAGGCCCTGGACGGCTACCGCGGGCCGGAGTGGGAGGCCGCCGAGCTGCACCTGATGCGCAGCGAGCAGGACGGCGGCTCAGCGCACTACACCTCGCTGCGCTCCTGGCCGCTGGCCCGCTGGGAGGCCTGAGCCGGGGGGCCTGAGCCGGGAGTCCTGGTCAGGGCCAGACCTGATCAGGGCCCGTCCTGGTCAGGGCCAGACCTGATCAGGGCCCGTCCTGGTCAGGGCCAGACCCGCATCGCGTCCGCCGCGACCCGTTCCAGTTCGGCGCGGGTCGCGCCGTCGCGGGCGCGCTGCGACATGCCCTGGACCACGGTGGCGATGAACTGCGCCAGAGCCGCCGGGTCGGTGTCGGCGGGCTCGTGGCCGGCCGCGACGTCGGCGCGGATCAGTGACTCCAGGGCGCGGACGTTGGAGTTGCGCAACTCCCGGACGGCCGCGGTCACCTCGGACGAGGTGCAGTTGACCGTGGAGCTGATCAGCAGGCAGCCCCAGGGGCGGTCGGGGTCGGTGGCCTCGGCGGCGGCCTCGCGCAGCATCCGGGCCACGCCGGCCCGGGCGGTGGGCTCCTCGGCGAGCGCGCGGGTCGCGTAGGCGCCGTGGCCCTCCTGGTAGCGGGCGACCACCTCGTCGAAGAGGGCGCGCTTGTCGCCGAAGGCCGCGTAGAGGCTCGGCGGGCGGATGCCCATCGCGGTGGTGAGGTCGGCGACCGAGGTCGCCTCGTAGCCGCGTTCCCAGAAGAGCCGCAGGGCCTGCTCCAGGGCGGCCTCGCGGTCGAAGGAGCGCGGGCGGCCGCGCTTCGCGGTGGTGGCACTGGTCGTCGTCGGCATGCCGAGATTCTATATCGGCCGCTACAGAAGCCGTGCTACGGTTCTTTTCGTTAGCGATCGCTAAAGAAGTGGGAGGGCATCGCCATGGGCAGGCTCGCGGGGAAGACGGCGCTGGTCACGGGTGGCAGCCGGGGCATCGGGCGGGGCATCGCCGAGCGGCTGGGGCGGGAGGGCGCGCTGGTCGCCGTGCACTACGGGCGGGACGCGGCGGCCGCCGAGGAGGTCGTCAAGACGATCGAACGGGACGGTGGCCGGGCCTTCGCGCTCGGTACGGAGCTGGGCGTCCCGGGCGATGCCGAGGCGCTCTGGGCGGCCTTCGACGCCGGGCTGGCCGGGTACGACGGCGGCAGCGGCCTGGACATCCTGGTGAACAACGCCGGGACCGGTCTGTACGGGAGGGTCGGTGAGGTGGCCGAGGCCGACTTCGACCGGGTCTTCGCGGTCAACGCGCGGGCGCCGTTCTTCCTCGTCCAGTACGGCCTGGGCCGGCTGCGCGACGGTGGGCGGATCGTCAACGTCTCCTCGGGCGTCACCCGGGTGGCGTTCCCGACGGCGATCGCCTACGCGATGACCAAGGGGGCGCTGAACACCCTGACGCTCAACCTCGCCCAGGAGCTCGGCCCGCGCGGGATCACCGTCAACGCGGTGCTGCCGGGCGTCGTCGACACCGAGATCAACCCCTGGCTGGAGGACCCGCAGGCGCACGCGTGGGCCGCCGCGTACTCGGCCTTCAACCGGGTGGGCGAGCCCGGCGACATCGCGGGCGTGGTCGCCTTCCTGGCCTCGGACGACGCCCGCTGGGTCACCGGCCACAACCTGGACGCCACCGGCGGGTCCAACCTCGGCGTCTGAGTGCGAACGGTGCGGGGGTACGCTCGTTGACCGTGGATCCCAAGACGCGAATGCGAATCGTGACCGGCGCGCTCGTCCTGCTGCTGGTCATCGTGCTGGTCAGCTCGCTGGTCAACCGGTAGCCGCGGCGCCGGGGCCGGGGAGGCCGAAACGGACGGAAGGGCCACCGCCAGGAGGCGGTGGCCCTTCCCGTGCGTCCGCGCGGGCCGGTCGGGGCTGCTGGACCAGGTAGCCGGTCGGGGCTGCTGGACCATCTGGTCGGTCAGAGCCGCGCGGCCATCTGGTCGGTCAGAGCCGCTCGACCACGTAGTCGATGCAGACCGTGAGCGCCTCGACGTCGGCCGGCTCGATCGCCGGGAACATCGCGACGCGCAGCTGGTTGCGGCCGAGCTTGCGGTACGGCTCGGTGTCGACGATGCCGTTGGCGCGCAGCGCCTTGGCGACGGCGGCGGCGTCCACCGACTCGTCGAAGTCGATCGTGCCGACGACCTGCGAACGCTCGGCCGGGTTCGCCACGAACGGGTTGGCGTACGAGGACTTCTCGGCCCAGCCGTACAGCCGGGACGAGGAATCAGCCGTACGGGTGACGGCCCAGTCGAGCCCGCCGTTGCCGTTCAGCCATTCCAGCTGGTCGGCCAGGAGGAACAGGGTGGCGATCGACGGGGTGTTGTACGTCTGGTCCTTCGACGAGTTGTCGATGGCCGTCGGCAGGTCGAAGAACGGCGGGATGTACCGGCCGGAGCCGGCGATCTCGGCGGCGCGCTCCAGGGCGGCCGGGGAGAAGGACGCCAGCCACAGGCCGCCCTCGGAGGCGAAGGACTTCTGCGGGGCGAAGTAGTAGACGTCCGTCTCGGTGATGTCCACCGGCAGGCCGCCGGCGCCCGAGGTGGCGTCGACCAGCACCAGCGAGCCCTGGTCGGCGCCGGCCGGGCGGGCGATCGGCATCGCGACGCCCGTGGAGGTCTCGTTGTGGGTGAGGCCGTAGACGTCCACCCCGGCCTCGGCGACCGGCAGCGGGTGGGTGCCGGGCGCGGTCTTGATCACGCTCGGCTCGGCCAGCCAGGGCGCGGCCTTCACCGAGGAGGCGAACTTGGAGGAGAACTCGCCGAAGTCGAGGTGCTGGGACTTCTCGCGTACCAGTCCGAAGGTCGCGATGTCCCAGAAGGCGGTGGACCCGCCGTTGCCGAGAACCACCTGGTATCCCTCGGGGAGGGAGAACAGGCTGCTCACGCCCTCGCGCACGCGCTTGACCAGGCTCTTCACCGGGGCCTGGCGGTGCGAGGTGCCGAGCAGGGAGGTCTCGGTGGCGGCGAGGGCACTCAGGGCCTCGGGGCGCACCTTGGACGGGCCGCAGCCGAAACGGCCGTCGGCGGGCTTGATGTCAGCGGGGATCTGGATCTGAGCCACGGGCCGCAGCCTACCGGCCGGGAGGCTCCCTGATCGACGGCCGTCCGCCCGCTGAGATGCCCCCGACCCGCCCGCGAGCTGCGGAAACAGCGGGTCCGGTCGGTATCCGGACCCGCTGTTCGGGGCGCTGCAAAAGGGGGGTGTGCGGGGGCGTGCGGGGTGCGCCGGGGGCGTGCGTCAGCGCGCGATGGCGTCGAAGCCCTCGATGTCGCGCGGGCTGCGCGGGCCCGGGCCGATGTAGCGCGCGGCGGGGCGCACGAGGCGGCCGGTGCGCTTCTGCTCCAGGATGTGCGCCGACCAGCCGGCCGTGCGGGCACAGGTGAACATCGAGGTGAACATGTGGGCCGGGACCTCGGCGAAGTCCAGCATGATGGCGGCCCAGAACTCGACGTTGGTGGCCAGCACGCGGTCGGGGCGGCGGTTGTGCAGCTCCTCCAGGGCGGCCTTCTCCAGCGCCTCGGCGACCTCGAAGCGCGGCGCGCCGAGCTCCTTGGCGGTGCGGCGCAGCACACGGGCGCGCGGGTCCTCGGCGCGGTAGACGCGGTGGCCGAAGCCCATCAGGCGCTCGCCCTTGTCCAGCGCGTTCTTGACCCAGGCCGTCGCGTCGCCGGTGCGCTCGATCTCCTCGATCATGCCGAGCACGCGGGACGGCGCGCCGCCGTGCAGCGGACCGGACATCGCGCCGACCGCGCCGGAGAGCGCGGCCGCGACGTCGGCGCCGGTGGAGGCGATGACCCGGGCGGTGAAGGTGGAGGCGTTCATGCCGTGCTCGGCGGCGGAGGTCCAGTAGGCGTCGATGGCCTTGACGTGCTTGGGGTCCGGCTCGCCGCGCCAGCGGATCATGAAGCGCTCGACGACGGTCTCGGCCTTGTCGATCTCGCTCTGCGGGACCATCGGCAGGCCCTGGCCGCGGGCGGACTGGGCGACGTACGACAGGGCCATGACGGCGGCGCGCGCGAGGTCGTCCCGGGCCTGCGCGGCGTCGATGTCCAGCAGCGGCTTCAGGCCCCAGACCGGGGCGAGCATGGCGAGGGCGGACTGCACGTCGACCCGGATGTCGCCGGAGTGCACCGGGATCGGGAACGGTTCGGCGGCCGGGAGGCCGGGGTTGAACTTGCCGTCGACCAGCAGGCCCCAGACGTGACCGAAGGAGACATTGCCGACCAGGTCGTCGATGTCGACGCCTCGGTACCGCAGGGCGCCGCCTTCACGGTCGGGTTCGGCGATCTCGCTCTCGAAAGCGACGACGCCTTCGAGCCCGGGTACGAAGTCGGACATGCACGGCTCCTTCAGTTCTGCGATCGGCGGACCTCCGTGGTGGGGAGGCACACCAGTGACCGAATGGTGGTTGGCACTCGGTGCCAGGGTGACAGGCACGGGGTGCATTGCGCCATACACCACCATGGTGATGTTTGCCGCGGGCCCGCTTGACTTCGCGCCCGAGGGCCGGTCGAGCCCGGGAGATCTCCGGAACCAACGGCGCGGTTCAGGACAAATCACCGTACGACGGGCGGCCAAGCGGTGGCGAGTCACCTTATCTCCCACCGGGGTTTGTCAGGAGGTAGCGGTGCCGGTTGCTTGTCGTACGGGATGATGTTGACGTGCAGACCCCGGACCGCGCCCAGTCGACGCCCCTGACCCCCGCCACCCGGATCCTGGCCGACGAGGCCCGACCCGGACCGGACCTCACCGTGATGCGCAAGCACTACGCGCACGAGGGCGTGGTCGAGGAGCACCTCGCCGCCGAGCCGATCGCCCAGTTCACGCGGTGGTTCCACGAAGCGGACGAGGCCGGGGTGGTGGAGCCCAACGCGATGGTGCTCTCCACCGCCGACGCCGAGGGGCGGCCCAGCGCGCGCACGGTGCTGCTCAAGGGGTTCGACGTCCGCGGCTTCGTCTTCTTCACCAACTACGGCTCCCGCAAGGGCACCGAGCTGGCCGCCAACCCGCACGCGGCGCTGCTCTTCCCGTGGGTCGCGCTGGCCCGCCAGGTGATCGTCCAGGGCCGGGTGGAGAAGGTCGGCCGGGATGAGACGGCCGCCTACTTCCGTACCCGCCCGCACGGCTCCCAGCTCGGCGCCTGGGCCAGCGAGCAGTCCAGCCCGGTCGCCTCGCGGGAGGTGCTGGAGCAGCGGTACGCGGAGCTGGAGCGGCGCTACCCGGAGGGCGAGGGGGTGCCGGTGCCGCCGTTCTGGGGCGGGTACCGGGTGGTGCCGGAGAGCGTGGAGTTCTGGCAGGGGCGGGAGAACCGGCTGCACGACCGGCTGGTGTACCACGTGGACCCGGCCGCCCCGGCGGGCTGGCGGGTGGAGCGGCTCTGCCCGTGAGGCCGGTCCGGCGGTGACCCCGTGCGCCCCCGACCAGGGCTGTCGCCCCGCCGGGCCGGACCTGTGACGACACCGCTACACCTTCCTCCGTCCACCGGCTGACCTCTCGTCAGCCCGCCAGTAAGGTGGGGACGTTCACCGTCTCGGTGGGGGGTTCTTGGGTGCGGCCGTACTTCTTCTTCAGCTACGCGCGGCGGGACCACCTGGCCGGGGGAGCCTTCGTCGACCAGTTCTTCACCGACCTGCGGGACGAACTGGCCCGGATCGAGCCCGAGGCCGGTCCGGGCGAGCTGGCCTACCGGGACACCGAGCGGCTGCGGATCGGCGACGACTGGGAGCGGCAGCTCTCCCGGATGCTCGGCGCCAGCCGCGCCATGGTCGCCCTCTACTCGCCCGCCTACTTCGCCAGCGCCTACTGCGGCAAGGAGTGGACGGCTTTCGACCACCGGACGCGGCGCCACGAGGAGCAGACCGGCGAGAGCGTCCCGGCCCTCATTCCCGTCCTGTGGGAGCCGCCGCCCGAGGACCTGCCCGCCGAGGTGCGGCGGATCCAGTACGTGCAGCACGACTTCGGCGCCGAGTACGCCACCGGCGGCCTGCGGCACCTGCTGCGGACCGACCCGCACGGCACGGCGTACCGCAAGGTGGTGCGGGTGATCGCCGAGCGGGTGCGGGAGGCCGCCTCCTGGCGGGTCGGCGAGCTGCGGGACCTCGACCTCGGGCAGGTGGAGGGCTGCTTCCCGGTGCCGGAGATCGCCCCGGTGGCCACCCGCAGCAGCCTGGTCCGGCTCTTCGTCGCGGCCCGCCGGGCCGGCGACCCGCCCGCCCCGCCGGGGGCGCTCAACGGCGAGCGGATCCCGGTGCCGCGCACCGGCGCGGACGGCGCCCCGGTGGCCGCCGCGGGCGCGGGCGCCGCGGACGGGCCGTACCACGGCGGCTGGTACGGGGCGCACCCGCGCGACTGGGCGCCGTACCACCCGCCCCGGCTGCCCTCGTTGGCGGTCCAGGCCCAGCAGGTGATCACCCGCGCCGGGCACAGCACCAGCCTGGACCTGGTCGGCCCGGACCTCGCCGAAGCGCTCGACCGGGCCCGGGAGAACAACGAGGTCAGTGTCCTGCTGGTGGACCCGTGGGCGGCCGGCGCCGAGCCCTACCGGCAGGCGCTGCGCGACTTCGACCGGCAGAACCACCCGGTCACCGCCGTCCTGCTGCCGGACAGCACCGACGACCCGCCGGCCGGTCCGGCGCGCGCCCGGCTCTGGGAGGGGGTGCGCGAGGTGTTCGCGCGCACCTGGTTGCACCGGTCGGGGCCCGAGCCGCTCTTTCGCATCCACATCGGACGGGAACGCTTCGAACGCGAGCTGCTGTCCACCGTGACCGTCGCCCAGAACCGCCTGCTCGACCAGGTGGACGACGATCCGGTGGCCGCCCGGGCCCAGTTCGGGCTCGGTCCGGACCCGCGACCGATGCCGGGCCTCACCATCCCGGCCTGGCCGCCCGTCCCGCCCGTTCCGCCCGTCCCGTCGGGACCGCCCGTCCCGCACCCGGGGAGCGCCCCGGAGGCCGGGAACGCCGCCGAGTCCGGGGCCGGGAACGCCACGGGAAACGGGGCCGCACCCGGAAACGGGACCTCCCCGGGAACCGGGACCGGAACCGCACCGGGGCCGAGGGGCGCCCTGCGCGAGGAGACCGTGCCCCTGACCAGCCGGGCGCCCAGTGAAGGAGAAGCGGACCGATGAGCGTCGAGCACGCCGCCCTCGCGGACCACGGGTCCGCCGCCCTCGCGACCCCCGGCACCGGCACGGTCGTCACCTTCTACTCGTTCAAGGGCGGCACCGGGCGCACCATGGCGCTCGCCAACCTGGGCTGGATCCTGGCCAGCCAGGGCCTGCGCGTCCTGGTGGTGGACTGGGACCTGGAGGCCCCGGGCCTGCACCGCTACTACCACCCGCTGCTGGTCGACCCCGAACTGCACGGCACCGACGGGCTGATCGACATGCTCCGGGCCTACGTCGACGAGGCGCTGCCCGGCCCGGACCGCCCCGGACCTGGCCCGGACCCCCGGGAGTGGCTGGCCGCGCCCGGCCGGCTGGAGCGCTACCTGTGCGGCCTCGCCCTCGACCTCCCGGACGGCGGCAAGCTCGACCTCATGCCGGCCGGCCGGC
Source organism: Kitasatospora misakiensis (assembly GCF_042656005.1). Classification (NCBI taxonomy): domain Bacteria; kingdom Bacillati; phylum Actinomycetota; class Actinomycetes; order Kitasatosporales; family Streptomycetaceae; genus Kitasatospora; species Kitasatospora misakiensis. The sequence goes on along the minus strand of NZ_JBHSOF010000011.1, from coordinate 57,707 downwards.
AGAACGCCGCGTACTCGGCCGCCGTCACCAGCTTCAACTGGCGCAGCTTCTACACCCGCGCCGACATCCGCGGCGCGGAGTTCCTGTACGCGCTGCGCGAGCAGTGGACCGGCGCGTACGACTACGTGCTGATCGACAGCCGGACCGGCGTCAGCGACACCTCGGGCATCTGCACGGTGCTGATGCCCGACACGGTCGTGGACTGCTTCACCCTCGGCGCCCAGAGCATCCGCGGCGGCGTCGACGCGGCCCGCGCCATAGTCGCCGCCGACGAGCGGGAGATCCGCGTCCTGCCCGTCCCGATGCGGGTCGAGGACGCCGAACGCGCCGGTCTTGCGGCCGGGCGCGACCTCGCCCACGACGCCTTCGACCCGTACCTGGAGCGCTGGCTGAGCCCCGAGCGGCGGGCCGACTACTGGCGCGACGTCGAGGTGCCGTACAAGCCGTTCTACGCCTACGAGGAGGTGCCGGCCACCATCGTCGACCGGCCGCAGCAGGGCCGCAGCCTGCTCGCCGCCTTCGAACGGCTGGCCGCCTGGCTCACCGACGGCCGGGTCAGCGCGCTGCGACCGCTGCCCGACCAGGCCCGCCGGCGGCTGTACGCGGCCTATCTGCGGACCGGCCGCACCCGCTCCCGCCAGGTGCACGTGAGCTACGCGCCCAAGGACCGGGTGTGGGCCGAGTGGATCTCCGAGACCCTGCGCGGCTTCGGCTACCTGGTCAGCCTGCACAGCGCCGCCGTCCCGCTCGATCCCGGCCCGCCGCAGAACGGCACCCTGCCCGAGGCCGCCGGCCCGCTGGACGGCGACGGCCGGCTGCTCGCCGTGCTCACCGCCGAGTACGCCGCCCTGCCGCGCGCCCGGGAGATCTGGCGCCGGCTCACCGGCCAGGGCCCGGTGGGCGACTCCGGCGGCCTGCTCGCCGTGCGGATCGGCGCGGCCGAGGGCGCGGAGCCGCCGCAGTTCGCCGGGCACCGGGCGCTGGAGCTCGCGCTCGGCTCGGCGGAGCAGGCCGAGGCCCAGCTGTTCGAGCTGATCGGCCCGCCGCCCGGCGCCGGGCGCTGGATGGAGAACGGCGAGACCACCGTGCCGCACCCGGCCCGCTTCCCGGACGGCCGGCCCTCGGTGCAGGAACTCCCGCCCCGGCTGCCCACCTTCACCGGCCGGATGCGGCTGCTGGAGGCCGTCCGCGACGGCTTCACCGCCGGCGCCGACGCCGCGCCCGTCCAGGTGCTCTACGGCATCGGCGGCGTCGGCAAGTCGCAGGCCGCGATCGAGTACGCGCACCGCTTCGCGGCCGGCTACGACGTGCTCTGGTGGGTCCCGGCCCAGCAGCCCGCGGTGATCCCGCAGAAGCTCGCCGAACTCGCCCCCGGCCTCGGCCTGGAGACCGACGGCGACGTCACCCGGACGGCGCGCGCCGTTCTCGACGCGCTCGCCAGCGGCCGGCCGTACCACCGCTGGCTGCTGCTCTTCGACAACGCCGAGGACCCGGAGCTGCTGGACCCCTGGCTGCCCGCCGCCGCGCCCGGCGGCCACGTCCTGGTCACCTCGCGCGACCGGCGCTGGGCCCGCCGCCCGGGCCGCACCGAGGTCGAGGTGTTCGACCGGGCGGAGAGCGTCGAACTCGTCCGGCACTTCAACACTGGGGTCGAGCGGGCGGACGCGGAGCGGATCGCCGAACTGCTCGGCGACCTCCCGCTCGCCGTCGGCCAGGCCGCCGCGTGGCTCCAGGAGACGCCGATGCCGGCGGCCACGTACGCGGACCTGCTGGACGAGACGCTCACCGACATCCTCGACCGCTCGGTGCGGGGGGGCAGCGGCAGGGGTGGCGAGGGCGACATCATCGGCCAGGGCGCGGCCGGCGAGGGGCTCAACGACACGGCCACCGCGGCCACCTGGCGGATCGCCGGCTCCGACCTGCGCCGGCTCAACGCCCCCGCCGCCCGACTGCTGGAGGTCTGCGGCTTCCTGGGGCCGGACGCCATCCCGATCGCGCTGCTGTACAGCCCGCCGGTGATCGAGGCGATCGGGCTCGCCCCGGACGCCTCCGACCACCGGCTGGCGGTCGGCGAGATCCTGCGGACCGTCAACCAGTTCAACCTGGCCCGCTACGACCACGCGGCCGGGACGCTGGTGGTGCACCGGATCGTCCAGGCCCTGCTGCGCGAGCAGGTCGGCGAGGCCGACCGCGCGCGGGTCCGCGCTGCGGCCCACCGCGCCTTCGCACTCGCCGACCCGGGCGACCCGGACGCCCCGCACAACTGGCCCCGGTACGCCGAACTGCTGCCGCACCTGTGGCCGTCCGGGGCTGCCGACTCCGACGACCCGGCCGTGCGGCGGTGGATCGTCAACTCGGTCCGCTACCTCTGGCGGCGCAGCCTGCACGACGCCGGCCGCGAACTGGCCGAACGGGTCCTCGCCCGGTGGCGCGAGGCCGGACCCCGCAGCATCGAGGCCGATGTCGAGGTCCAGCTGCTGCGCGTCCAGCTCGGCAACATCCAGCGCTCCCAGGGGCTGGTCCGCGAGGCGTACGAGACCGACCGCGACGCCTTCGAACGGCTGACGGCGCTGGTGGGCCGGCAGCACCGCGACACCTTCCCGGCGGCCACCGGCCTGGGCGGCGACCTCCGGCACCTCGGCCGCTACCAGGAGGCCCAGGAACTGGACGAGGAGACCCTGGCCGCCGCGCGCCGGGTGCTCGGAGCGAACCACCCGCGCACCCTGATGGTCGAGAACAACCTGGTCGTCTCCATCATGCTGGCGGGCGACCTCAGCGGGGCGCTGGCCATCCACGAGGCGCTCTACCACCGGAAGCTGGAGGTGTTCGGCAAGCGCAGTCCGTTCACCATCCTGGGGGGCCTCCTCCAGGGACACCTGCTGCGCGAGGTGGGGCGGCCGGCCGAGGCGCTGACACAGTTGGAGAAGACCGTCCGCCGGAGCCGGGACGTGCTCGGCGAGGACCACGACGACACCCTGCGGGCTCGGCGGTACCGCAGCGCCACCCTGCGCCGGCTGGGCCGGCTCCCGGAGGCGCTGGTCGAGGCCGAGGACGTCCACCGGCGGCTGGAGGGGCGCTACGGGCCGGACCATCCCGGCGCCGCCGGGGTCGCCGGGACGCTCGCGGCGGTGCTCGGGGCACTCGGGGACGGCGAACAGGCCGTCGTGTTCGCCGACGAGTCGTACCGGTACCACCGCGACCACCTCGGTGACGGCCACCCCATGGAGCGACTGGCGGCGGGCAACCTCGCGGTGGCGCTGCGCCGGGCCGGCCGGAGCGAGGAGGCCCGGTCGCTCGCCGGCGGGGTGCTGGACGACCTGCTGAGAGTGCTCGGCGACCGGCACCCCTGGGTCGCGGTCTCCCGGCTCAACCGCGCGAACGACATGGCCCGCGCGGGTGCGTACGCGGAAGCGGCGAGCCTCTCCGCGGCGGCCGCGCGGCTGCTGGCCGAGCGGCTGGGCCCGGACCATCCGGACACCCTGGCGGCCTCGGCGAACCTCGCCCTGGCGCTCGCCGCCGCCGGCGACCCCGAGGAGGCGGCGGAACTGGGCGCGCGGACCCTGGCCCGGGCCCGCGCGGTGCCGCACCTGGGCGAAGGGCACCCGCTCACCGAGTCGATCCGGGTGCGGGAGTGGCTGGACACGTCGATCGAGCTTCCGCCGGCCTGACGGCGGGCGGGCCACTGGTGAAAGGGAGTTGACGATGGACGCGACCGTGGAGCCGCACGTGGTGACCGAGCGGACCGACGGCCGCGTCCCCGCGCAGCGCCCCGGCCTCGCCGAACTGGCGGGGCTGGACGCGGGTGAGCTGGCAAGCCGCCTTGAACTGGCCCTGTCGGGCCTCGGAGCCCGCCCGGTCTCACCGTTCGACTCTGCGATCTGATAATCAGGATTATTCGGCGCTACCCGTTGGAAACGTGCCGTCATGACGTTTCCTCCGCCGCCGATCACGCAGTTCGTGCTGAAGGTCCACAGTCGGTGCGACCTTGCCTGCGACCACTGCTACGTGTACGAGCACGCCGACACCGGCTGGCGGTCCAGACCGCGGGCCGTCGGGGACGCCGTGCTGGCGCGGGTGGCGGAGCGGATCGGGGAGCACGCGGCCGTGCACGGGCTGACCGGCGTCCGGGTCGTCCTGCACGGGGGTGAACCGCTGCTGGCCGGGCCGGAGGTGTTCCGGCGGGCGGTGGAGCGGTTGCGGGCGGCGCTGCCCGAGGTGTGCGAGCTCGACCTGCGGGTGCACACCAACGGGGTGCGGCTGAGCGCGGCGTACTGCGAGCTGTTCGACGAGCTGGGCATCCGGGTCGGCGTCTCGCTGGACGGCGACCGGGCCGCCAACGACCGGCACCGCCGCTTCGCGAACGGGCGGTCCAGCCATCCGCAGGTGCTGCGGGCGGTCGGGCTGCTGCGCGAACCGCGGTTCCGGCACCTGTACGCGGGGCTGCTCTGCACCGTCGACGTGGCGAACGACCCGGTGGCCGTGTACCGGGCGCTCGCCGAACTGGAGCCCCCGGCCGTCGACTTCCTGCTCCCGCACGCCACCTGGGAGCAGCCGCCGGAACGCCCTCCCGGTGCGGGCCCGACGCCGTACGCCGACTGGCTGCTGACCGTCCACGCGCACTGGGAGGCGGACGGGCGCCCGTTCGCCGTCCGCACCTTCGACTCGGTGCACCGGACGTTGTCCGGGCTGCCCGGTCTGAGCGAGGCGCTGGGGCTGGAGCCGGTCGACCTGGTGGTGCTGGAGACGGACGGCACGTACGAGCAGGCCGACAGCCTGAAGACCGCGTACGACGGCGCGCCCGCCACCGGGATGGACGTCTTCCGGCACAGCCTCGACGAGGTCGCGCGGCACCCCGGGATGGCCGCCCGGCAGTCGGGCCTGGAGGGGTTGAGTGCCGCCTGCCGGGCCTGCCCGGTGGTGCGGTCGTGCGGGGGCGGGCTGTACGCGCACCGGTATCGGGACGGCTCCTTCGACCACCCCTCGGTGTACTGCGCCGACCTGCGGGCGCTGATCGACGGCCTGGCCGCGCGGGCCGGCTCCGTCCGGCGGCCCGTCGCGCCGCCGGTCGATCTCGTCGGGCCCGAGCTCACGGACGGGCAACTGGACGAACTGGCCGTGGGGTTGGGCGGCCGGGAGACCGTCCGCGCGCTGGCCCGATCGCAACTGGCGCTCACCCGGACGATGCTGGCCGCCGTCCACGGTTCCTCGGGGGTGGCGCGTTCGGCGGCCTGGGACCTGCTGGCCGAGCTGGACGAGGCCGAACCGGCCGCCGTGGACGCGGTGTTCGCGCACCCGTACGTCCGCGCCTGGGCCGCGCGGCGGTTGGGCGGCGACCCGGGCGCCGGCCTCGGCACGCTGGCCGAACTGGCCGCCGCCGCGGCGGTCCGCGCGGGGCGGGGGGACAGCGTGGTGGTGCCGGTCCGGGAGGGCGTGCTGCACCTGCCGACACTGGGACGGCTGGTGCTCGGCGGGGGAGCGCGGGAGGCGCGGATCACCGGCGGACGGACGGGCTGGACGGCGCGCACCGACGACGATGCGGTCGCCGGTTCGAGTGACCCGTGCTGGCAGCCGCTCCGTCGGACGGTGAGGGGGATCGCGCTGGAGGACGTCGACCCGCAACGGGCGGCCCACCGCTGGCCGGTCGCCGACCGTCTGACCGACGCCGAGTACGCCGGCTGGGCGCGCGATCTGGGAGAGGCCGCCGACCTGCTCGACCGCGATCTGCCCGAGTACGCGCCCGGCCTGTGGGCCGGCCTGACCACCGTCACCCCGCTACGCCCGACCCCGGACGGCCACGACGTCAGCTCGGCGGCCCGCCAGGCCTTCGGCGCCGTCGGCATCGCCCGACCGCGCACGTCTTCGACCCTGGCGCTGCTGCTGGTCCACGAGTTCCAGCACGTGAAGCTGGGCGCGGTACTGGACAGGGAGGAGCTGTACGACCGGAGCGACACCCGGCTGTTCGAAGCCTTCGGGCTGTCCCCGCGCCCGATCGGCTCCCTCTTCCAGGCCGTCTACGCCCACCTGGCGGTGACGGCATTCTGGGGCACCCGCCCCACCGAAGGCACAGAAGGAGAAGCAGCCCGCGCGCGCTTCGCCCACTGGCGCAGGCTGACGGACGAGGCCGTCGATCTGCTGGCAGGCAGCGGAGCACTGACCCCCCTGGGAAAGCGCTTCGCCGATGGTGCAAGGGAGTCCGTCGACCCCTGGCTGCGGGCCACTGTGTTCCCCGGCAGGGGGGTCTGAGGTCAGCCTCCGAGCGGTACCGGGCCCCCAGGCTGTCCAGCCGTACCGCGTGACCGCCGACGGGGTGCCGCCGGTGTCAGAGCCAGCCCTGTTGGGCGGCCTTGAGGCCGGCCTCGAAGCGGCTGGTGGCGTTGAGGCGTTCCATGATGGCGGTCATGTGGCGGCTGACGGTGCGGGTGGAGAGGCCGAGGCGCTGTCCGGCGGCGGCGTCGGTGAGTCCGGTGCCGAGCAGGCGCAGGAGTTCGCGTTCGGTGGGGGTGAGGCCGGTGGAGGGGTCGTTGGGGCTCCGGCTGCCGAGGGGGACGGCGGTGGCCCAGGCGTGCTCGAAGAGGCTGGTGAGCGCGTCGACGATGCCGGGCTGGGTGACGTGGAGCGCGCCCTGGCGGGTGTCGGCGGGGTCGATGGGGACGAGCGCCTGGGTGCGGTCGACGATGACCAGGCGCTGGGGGAGGGTCGGCGCGGTGCGCACCTCGCTGCCCAGGCTGACGAGCCAGTGGGCGTACGCGGTGGTGTGCGGGTCGTTGCGGGTGGCGTCCTGGTAGAGGGACTTGATGCGCACACCGCGGGCGATCGCGTCCGCGTTGGCCCGGAGGCCGGCGGCGACGTCCTCGGGGCGCTGCTGCGGGCCGGGGTGGACGCCGAGGACCTCGGTGCCGGCCTGCGCGCCCATGAGGTCGAGGCGGGCCTGGATGGCGTCCATGCCCATGAGGCGTTCGCCCTGGCCGGCCCGGGTCTCGGCGTGTTCGGCGACCATGCGGGTGACGGCCGCGCGGGCGGTGGCGAGCCGGGCCTGCCGGGCGGCGAGGTCGGCCTCCTGGCGGGCGAGGGCGTTGGTCAGACCGATGTCGGGGCTGACGGCGCGCAGTTGCCCGGGGTGTTCGGCGCTGGCGCGGACGAGCATGAGGTGGCCGAGTTCGTCCAGGCATGCGTGGACTTGGGTGACCGTCAGGCCGCACTGGGCGGCGAGGTCGGCGACGTCGTGGTCGGGACGGTCGAGCATCGCCCGGTAGACGGTGGTGGTCTCGGTGGTCAGTCCCAGTGTCTCAAGCATGGCGAAGGCCCCCCTGCCTCGGACCGGCGCATCGGTTCGGCGCCGGGCAGTCGAGATCCTGACACTTCCCGGATCTCCCATCAAGCTTCTCCGTGGCGGCTTCGCCCCAGGTCAGGGCATATGGGGGGAAACTTCGGCCCCGTCGGCCGGCCCGAAGGGCGGGGGACGCGGCGGGATCGGGAGTGATCTGATCCGTGCATGACACTATGGCGTGATCGCGCCTGGCGAGTCCACGCCGCCGGGAAGCCCTTCCGCCACCCCTGTCGCTGCGGCCAAGCTGGTGACCGCCGCCAGGGAGCACCGCCCGAACGGCACACCGGGCGAGGCGTCAACCGCGGGACGCCGACCGGAAGCCACCGCCGGACCGTTCACCGAACAGGAGCAACCACCATGATCCGCACCCGTCTCGTCCAGGCCGCCGCGGTCGCCGTCCTCACCCTGGCCGCCACCGCCGGTGCCGCCGCCGGCGCCGCGAGTGCCGCGACCGTCACCACCTCGACCACCGCCGCGACCACCGCCGCGACCGCCGCCGCCACCGGCACCGCCGGCACCGGCGCACCGGTCACGCAGTCCAACCTCACCTGGGGCTGAGCTCCGGTGGACATCATCTACGCCAGCCTCCACCGCCGGCAGCAGGCGGCGCCCGAACCGGCCGCCGAAGTGGCGGAGGTCCTGGGCGCCCTGTGGGCCCACGCGACGCCGGGTGACGGCCTCGAACACGTCACCGGCCGTCCCGAAGCGGACCGGATCGACCTCCTGATGTACCTCGCCACCGCCACCGCCACCAGGCCCGTCGCCGACGCACCCTGCCGGGCCGAAGCGCTGCTCACCCGCTGCCACGACGCCTCGCCCCTGTTGCGCCGCCGCTACCTGCCCCCGCGGACCGCCACCGCCTGACCTGCACGGCTTCGCCTGCACGGTCTCACCTGCGCGGCAACACCTGCACCGCCACACCTGCACCGGCCGACGCGCGCCGACCCGGCCACGCGCCTTCCTCGCCGCAGTGCCAGGACGACCGGTCGCCCCATGAACTTCCGCCGCCCACGCGGCACCTGTCACCACTTCACCGGGGTGCGCCCCACCGCCCACCCCCCATCTCTCCCGGAGCCCATCATGCGTACGAACACCACCGCCACCGCCACCCCCGCGCGCTTCGTCGCCGCCTCGCTGCTCACCGTCGGCGCCCTCGGTGCCTTCACCGCCCCTGCCAACGCCGCCACCCTCGGCGAGCAGATCGCCGCCACCGCCCTCGGCGAGCTCGGCAACGGCGCCTGCGCCCACGGAGGTTACGACGGCGGCCCGGGCCAGACCAGCAGCTGCAGCGGAGGCGAGCGAACCCACGCCTGGTGCGCCGACTTCGCCGGCTGGGTGTGGGCGCAGAACGGCGTGACCGGACTCGGGACGCTGGACGACCTGGCGGCCAGCTTCTACGAGTACGGCCTCAAGTACGGCACCCGGTCCTCGACCCCGCACGTCGGTGACGCCGTCGTCTACAACTACGGCGGCACCACCACTGACGACCACGTGGCCCTCGTCACGGCGATCTCCGGCAACACCGTCACCATCACCGGCGGCAACCAGGGGAGTTACCCGGGGCACGTCACCTCGCGCAGCACCACCAACTGGAGCGTCGGCTCGGCCCCCTTCGGCAAGACCATCAGCGGCTACATCTCCCCGGTCACCGGCACCGGCGTCGGCACGCCCACCCCGCCCGCCACGCCCACCGCCTCCCCGGTCGTCCACCTCTACGCGCTCGGCTCGGACAAGCGGATCTACGGCGACAACGGCGACTACTCCAAGAACACGTGGAGCGGCTTCAACCAGGTCTCCAACACCCAGGGCTTCCGGCAGCCGACCGCCATCACCGTCGGCGACTCCGTCCACCTCTTCGCCCTCGGCACCGACGACCGCGTCTACGAGAACGTCGGCACCTACTCCACCAACACCTGGAGCGGCTTCAAGCTGGTCGACGACACCCAGGGCTTCACCCAGATCGCGGTCACCGCGACCGGCAACACGGTGCGCCTGTACGCACTCGGCTCGGACAAGCGTGTCTACAGCAACGACGGCGACTACGCGGGCGGCGACTGGAGCGGCTTCAAGATGGTCGACAACACCCCTGGCTTCAAGGAGATCGCGGTCACCGCGACCGGCAGCACGGTGCGCCTGTACGCGATCGGCTCGGACGACCGTGTGTACGGCAACAACGGCAACTACTCCACGGGCGGCTGGAGCGGCTTCAACCAGGTCACCAACACCCAGGGCTTCGAGCAGCTGACCGCCGTCGCAACCGGCAACACCGTCCACCTGTACGCGATCGGCACCGACAAGCGCGTGTACGGCAACAACGGCAACTACTCCACGGGTGGCTGGAGCGGCTTCAACCAGGTCGCCGACGCCCAGGGCTTCAAGCGCCTCGCCGCCTCCCCGGAGAACAACACCGTCCACCTGTACGCGATCGGCTCGGACGACCGTGTGTACGGCAACAACGGCAACTACTCCACGGGTGGTTGGAGCGGCTTCAACCAGGTCTCCAACACCCAGGGCTTCAGCGAGATCACCGCGGCCTCGGGCTCCTGACCCCTTCCCGCCCGTGGCGCCGACCCCCGGGTCCGCGTCACGGGCCACCCCTCGGGCCCCGAAGGCCGCCACCTCCTCGGTGGCGGCCTTCCGCCGTTCGCCGAAGGGTTCCTCGGCAGGGGTCTGAGGTCAGGCTCGGAGCGGTACCGGGGTCCCCGGGGAATCGAGCCACACGGTGTGGCCTTCGGGCCCAACCGTGAGGCCGAACCGGTCGAAGCCCGGGCGGCCGTGCTCGTCCCACCAGCGCCACGCGGCTTCGACCTCGTCCCAGAGGGCCCTCGGGCCGGACTGGTGGACCTCGTACTCCGTGCGGCCTCGCACGTAGTCGACGGACGCCCAGGACTCGGTGTCCCGGCTGTAGAGCCAGAGCGTGTACGCGCCGTCCTCGTAGCGTTCCGCCCGCCAGAACGCGCCGGGTACGGCGGCGCCGATGACGAACTGTTCGAGCCACCCGCCGGTGTCGGGCGGGGCCAGGGCGCTGGTGCTGCGCACTCCGTCGGCCGGCCAGTCCTTCCCGCGCAGGTAGTCCTCGAAGGGCGGCCGGTCCGTGCGCTGTTGGCGCAGCCGCATGAACGCCGAGCTCCGGGTGAACCTGCCGCTCGCGCTCGTCCCGTCCTCGTTCACGGTCAGCCGGACGATCTGCTCGCCGCCGTACTCGGTGCCGAAGGGGGCGAGGATGGTCCCGCCGGGCGCCGTCTGCGTGAGCCAGGCGGGAGGGATCTCCAGCAGGGAGCAGGTGGCGATGATCCGGTTGAACGGGGCGCCCTGCGGCCAGCCCTGCCGTCCGTCGCCCTCGACGACGGTCGGCGCGAGTCCGGCTCGGTCAAGGTTCTCCCGGGCGCCGCGGGCGACGTCCGGGTCGTACTCGACGCTCACCACGTTGAGGTCGCCCAGGCGGTGGGCCAGCAGGCCCGCGTTCCAGCCCGTGCCGGCTCCGACCTCCAGCACCTTGTCACCTGGGCGGACGTCCAAGTCCTGGAGCATCGAGAAGACCATGGTCGGCATGGAGTTGGACGAACTCGGGGTCGTCCCGAGCCCGTCTCCTTGGTGGTCGCCGTCGTCCCACTGCGTGGTCAACGGGATGTCCGAGTAGACCGCCCTGCGCCACGCCTCGGGGTCCTGCGACCGGTAGACGACGGGGTTCTGCCGGGTGCCGTCCGCGATGCCCGGCCAGATGCGATCCGGAACGAACAGCTCGCGGGGTACCGCGTTGAAGGAGGGGAGCCAGTCCGAGGAGAGCGCGCCGCCGGCCACCAGCGCGGAGGCGAGCCCCTGGGGGCCCGCCTCCTCGTGCGTCTCGCCACTCACTTGCCGCCGCCGCCCGCCGGAGCCGAGCCGTCCGAGGTGTTGCCACCCTCGTCGGACCCGCCACCGCCGTGCCCGGCACCCTTGTTGCTGTCGTCCTGCTGCCCGCCGCCCTTGCCGTCGCCGGACCCGCCGCTGCGCTTACCCATGGATTCCTCTCTCTGTACGGTCGTGAGGTGGGATTTCGCCGGAGCGGAAGCACGTTCCTCTCCGTAACCGCACGAGAAGGTTCCCGTGATCGGTGGTCCGGCAACAGGGATGAAACGTCCTAGTTTTGAGCATTAGTCAGATACGCCGAGGGCTCGCGCCAGCCGCCGTAGGCCGGGTGGGCGGGACGGACCGGCCCAGAGGTCGGCGACGATGGAGACGGCCAGCGTGTGATGCCGTATCCACCCCGGAGCGACGCGTTGAAGTCTCTCCAGAGTGGCGACAGCCGATGACGCGTCCCCGATGTCGGTGTGGGCACGGGCGACGTCGAGAAGGAGCCACGTACGCCACGACGGAGGGGTGTCCGCGCTCAGCCTCATGCCCCGGGCCAGGGCCAGTGCCTCTTCCGGCCGAGCGTGTTGCACGGCCAGGCGGACGCGCTCGATCCGCACCGATGAACGGCTGAAGACGCTCACCATGCGGCCGTCCGCGGGGGCGGGGAGGCGGGCGAGTTCGGCCGTGGCTCGCTCGGCGGTGAGCATCATGTCGGAGGCCCCTTCGTAGTCTCCGTTCCGAGCCGTGCTCGTGGCAGCTGACATGAGGAGGCCACCCCAGACGCGAAGCCCCTCCGCGCTGGTGGTGTGGTCCCGCTCGACGCCGTCGGCGGCATGAACGGCCAACGTCTGGGCGTCCGCCAGGCGGTTCTGCCGTTGGTACGCCCATGCGACGGAGTTGCAGATCATCGCCGTCAGCAGCGGGTCCTCGGAGGCGTCCGCCGCCGCTATCGCCCGTTCCAGGCTGGACAGCCCGAGGTCGGTCTTCCCGAGTCGAATGGCGAGGTGACCGCCGAGTTGCAGCGCCTTCCCCAGCGCGTGTTGCCCCGCCAGTCGATCCTGCCCCCTGCCCACGGCGGCGGCGAGGCGGGCGTCGTCAAGGATCTCCGGAAGCACGCGCATCAGCTGTCCGAAGTCGGCCTGGTGGTAGAGCGTCCACGCGTCGGCGATCTCGGACCTCAGCATCCGCAGCGAGAGTTCGTCCGCCGGGTCCGGGGCAGGCGGTGGGGCGAAGAGCGGCGGCATGATCGCCCGGCGGACAGCCACCAGTTCCGGTGGATCGGCGTCGCCGGTCGAGGGGACGGCGGGCGGGTCGCCGAGCAAGGCCGTCAGTTCGACGTCCAGGCCCCTGGCGAGTGCGTGCAGAGTCGGCAGCCGGGCCGACCGCTTACGCCGTTGCTCCAGTTTCCGCACCACATCGACGGAAACGCCGGCCTTCTGGGCCAGACCCTCCTGCGTGAGACCGGCGATCCTCCGGAGCTTGGCCAGCCGGTCTCCGAGCTGCTCGTTGGGCATGCGTCGACACTACGCCGTGAGTGCAGGCAGGCGAGGAACTGCCTTGTGGAGAAGGAGACGTGCGGTCCGCAGTGGTCCTGGCCACCAGCACGCAGGGCAGGGGAAACGCGTTCCGGGTTGCTCCCGCGCTGGCGCGGGAGCAACCCTGGGTGGCAACGCTCAGTGGGTGAGGTGGTCGAAGTCGCCGGACTTGGCGCGTTGGAGCCAGGCGGTGAGCTTGGCCTTGGTGGTGGTGATGACGGCGGGGGCATCGGACTCGCGAACGCCCGAAGTGGTGCTCCTACAGAGGATGTGCAGCGCCGGATGAGAACGGTGAGGTCATACCGTCATCACACAGACGAAGCCGAGGTCGGTCAGTCCCTCGGCCTGGCACAGGCGGTCGGATGCGCCGCCGGCGGTGGTCTGCAGTAGTTGGTAGTCCGCGCCGTTGGTGCTGCCCCAGTGCATGGCGGCGCGCCACAGCAGGCGGCCGAGGCCGAGCCCTCGATACTCGGGCAAAACGCCGAAGTACTGAGGCAGGAGTCGGGCCCTGCCGATCGGATCGGGCATGGTCTCCATCGGGCCGATGGCGCCGACAACACGGTTGTCGCGGACGGTGGTCAGGACGGGGCCGACGCTGTCGATGCGGGAGTGGAGGAAGGCGAAGCCTTCGTCGGCCAGCTTGTCGGCGAAGGCACCGAAGGTGGCGCGCACGGGTTCGGGAAGGGCGTCCAGGTGCTCGATCCCTTCGACGGCCGGGGCCGGGCCGTCGAAGGTGCGGAGCTGGATGCGGGTGGAGGCGGCCACGGGGTCGGGGTCGGCCTCGAACCAGACCACGCGGGCCGTGGTGGCGCGGTGGGCGGTGGCAAGCCCGGCGGCCGTCTCCAGGGCCTCGGGTCGGTGCTCGGGGGTGCCGTAGAGGTGGACCCGCAGGCCGCCCCGGCCCGTGAGAGTGGGGATCAGGGTGCGAACCCGATCCTGGTGCACGTCGTCGACCAGGAGGTGTTCGTCCTTCCGCTCGGACCAGCGGCGGTCCTTGTCGTGGGGCAGGAACTCGCCGCTCCCGGCGACCGAGACGATGGCATCGAGCAGCCCGGCGCTGATGGCGTCGGGGTGCAGGGGGCCGAGCGTCGGCAGGTACGGCACGGACATCACGGGGTGCAGCAGGCCCCAGGACAGCTCCATGCCCGCACCCTACTCGCCCGGCCGACAGGGCTCAGGCCCCGACGCGAAGAGCGCCGCGTGCCTGGCAGGGGCGAGCCCTGGTTGATGCGTTGGCGGTGTTGGACTGAAGGTCAGCGGCTGATCTCGCTGGGGAGACGAGCGGTTCAGGGCTGCTCCCGCGCCAGCGCGGGAGCAGCCCTGGGGAGCAACGCTCAGTTGGTGAGGTGGTCGAATTCGCCGGCCTTGGTGCGTTGGAGCCAGGCGGTGAGTTTGGCCTTGGTGGTGGTGATGATGGCGGCGGGGTCGTCGGATTCGCGGATGTGGACGAGTTCGCCGTTGGATGCGATCTCGACGCAGTCGGTGTTCTCCCCGCTGAAGGTCGATTTCTGCCAGTTGAGTTGTTGGGACATGGCACGCCTCCTTAAGCCGACCTTCTTGTAGGTGTGACGGGTTGCTCCCGCGCGCCGCGGGAGCAACCCGAGGTGGTGCTCAGCCGGTGAGGTGGTCGAATTCGCCAGCCTTGGCACCTTGGAGCCAGGCAGCGAGCTTGGCCTTGGTGGTGGTGATGGCTATGGCGGGATCATCGGACTCGCGGATGTGGATGAGGCTGCCGTCAGCCGCGATCTCGACGCAGTCGGCGGCGTCTCCGCTGTAGCTCGACTTCTGCCAGTTGAGCTTCTCCATGGCTACCTCCCCAGGAGTCTGTATCGGACGTGCTGGATCATGCCCCACGAGTCGCGAAAGGCGGGAGACGGCCCAGGCGCAGCGGCGTCCAGTGGCGGGAGCGCCATGCCCTTGAGCCGGTCGAACTTCCTTCGGAACGTGGCCACACCCTCAGGATCGCCCAGAAATGTCGGGCCGTGGGGGTTCTCCAGGAGAACGGTGTCCAACCGAGAATGCGGCCCGTGCATCAGGACGAATGCTGTGTCGGTCGATGCGTAGACAGTGCAGTCGAACGGGAGAATCTGGATCGTCACGTGGGGGAGGAGTGCCATCTCGATCAGATGGCTCAGCTGTCCACGCATGACGGCCGGACCGCCGTACATCATGTGCAGGGCTGCTTCATGGATCACGGCGTGGAAGGGCGGTGCGTTCTCCGCTGTGATCAACTGCTGGCGTCGGCGCCTGAACTCCGCCTTCTTCTCGGCATATTCGAGGATCACCTCGCTGTACGCCTTGGTCTGCAGCAGGCCAGGGATCAGATGGGTCTGGTAACTCCCGATCGAGGCCGAGGAAGCCTCGAACTCGGCCAGATCGAGAGCTTCCGACACCACATGGGCTCGATACTCGCTCCACCATCCCTTGCCGTTGCTCCGGCACATGGCGACGAGTCCGGCCCGGTACTCGGCGTCGTTGACGGCGCACGTGTCGAGCCAGAGGGTGAGCCGCTCA
The DNA here is from genome assembly GCF_042656005.1 of Kitasatospora misakiensis. NCBI lineage: Bacteria > Bacillati > Actinomycetota > Actinomycetes > Kitasatosporales > Streptomycetaceae > Kitasatospora > Kitasatospora misakiensis. The sequence goes on along the minus strand of NZ_JBHSOF010000011.1, from coordinate 42,497 downwards.
AGGTTGAGGCCGAGCCTGCCTGCCTCGGTGTGGCTGACGGCGGGGCCCTTCATGCCGAGCACATCACCGATCTCGGCGGCGGACAGGCCAGCGGTGTTGCGGAGACGTCTCAGCTCATCGCCAAATCGGCGCTGCCGTTCGCTGATGTCGGTCCTGAACCCCACGTACGTGCCTTTCTGCGCGGACGAGTGACCTCGAACCCGAAGCCTACGGAAAGTGTAGGCATGCCCACAGAGTGTGTTGCACAGTTGAGGGACTTGCGCCTACAGTTGTTTCGACCACTCGCCGGACGGTTTGTCAGTAATGCTCATATTTACGGCAGTTGGTACCGAGCTGCCTGGGCACCGAAGAGCACTCGCATGCGGCGCCTCCAGTCCCGCTACGGGCTTGTTCACGGCGACAGACCCCGAGGTGTGCCCCTACCTACACCGCAGGGAGATTCCCCGTGTGTAACCCCAACCTCAACTCCCCCTCCCTCACCTTCGCCCGGCAGTCGTTGCGCGAGGCCATGGCGCGCGCCGGGTGGGATGCCGAGCGGATCCTCGACGCCGAGCTCGCGCTCGCCGAGCTGATCGTCAATGCCTGGCGGCATGGCCGTACCCCGCCCCCGTCGTCCTGGTAGCCATCCTCGGCCGGACGCTCCGCGTCTCGGTCGGCGACGAGAGTCACGCCCTCCCCGAGCAGCGCCGATCCACCCCACTCGGCGAACTCGCCGAGTGCGGGCGGGGGCTTCAGCTCGTCGAGGGGCTCACCCATCGCTGGGGTGCGGAGCCCCAGAAGAGAGGCAAGCTCGTCTGGTTCGAGCTGGACTCGGCCGCGTGACCGTCGTCGCGGCTCTCCTTGTCCTCGCCTCGGCGCTGGTCGGGGCGGTAAGCGAGGTGCTGACGCGATCACTCCGGGACCGCGTCGACCGGGCGGGCGGCACGGTCGACCCCTAGGTGCCATCTATGGCACCCGAGCACCCAAGCCCTCGCCCCGGTCGGGGCGAGGGCCCACCGCGTAGACTCCGGGCCTGTGAACGAGCAGCCTCCGGTCCTGGTCACCCGTCGTCTCGCGCCCGGTGTTGTCGAGCGGCTCTCCGCGCAGCTCCCGGCCACCTTGCACGACTCCGAACTGCCGATGAGCCGCCGCGAGTTGCTCACCGCCGTGCGCGGCCGTCGAGCCCTGATCACCACCCTGGACGAGCGGGTGGACGCCGAACTCCTCGATGCGGCCGGTCCCGGCCTCGAAATCGTCGCCAACCACGCCGTCGGCTACCACAACGTCGACGTGGCGGCCTGCGCCGAGCGCGGCATCGCCGTCACCAACACCCCCGGTGTGCTGACCGCCGCCACCGCCGACATGGCGTGGGCGCTGCTGCTCGCCGCCACCCGCCGGCTCGGCGAGGGCGAGCGCCTCATCCGTTCCGGTGAGCCGTGGGCCTGGGCGCCGACCTTCATGCTCGGCCTGGAGCTGAGCGGCACCCAGTTGGGCGTGCTCGGCATGGGCCGGATCGGGCAGGCGGTGGCCCGCCGGGCCAAGGGCTTCGACATGCCCGTCCGCTACCACAACCGCAACCCGCTGCCGCCCGAGCAGGCCGAGGGCGCCGAGTGGCTGCCGCTGGAGCAGCTGCTCTCCACCTCCACCGTCCTGGTGGTCACCTGCCCGCTCAGCGAGGCGACCCGGCACCTGTTGGACGCCCGCCGGCTGGCGCTCCTGCCGCCCGGTGCGGTGGTGGTCGCGATGACCGCCGGGATCGTCGACGAGGAGGCGCTCGCCGCCGCCCTGGAGTCGGGTGCGCTGTTCGCCGCCGCCGTGGACAACTTCGAGCGCGAGCCGGCCGTCCCGGCCGCGCTGCTCGCCCAGGACCGTGCCGTGCTCGCCCCGCATCTGGGCAGCGCCACCGTCCGGACCCGTCAGGCGATGGGCAACCTCGCCGTCGACAACGTCCTCGCCGTCCTCGCCGGGAAGGACCCGGTCACCCCGGTCGGCCGCTGAGCCGCACCGCCGATCCGACGCGCGGGCTCATAAGGCGGCCCGCCTCATGAGTCCGCGCGTCGGGTGATCAGCGCCTCCAGGCCGTCCAGGATGCGCTCGATCCCGAACGCCAGGGCCTGGTCCCGCCCTTCGGCCGACGCGGTCATCGCGGTCAGGGTGGCCGGGTAGTCGTCGCCGTGCTCCCGCAGTACGTCGGCGAGGGCCGCGACGAGCCGGGTCTCGACCTCCGCCCCGCTCGCCCGCGCCTGCTGGGCGATGCCGCGGACGTGGCTGCTCAGCAGGACGACGGCGTCGAGCCGCTCGCCGCCGGTGAGGCCCTTGCCGTCCAGCACCGCGAGGGCCCGTTCCACCCAGGAGAGCTCCCCCGGGCCCATCAGGCGCGCGCCGACGGTCGCCTCCAGGAGCCAGGGGTGCCGTTCGAAGGCCAGGTACAGGGCCGCGGACCAGTCGGTCAGGTCCGCGCGCCAGTCGTCGCCCGCCAGCGCCGGCGGCGCGGCGACCGCGCGATCCGTCATCAGGCCGATCAGCTCCGCCTTGCCCGGCACGTACCGGTAGAGCGACATCTTCGTCTTGCCGAGCAACTCCGCGACACGCTGCATCGACAGGGCGGCCAGGCCCTCCGCGTCCGCGACCTCGATGCCGGCCCGGGCGATGCCGTCCAGGCTCAGCGCGGGTTTGGGGCCCCGCCTGGGCTGGGCGTGCGGGCCCCAGAGCAGCCGTGCCAGTTCGTCCGCCATCGCTTCTCCCGCCCGCCCTCAGGCTTGCCACATCCAAAAACTGCGTCTACCGTACACAACAACAAATAGCGTCCGACGGACACAGTTTTGGGCGAAGGGTGGAGCACGATGGGCACGAAGGTCCTGATCTCCGGAGCGGGCATCGCCGGACCGGCGCTGGCGCTCTGGCTCGGCCGGTACGGCTTCGAGGTGACGGTGGCCGAGGCGGCGCCGCAGCTGCGCGGCGGCGGCCAGGCCGTCGACTTCCGCGGCGCCACCCACCTGACCGTGCTGGAACGCATGGGCGTGCTCGACGACCTCCGCCGGATCCGCACCGGCGGCAGCCCCATGCGCTTCGTCGACGAGAGCGGGCGGACCAGGCTGCACCTGCCCGCCGAGTTCGCCGGCGGCGACGTCGAGGTCCTGCGCGGCGACCTCGTCCGCGTCCTGTACGAACACAGCCGCCCGTTCACCGACTACCGCTTCGGCGAGTCCGTCACCGCGCTCCGCCAGGACGCCGACGGTGTCCACGTCCGCTTCCGCGGCGGCGAGGCCCGCACCTTCGACCTCGTCGTCGGGGCCGACGGGCTGCACTCCAACGTCCGCCGCCTCGCCCACGGACCGGAGGAGCGGTACGTCACCCACCTCGGCCACTACGCCGCCGGGTGGTCGCTGCCCAACTACCTCGGCATCGGCCCGGGCGAGGGGTCCGTCGGCCTCAACGTGCCCGGGCGGTTCGCCTCCGTCGGCACCAGCCACCGGGACCCGGAGACGGCCGGGGCCTTCTTCGTCTTCGCCTCGCCCGCGCTGACGTACGACCGCCACGACCAGGAGCGGCAGAAGGCGATCATCGCCGGGGCCTTCGCCGGGACGGGCTGGGAGGTGCCGCGGCTGCTGGCCTCCCTGGCCGAGGCCGAGGACCTGTACTTCGACTCCATCAGCCGGGCCGACGTCCCGAACTGGTCCACCGGACGCGTCGCCCTCGTCGGCGACGCCGCCTGCGGGGCCACCATCGGCGGGATGGGCACCGGCACCGCGATCGTCGCCGCGTACGTCCTCGCCGGTGAACTGGCCGCGGCCGCCGGGGAGCACACCGCCGGGGACCACACCGCCGCCTTCGCCCGCTACGAGGGCCTGCTGCGCGGGTACGCCCGGGGCTGCCAGAAGGGCGGCGACCGCGCGGGCAGGTTCCTGGCGCCCGGGGCCGTCGGGCTGCGGCTGCGCGACTGGTCGCTGAACCGCCCCCGCATCCTCGACTGGATGAGCGAGGAGGGCCGGAAGGCGACCCACCTCGACCTGCCCGACTACCGCCGGTTCGAGACGGCGTCGGGAGCGCGTCGGGACGGCGTCGGGACCCCGCTCAGTACTCCCGGTCGGCCGCGCCGTTGACCTCGCGGCGGGCCTGCCAGGTGGTGTGCTCGCGGGAGACGGCGTCCTCGGCGTCCCGGGAGAAGCGGGCCCAGAGCTCCTCGGCGTCCGGCGAGCCGACGTCGAGGCTCGCCAACTGGGCGCGGATCAGCGCCAGTTCGTCGGCGGCCAGGCCGTACGCGGCGGCCAGCGGCCGGTACTGGCGCAGCTGGGCCCAGGCGGTGACGGAGGCGGCCACGGCGGAGACGGCGCCGAGGGCGTCGAAGGAGAAGAGCCCGAGCGCCCGCAGCACCGCGAGCACCAGGCCGAGCAGCGGCAGCACCACGCCCGCGACCCCGGTCCAGAAGCCGGCCCGGGCGCAATAGCGGGACTTGGACCGGTACCAGTCCTGCTGCACCTGGATGCGTTCGCGCAGGTAGACGTCCCGGCGGACGGCCAGCGGCTGCTCGCGCAGGGCGCGCATCGCCGCGGTGACCTGGCTCTCGGCGGGCCGGCCGGCCAGGCCGGGGCCGATCGCGCGGCTGCCGCGGAAGGCGTGCAGCACCCGGCCGAGCTGGAGGCCGTAGAGGCCCTCGGCGTCCGGCAGCGGGCGGGGCGGCGGCTGGACGGCGTCGGCCCGGACGGCGAACTTCCAGGCGAGGGTCTTCACCGACTCGGCGGCGGCCCGGCCCTCGTACCAGAGGCCCTGCGGGTTCTGCCGGCTGATCACCGCGGAGAGGCCGATCGCGCCGAGGTAGGCGACGGCGGCCAGCCAGGCCCACGGCCGGCCGTCGGCGGAGCCGGCCGTGGCGGCGGCGACCAGCAGCAGCAGTTCGGCGGCGGAGAGCCGGACGGCCCTGTGCTGCCCCTGCTGGGAGGCCGAGTCGGCCGCCCAGAACAGCTCCGGCAGCAGCTCGCGCTCCCGCACCACCCGGTCCGCCCCACCCGTGCCCGACGCCATCCCCGTCCCCCCGCTCGCAGCTCCACCGCCCCGGCGGTTCTGCCCCGGCGGACGGGCCGGTACGCCTCGGGCGGCGGCCCGACGGGCACGGACGTCCACGTTCCCGGACCGGGTGGCGTACTCCTCCCGGTACCGACGGCTGCCCGTCCGGTCCGGACCAGCACATCGGTGCGGGTCAGAGGAACGGTCCGGACGGGCGCCGATCAGAAGGTGCAGCCGATCAGAAGGTGTAGAAGACCCGGTCCGCGTTGTCGGCCATCTGCTTGGCGTTCCACTCGGTGCCCCCGGGCACGTTGCCCGAGCGGAAGAGCGGCGGGGCGGCGCCCTCGCCGGCGAGCGCCGCGGCGGCCAGCCGGTCCACCGCGGAGGCGACCACGGCCTGCATCAGGGCGCTGGTGACGATGGTGGAGACCGGGCCGAAGGTGGTCTCGGCGCCGGGGTGGGTCAGCTCGCCGTCGCCGACCGCGATCTTGTTGTCCAGGACGACGTCGCAGTGGTCCTTGAGGTAGGTGCCGCTGGGGTGCGCCGAGGGGACCTCGCCGGGGTAGGCGAGCGAGGTCAGCCCGATCACCTTCAGCCCGCGCCCGCGGGCGTGCTGGGCCAGCTCGACGGGCATCATCTGGCGGCCGGAGAGCGAGATCAGGAACAGCACGTCCCCGCTGGTGGCGGGGGTGAGGTCCAGGGTGGTGGTGGCCAGTCCGGAGACCCGCTCCAGGGCGCTCGCCAGCGGCGCCGGCCGCACCGTGACCCCGGACATCCCGGGGACCTCCAGCAGGTTGATCGGGACCAGCCCGCCGGCCCGGTAGACCACGTCCTGGGCCGCCAGCGAGGAGTGGCCGGCGCCGAAGGTGAAGATTCTGCGCCCTTCGGCGATCGCGTCGGCCAGCAGGTCGGCGGCCGCCTCGATGTTCTCCGCCTCCTCGGTCCGGACCCGCTGGAGGTGGGCGATCGCGGCATCGAAATACCGGCCGACCAGCTCGCTCATCTGCTGCCTTCGCTCTCTGCCGGTGCGCGCTCCGGCCGGGTGGGGGCGGCCGTGACGGACCGGACCGCGGGTGGAGAAAGCTACGGCCAGCACCGTGCTGCTTGGCCGGTGCCGCTGTCAACAGGGACGAAAACCCACCCGCCGGGCCCTCGGGCGGGCCCGGTTGTCGGTGCGGTAGGTCAGAATTGGCGGTGAGGACACCGAGGAACGGAGCCAGCGGCGATGTCTGGGCTGATCGACACCACTGAGATGTACCTTCGCACCATCCTGGAGCTGGAGGAGGAGGGCATCACCCCGATGCGCGCCCGGATCGCCGAGCGCCTGGAGCAGAGCGGTCCCACGGTCAGCCAGACGGTCGGCCGGATGGAGCGCGACGGGCTGCTCCGGGTCGCGGGCGACCGCCACCTGGAGCTGACCGAGGAGGGGCGCCGGCTCGCGGTGCGGGTGATGCGCAAGCACCGCATCGCCGAGTGCCTGCTGGTCGACGTGATCGGCCTGGAGTGGGAGCAGGTGCACGAGGAGGCCTGCCGCTGGGAGCACGTGATGAGCGAGACGGTCGAGCGCAAGGTGCTCGCCATGCTCGGCCACCCGACCCAGTCCCCGTACGGCAACCCGATCCCGGGCCTGGACGAGCTGGGCGACGCCCGGGCCGAGGGCGAGGGCTTCGACGCCGGGCTCGTCCCGCTGGACACCGTGCGGCCGGGCGACGAGGGCGCCGACGTGGTGGTCCGCCGGATCGGTGAGCCGATCCAGACCGACGGCGACCTGATGCGCACGCTGCGCCGGGCCGGGGTCCGGCCGGGCTCCACGGTGCGGGTGAACGTCGGGGTCGTCGGGGTCCTGGTGGGCACCGGCGAGAACACGGCCGAGCTGGGCAAGGAGATCGCCGCGCACGTCTTCGTCGCGCAGGCCTGAGACACGGCTCGCGCCGCGCGCGCGAGAACGGCCGGAAGGGCCCGGTGCTCCCCGTGCACCGGGCCCTTCCGGCCTCCCCGTTCCCTCCCGTTCCGCGCCACCGGCCACCCCGAACCCGGCCGGTACCGCGACCCCGCCCATCCCTCCCGTCCCCTCCGGTTCCCCTCCGTCCCTCCCGCGTCCGCCTCGCCCGGCTTCCCCGTCCGAGCGCCCCTTCCGGCGACCCCCTCACATGGGGATTTCTGCCACTCGGCCGATCATGGCAATCCTTGAGCGTCGTCACTCGTACGAGGGGCTTTCGCCGTTGACCAGCGGGTACACCGAACCCTTATCCGCACATGCGTATGACGGGCCCGGCCTCCGGTGGGAGACAAGGCCCGTCACTCGCGCGCGGGGTCTCGCGCGGCGCACACCCCTCACCCGATCGGCGCAGGGCGGCAGTCCTCGGCAGGCTCGGCCGTTCGGCGGCGGGGGGTGCGGTCAGCGCAGCGCCGCGTGCTGGGTCTGCTGCGCCGAGGCCGACGGCGCCTCGCGTCCGCAGGCGTAGGCCAGCGGGTTGATCAGCTCGGCGGCGTCCGGCAGCCAGCGGTTGAGCGCGGAGGGTGAGCGGGCCCACTGGGCGAAGCCGGTCGGGCCGACCCGGGACGGCGGGGCCACCGTCCAGTCGCCCTCGCCCCGGGCCACCAGGTCCAGCCGGCCGGGCGGCCAGCCCAGCTTGCGGAGCATCTCCGGGAGCTTGGTCGCCACCCCGGGCAGCACCAGGAAGTGCAGCCGCCGCCCGGACCGGCCCTGCGCGGTCGGGACCACCGCCACCGGTCCGAGTTGCAGACCCATCCGCTCCATCCGGGCCAGCGCCAGGCAGCCGGCCACCTCCGGAACGTCCAGGACGTCGAAGGACCGGCCGGTCGGCAGCAGGATCGACGCCTCCGGGCGCTCCGTCCACCAGCGCCGCACCGCGCCCGGGCCGGCGCTCGCCTTGCGCGCCCAGTCCGAGTCGATCGGGTGGGCACCGGGCAGCGCGCAGCGCGGCTCGCCGCAGGAGCAGCGGGCGGGGCCGTCGCCGTCGATCAGCCAGGCGCCCGGGGCGACCTCCCAGTGACGGGTCTCGGCGTAGCTGACGGCTTCGATGAGCAGCGGGGGCAGTCCGGTGTCGGAGCCCTGGTCGGGGGAGTCGGGGATGTCTTCCACGGGCTGCTCAACTACCGTGCGTGAGGCGGGTTACGGTCGGCTGCGGGCCGGTCCGCCACGCGGTGCCAATTCACCCGTACCGGTGAGGCGGACCGTGCTTGAGCGCGCCGGGGGGAGGCGGGGTGGGCGCAGTGGGGGCGCACGGGAGCATTCTGCCGGGCGCGTGGGGGGTGGGGATCGTCACCGTGGGTATCCCGCTGGCGTTGCTGATCGCTAACCTGGTGTCAGTTTCCTTGAACGGTCGGACAGTCGGCAACTCGGCAACAGAGATCAGCAGAAAGCGTCGCCCGCCGGCCGCGTCCGGAGGGTGTGGGGAGGCGAAGCCCAATGGCCGCGAGACCACTTGTCGCACGACAGCCCAACGAGCGCCTGCAGCAGCTGATCCAGGAGGCCAGCTGCTCGAACGCCGGACTGGCACGCAGGGTCAACCTCTGCGGTGCCGAGCACGGTCTGGATCTGCGGTACGACAAGACCTCCGTCGCGCGCTGGCTCCGCGGCCAGCAACCGCGCGGACAGGCCCCGGCGGTGATCGCCGAGGCGCTCGGCCGCAAGCTGGGGCGCAGTGTGTCGGTCGAGGAGATCGGCATGGCGGACGGCAAGAACCTCAGCTCCGGCATCGGGCTGCAGTTCGCGCCGACGCTGGGCGCCGCGTTGGAACAGGTCTGTGAACTGTGGCGCAGTGACGTCGGCCGGCGGGACTTCCTGACCGGGGCGACGGTGGCGGCCTCCGCGCTGGTCGAGCCCAGCCGGGACTGGCTGATCACCCCGCCGGATCCGGTGGTGGCCCGGACCGGCGGCACCCGGGTCGGCCCGACCGACGTCGCGGCGGTGAAGGCGACCACCGCGATGCTGGTCGACCTGGACCACCGGTTCGGCAGCGGGCACGTCCGCCCGGTGGTGGTGCACTACCTCAACAGCGTGGTCTCCGGTCTGCTCGGCGGCTCCTACCGCGAGGAGACCGGGCGGCAGCTCTTCGCCGCCGTCGCGCGGCTGACCGAGCTGGCGGGCTACATGGCGGTGGACACCGGCCAGCCCGGCCTCGCCCAGCGGTACTACATCCAGGCGCTGCGCCTCGCCCAGGCCGCCGACGACCGCGGCTACGGCGGGTACGTGCTGGCGGCCTCGATGAGCCACCTGGCGGCGACCCTGGGCAACCCGCGGGAGATCGCCCAGCTCGCCCGGGCCGCCCAGGAGGGCGCCCGGACGGTGGCCACCCCCACCGCGATGGCGATGTTCTACGCGGCGGAGGCGCGCGGTCACGCGCTGCTCGGCGACGCCAGGGCCTGCGAGGCGGTGGCCGCCAGGGCGCTGGAGATGATGGAGAAGCGCCGCCCGGAGGACGATCCGGACTGGATCGTCCACTTCGACGACGCCTACCTCGCCGACGAGCTGGCCCACTGCCACCGGGACCTCGAACAGGCCGGCCCGGCCGAGCACTACGCCCGCCGGGCGCTCGACCTGCACCCGCCGACCCGGGTGCGGCGCCGCGCGGTGGACCTCGTCCTGCTGGCGACCGCGCAGCTCCAGCAGCGGGACGTCGAGCGGGCCTGCGAGACGGGGGCCCAGGCGGTCCGGCTGCTGAGTGGCCTGCGCTCCAACCGGGGCGTGGAGTACCTGGACGAGTTCCGCCGCCGGCTGGAGCCGTACCGGGAGCAGCGGGTGGTCCGCGAGTTCCAGGCCAGGGCGGAGGCGGAGGCCGCCTGACCGGGGGCCCGGCGGGGAGCGTGCGGGGACGGTGAGGGATGGACCGCCCACGTGGTCGGCCGGTTCGGTGAACCGGTAGCGTGGGCGCGACGTCCAAGGAACTGTGATGCTCCCAAGAACCGACGAGATGTGGTCCGCCGTCAGCGCGCGGTCGTGCACAGGTGAGGAATCGCGTTGAGCCAGCGCCGCTCGTACCCCAACTCCGGTGACTTCAACCTGGACGACCTGTTCCGCCCGGAGCCCGGTCAGCCACAGGGCCAGCAGCCGGCGCCGCAGCAGGGCCAGCAGCCGGTCCAGCAGCCGGTCCAGCAGCCGGGGGCGCACCCCGGCCAGCCGCAGGGGCAGCCGTACGGCGGGCAGCAGGCCGCGCCCTACCCGGGCGGGCCGGCCGGCCCGCACCCGGGGCAGGCGCCCGGGCAGCAGGCCGGGCAGCCGTCCGGGCACCCGGACTACCTCGGTGACAGCGCGCTGCCGACCCAGGCCATCCCGGCCCAGCCGGGCGGCGCAGCGTCGGCGTGGGGCGGCGCGCCGCAGCCCGGGCACCCGGCCGACCCGGCCCAGGCGACCCAGTACCTGCCGCCGTACCCGGGCGCGGACCCGCAGGCCGCGGGCGGCTGGCAGCCCGCGCAGCAGGGCTACGGCGACCGGCCCGCACCGGGCTTCCAGGGCTACCCGCCGGCCGGCGGGGACCACCCGGGCGAGGTCCAGACCTGGCGGGACGGCGGCCGGGGCGGCCGGGGCTCCGACAACAAGCTGATCATCGGTGGCGTGGTGGCGGGCTGCGTGGCGGCGGCCGTGCTGGTCGCGGTGGTGGTGAACGGCGGCGACGAGAAGTCCGGCGCGGAGAAGAAGGCCGCCCCCGCGGTCACCGGCAGCGGTACGACCGCCGCCACCGCCCAGGGCGCCGCCCCGACCACCGCCACCGTCAACCCGGAGGTCAAGGCGCAGGCCCAGGCGCTCTCCGACCTGCTCGGCACCGCCAACGACAGCCGGCAGGCGGTGATCGGCGCGGTCGCCTCGGTCCAGAAGTGCGAGAAGCTGCCCGAGTCGCAGCAGGCGCTGACCGCCGCGGCGGGCCAGCGGCGGGACCTGCAGAGCAAGCTGTCCGGGCTGAAGACGGACAAGCTGCCCGGCGGTCCGCAGCTGGTCGAGCAGCTGAACGCGGCGTGGGCGGCCTCGGCGACCGCGGACGACGAGTACGCGGCCTGGGCCGGGGACGCGCAGGGCGGCTGCGACCCGAAGAAGAACGACAACCAGCACTACAAGAACGCGGTCGCGGCGAGCGGCACCGCCACCACGGCCAAGAAGCAGGCGGCCGGGCTCTGGAACACCGTCGCCGGCCAGACCGCCCTGCCCACCCGCACCGACGGCGACCTCTGAGCCTCCGGGCGTTCCCCTGAACGACGAAGGGCCCGGCCGCTGTGCGGTCGGGCCCTCGCGGTACACCTCCGGCGGACGCGGCGGCTCAGGCCGGCGGCTTGCCCCCGGTGAGCACCCAGCGCACGTCGACGAAGCCGGGCCGCTGCAGCGTGAGCTGCCCGGCCTTGACCACCTGGAAGGTGACCCAGGTGTTCACCAGCCGCGGCGACTCGGTGCTCGGCAGCATGTTGGTGGTGGCCCAGTTCAACGGCGGGGTGAGCCCCACGTCGATCTGCTCCCCACCGTCCAGCAGGGTGGTCACGGTCTTGCTGGTGACCGCCCGCCCGGCGGCGGTCAGCCGCTCGGAGATCTGCCGGAACACCTCGTAGGCGACCCAGGTGGTCTGCACCCCGGGGTCGGCGGCGTCGATGGGCCGGCCCGTGCTGTCGGCGCGGATCACGGCCCGCAGCGAGTCCCAGATCCTGGCGGACTCCGGCGGGTACCAGCCGGTCACGAAGGCGCCGGCGAGCGGGCCGCTGTCGCCGCCGGTGGAGTCGACCACCGACTGCTGCACGCTGCCGATCACCGAGGCGATCCGGGTATTTTTCGCACCGGTCCGGCGGAAGGCGTCGAGCAGGTTGCCGGTCGGCTCGGCGCCCAGCGCGCTGGTGACGCAGTTGCCCGCCTGGTCGGCGCCGATCGCCTTGCGGACCACCGGGCTGTAGTCGCTGGACTTCTCCGGCGCCTTGACGTCCAGCAGCTTGATCCCGGCCGGCTTGAGCGCGTTGCCCAGGTAGCCGAGCAGGTTGTCGCCGGCCGGGGTGTCCGGGCGGATCACCGAGACGGCCTTGCAGCCGGCCTCCACCAGCTGACGGCCGCTGCCGCCGATCAGGGCGGGCATGCCGCCGCCCACCGGGTAGGACAGCGGGCTGCTGAACTCCGGCTGGGACAGACCGTAGCCGCCGATCAGCGGGATGCCGGCGCGCTCCAGGGCGGGCATGAAGTCGTCGCCGTACTGGCTGTAGGAGCCGAGCACCGCGACCGCCTTGGCGTCCACCGCCTGCTGCGCGCAGGCCCTGGCACCGTCGGAGGTGTTGTGCTCGTTGCAGGTGATCACCCGCAGCGGGCGGCCGTTGAGGCCGCCCTTGGCGTTGATGTCCCGGCCGATGGCCTCGGCCAGGGCCGTCATGCCGGGGCGGTCGGTCGAGCCGGTGCCGGACGGTGCCCAGGTCATGACGGTGAGCTCGCCGCTGCCGGTGGCGGCACCGGCCGGTCCGCCGCACGCGGAGGCCGAGAAGAGGGTGGGGAGCAGGGCCGCCGCGGTCGCGGCGGCGGCGATCGGGCGCCGGCGGCGCCGTCCCGCGATCGGGTGCACGGCCTGGGACGAGCCTCTTCGGCTGGTCATGGATCCTTCCCTCCCTGGGCGCTCGGCTGCGCCACCGGATCCAGCCAATCCCCGGCGCCGCAAGCCGAGAGGGCCGTAAAACCAACAACCGACAAACGGGTGCGGAACTCCAGGGGGGAACGCGTGTAGATCCGGAGTGGAGCACGAACGGTGGGGGAACGTACGATCCATCTCCATGTCCGCGAGCACAGAATCTTCGTATCGGTCTGCCCGAAACCCTTCTCGTCCGGGGCACCGCTCCAGCACGATGGGCGGCATGCCGCTCAACGACCTGCCCTGGTGGCGCTGGCGGGCCCGCCTCCGCTCGGCGCTGCACATGCTCTCCGACCCCGGATTCCAGCGGGAGGCCTGGCTGGCCGGCCGCGCCGGGTACGGCGACGTGACCGACGCCGTCTACCGCCTGGTCGAGGACACCTGGCTGGACCGCTGGTCCGCCGAGAAGTACGTCGGCACGATCTTCCGGGACTCCGCCGAGGCCACGCTGGTGGACGTCGCGGTGCTGCGGGTCGTGCAGATCCTGCACGAGGTCGGTGCGGACGCTCCGGCCGCCGTCTACCTGGAGCACCCCGGCTGGCCGGAGGCGGTCCGGGCGGCCCGCGAGGCGCACGTCCTGCTCGCGGCCAACGACGGCGATGACCCGGACGCCCCGCCGCGCTCGCTGGACATCCTGCGGATCCTGACCCAGGTCTGACCGGCCCGGTGACCGGGTGTCCGGACGTCCGGCGCCCGGTGCGGACCGGCCCGTCCCGCACTTCGGGCAGCCCGGCGGGGGGCGTCCCGGAGTGTGACACGCTGGAGCATTCACACCAGCACGAGCTCAGGACGGGATACCCCCACCGTGGAACAGCAGCCGGCCAGCGCCCAGTACGTCCTCACGCTGTCCTGCCCCGACAAGCAGGGCATCGTCCACGCGGTCTCCAGCTACCTCTTCATGACCGGGTGCAACATCATCGACAGCCAGCAGTTCGGTGACGGGGACAGCGGGCTGTTCTTCATGCGGGTGCACTTCTCCGCGGTCGAGCCGGTGACCGTCGACAAGCTGCGGGCCAGCTTCGCCGCGATCGGGGCCTCGTTCGGGATGGACTGGCAGATCCACCCGAGCGAGGAGAAGCTGCGGATCGTCCTCATGGTCAGCAAGTTCGGCCACTGCCTGAACGACCTGCTGTTCCGCACCCGGATCGGCGCGCTGCCGGTGGAGATCGCCGCGGTGGTCTCCAACCACACCGACTTCCGCGACCTCACCGAGGGCTACGGCATCCCGTTCCACCACATCCCGGTCACCCGGGAGACCAAGGCCGAGGCCGAGCAGCAGCTGCTGGACCTGGTCGCCAAGGAGAACGTCGAGCTGGTCGTGCTGGCCCGCTACATGCAGGTGCTGTCGGACCACCTCTGCACGGCGCTCTCCGGCAAGGTGATCAACATCCACCACTCCTTCCTGCCGAGCTTCAAGGGCGCCAAGCCGTACCACCAGGCGCACGTCCGGGGCGTGAAACTGATCGGCGCCACCGCGCACTACGTCACCGCCGACCTCGACGAGGGCCCGATCATCGAGCAGGAGGTGGCCCGGGTGACCCACGACACCACCCCGGACCAGCTGGTCGCGCTCGGCCGGGACGTCGAGTGCCAGGCGCTGGCCCGCGCGGTGAAGTGGCACAGCGAGCACCGGGTGCTGCTGAACGGCACCCGGACCGTGGTCTTCGCCTGAGCGGCTGAGGTCGGGGCGCCCTAAGGGCGGGACAGCAGCGGCGTCGCGCGCAGCACCTCGCGGATCGCGGCCCGGTCGCCGTGCTCGCCGACCGGCAGCCGGTCCGGGTCGCGGTGCGCGGCGGCCAGCTGGCAGAACTCCAGCCCGTCCAGCACCATCGTGGCCACCGGCTCGCCGCCGGGCGGACCGGCGTCCGGGCCGTCCAGCGGTATCAGCCACTCGCCGGCCGCCGGACCGTCGATCACCAGCCGGATCCGCCGGCCGCTCCGCCGCCCGTCGCCCGGCCCGGAGCGGTCCGCCCGCCCGTCGGCGGGGCCGAACGCCGCGCCGGCCGGCGCGGGGTGCTCGGCGAGCAGCCGGGCCAGGGCGAGCGGCAGCATCCGCACCGCCAGGTCGATCATCTGCCGCAGGTGCTGAGGGGTCGGCGGGTCGTACGGGTAGGCGACCGCGCGGGCGACGTCCTCGCCGTGCACGTAGCACTCGAAGGCCCGGTCGACGAAGGCGTCCCGGAGCGGGACGGTCGCGAAGCCGAAGTCCACCGGGGTGTTGCCCTGCGGGACGAGCGCGGCCGAGCGGACCAGTTCGTGGCAGTGCCGGCGCCACCGGGCGCGGACCCGCTGCGGCGGCTGGCCGGCCTGCTCGGCGGTGAGCCGGGCGGTGCGTTCGGCGATCCGGGCCCAGCGCGGGCCGGTCCCGGGCGGGCCGGTCTGCGGCGGCACCCGGGGAACCTTCGGGCCGAGGGCCTCCTGCGGCGGGACCCGGCGCGCGGCCCGCGGTCCGCCGTCGGGGACCGGGCCGCCCGGGACCGGGTCGGGCAGACCGAGGGCGACGGCCAGGTAGCCGTCCACGGCGGCGAGGTGGCAGAGCACCTCGGCCGGGCGGAGGTACTCGGTGCCGCCGTGCCAGGGGAGTTCGGCCACCTCCTGCCACTCCTCGGGGCCGAGGTCGCGCAGCAGGGCGTCGAGTTTGGCGGTCTCGGCGGTGTACGGCATGCCCCAGGCGGGCACCGGCAGGTCCGCCGGGCGGCGGGTCAGGCACCAGTCGAGCACCTGTTGGCGCAGTGCGCCGGGCTGGTCCAGCGGTTCCTCGACGGAGAGCCAGCCGGCCGCCTCGCGGAGTCGGCCGGCCTCCTCGGCGCACTGCGGGCAGCCGGCCAGGTGGAGTTCGAGGTCGGCGGCCTCGGTGGACGGGACGGCGCCGAGGGCCCAGGCGCCGAGCAGCGAGCGCAGCGCCTCGTGCCGCTCGTCGGTGATCGTCACGTCCCTCCGCCCTCCGTCCGTTGCCCGTCCTCCTCCACCCGCGGCCCGTCCGTGCTCCCGGCGCCAGCCGTACGATGCCAGCCCCACGGCTCGTCGGCCGTCGGGACGGGGCCTCGCTGCCGCTCGCGTTCCTGCTCCAACTCGGTGGACAGCAGGGCCAGGCCCAGCCGCATCCGCTGTTTGGCGGCCTGCTCGCTGATCCCGAGCCGACGGGCCGTCTCCCGGTAGGTGCGGCCGTCGTAGTAGGACTCCGCGATGGTCTCACGGAGGGGTTGCGGCAGCGCGGCGACCACGTACTGGACCCGGGCGGCGGTGGCCACCGTGCGGATCTCGTCCTCCTCGTCGGGGCCGGCGAAGCCCGTCTCCTCGGCCCGGCGGGCCCGCAGGCGGTCCACCGCGTGGCGGTGGGTCAGCGCGCCGAGCCAGGAGCGGAGCGAGCCGCAGGACGGGTCGAAGGATTCGGGGTGCTCCCAGACGTGGGCGAAGATCTCCCGGGTCAGCTGCGTCGCGGCGGTCTGGTCGGCCAGTATTCGGCCCGCCAACCCGTGCACCATCGGGGCGAGTTGGTCGTACAGCTCGCCGAGGGCGGTCTCCTCGCCGCGGGCCAGGCGCCGTTGCAGCTGCTCGTCCCGGCGCGGGGCGCCGTCGGTGCTGGCCACCGGTCACCACCCCTTCTGCCGGACCGACCGCTGACGCGTCCCACGCTATCCCGGGCGTTCGGGCGGCGGAGCGATTCGCGGAAGAACGGAGGCCGGTGCTTCGGATCGTCCGATCGTGGGATCTGCCGCCGATCCCGCGGTTGCGCTGTTCGAAGGTGGTTGGACATATGTCGCACGGGTGGTTCGCGAGTGGCGGGCGCGGCGCGAGGGGCGGACGGCGGTAGGTTCGCCTCGGCGTCCGGGGCCGGTCGGGCCGGGCCGGACGATCGCCGGTCCGAGGCTCGCCAGAGTGAGCGGGACAGTATGCCCTGCCCCGTCCCCCGATCGCTGGAATATGCCCGAAGCGCTTGCTGCGGTCGGCCCGCCGACCCATCCTGAGGCGTATTCGTGTCGCGGCCGGTGCGCGACGGACGAGGTGGCACGGGCGCGCCGTACCTGGCGTGACGTGCGGAGATCCGGCGAACGACGGCCCGGCGGACGGCGGCCCGGTGGGTGCCGGGGCCGACCGGGCGACCAGGGCGCGGTCGAGACGGTGCCGAACTGCGAGTGCGGGTGGTGGAGCGGTGCAGGTTCTTCAGGTGCAGCTGGCGGTGCAGGCGGACCCCGCCGAGGTCGGCCGGGCCCGCCGGTGGGTCCGCTCCCGGCTGCTCAACCACGGGGTGGACCCGGACGCGCCGATCGCCGAGACGGTGGTGCTGGTGGTCTCCGAACTGGTCACCAACGCCGTGGTGCACACCGGGTGTCCGGCCGTGCTGCGGCTCTGCTTCCCGCTCGGCGACTTCCCGGGCGCGGCTCAGGGCGGTTCACCAACCGGGTCCGGGTCCTCGGCCGGTGCCGCGTCCGGGTCCTCGGACGGTTCCGGCGGGGTGTGCGCGGCGGTGACGGCCGGTCCGCTGCGGGTCGAGGTCGCCGACGCCAGCCGGATCGCCCCCGCCCCCCGGCGCGCGGGCGCGGACGTCGACGCCACCAACGGACGCGGACTGGAGCTGGTCGAGCTGCTCTGCGACCGCTGGGGCTGGTACCCGGACGGCTCGGGCAAGCGGGTCTGGTGCGAGATCAGCCCGGACGCCCGGCCGGTGGACCCGCTGGCCGCCGTCGACTGGGCGGCCCTCGCGCAGTAGGCGTCCAGTGGTGACCCGTTGGCCGCCGTCGTGGGGCGCTGTCATGGGGCGTTGTCAGGCCCGGTGATCACCGGGCCGAAAGTTGACGCAACCATTCCGAATTTCTGACAACCCATTGACGTGACGTATCCGACTGATCACGCTTGGGTCCAGCTCTCCGTCGCGAGGGGACGCCGAGGGACACCCGAACGCCGCCGCGGTGCTGCTGTCCAGGGGGATCACGCCAGCAGGGGGGCCGCAGGCTGGGCCGGTCGAGCACCGGTTCCTCGGCGAGTGCGGAGGGCTTCGCACGGGTTCAGGGCCCGTGCGCCGAGGTTGGATGGCGGCCGGCCGTGACGTGCTCGGGGCGCACGTGGCCCGCCGCCATCCGATCCGCCCGACGCGGGCGATCCTTTCCGGCCACCCGGCCTGTTCGCCGAACCGCGGCTTCCGGTCGGCCGGTTCCCGCCCCTCGTTGGCCCGATTCCGACGAAAGCTGGCAGCCCCGCCCCTCGTCGCGTTCCGGCCCCTTCGGGAGACTCGGCCGCGTGAACGAACCGAACGACCCCACCGGACCGGCGCGTCCTGCCGGATCCGCGAGCCCCACCGGAGCCTCGGCCGCCACCGGAACCGCCGACGCGCTCCCCGCGCCCGCCCGCGCGCCCCGGGTGCACTACGCCTGGGTGGTGGCCGGCGTCTCCCTGCTGGTGCTGCTCGGCTCAGCCGGATTCCGCTCCGCGCCCAGCCTGATGATGGACGCGCTGCACACCGAGTTCGGCTGGTCGATGGGCACGATATCCAGCGCCACCTCGGTCAACCTCACCCTCTACGGCCTCACCGCGCCGTTCGCCGCGGCGCTGATGGACCGGTTCGGCGTCCGCCTGGTGGTGGTCTGCGCGCTGCTGACCATCTCGGTCGGCGCCGGCCTCACCATGCTGATGCGTCAGCCCTGGCAACTGGTGCTGTGCTGGGGCGTGTTGGTGGGCCTCGGCAGCGGCTCGATGGCCGGGGCGTTCGCCACCACGATCACCGGACGCTGGTTCCGGGCCCGGCAGGGCCTGGTCACCGGCGTGCTGACGGCCGCCGGGGCGGCGGGCAACCTGGTCTTCCTGCCGCTCGGCGCCTGGCTGGTCGAGCAGCACGGCTGGCGCTCCGCGGTCGTGGTGGTCTCGCTGGCGGCCAGCGCGGTGGCCGTCCCGGTGCTGCTGCTGATGCGCGAACGGCCCGCCGACCTCGGCCTGTTCCCCTACGGCGCGACCGAGGCCCCGCCCGCCCCGGCGGCCGACGGGCGGGCGCTGGCCCGTTCGCTGCGGGTGCTCCGGGACGCCTCCCGCAGCCGGGCGTTCTGGCTGCTGGCCGGGTCCTTCGCGATCTGCGGGGCGACCACCGCCGGGCTGGTCGGCACCCACTTCATCCCGGCCGCCCACGACCACGGCCTGCCGGTCACCACGGCGGCGAGCCTGCTCGCGCTGATCGGCGTGTTCGACGTGATCGGCACCGTCGCGAGCGGCTGGTTCACCGACCGCTTCGACGCCGGGCGGCTGCTGGTCGTCTACTACGGGTTGCGCGGGATCTCGCTGCTGGTGCTGCCGGAACTGTTCGCGGGCTCGCTGGAGCCGCCGATCCTGGCGTTCGTGATCTTCTACGGGCTCGACTGGGTGGCCACCGTGCCGCCGACCGTCGCGCTCTGCCGCCGGCACTTCGGGGAGGACGCGCCGATCGTCTTCGGCTGGGTGCTGGCCTGCCACCAGATCGGGGCCGCCGCGGTGGCCGGTCTGGCCGGCTTCGCCCGGGACGCGCTCGGCGACTACGACCTCGCCTGGTACGTGGCGGGCGCGCTCTGCGCCGTCGCGGTGCTGCTCTGCCTCGCGCTGCGGGCGACGGTGCGGCCGGAGCGCGCGGTTCCGGCGGTGGCGTGAGGCGGTCCACGCCCTGTGGTGAGGGGAAAAGGGCGAGGGGAGAAGGGGGCGGAGGATTGTCGTAAGGGGTGACTAGGCTCCGGGCCCATGGCACTGATCTTCACCCTCGACCCCGCACTCGACCCCGGCCTGCGCGCCGAGATCACCAGCCTGTGGACGGCCGCCAGCAACGCCGGCGGCGCCATCGGCTTCGTCCGGCAGGTGACCGAGGAGGAGGTCCGGGCGGCCGGGGAGAAGCAGCTCGCCGGACTCGCCCCGGCCGGACCGGACCGGCTGCTGATCGCCCGGGAGGCCGGGACCGGCCGACTGGCCGCGCTGCTGCTCTTCGAATCGATGCGGTTCGGGCCGATGGACCACTGGCGGCTGCTCTCCAAGGTCATGGTCCACCCCGACCTCCAGGGGCGCGGCCACGGCGCGGCGCTGCTGGCCGAGGCCGAGCGGATCGCCCGGGAGTGGGGCCTGGACGGGCTGAAGCTCCAGGTGCGGGGCGGGCTCGGCCTGGAGTCCTTCTATCTCCGCAGCGGCTACGTCGAGGTCGGCCGGGTGCCCGGCACCATCCGGGTCACGCCGGGCGACGACCGCGACGACGTGATCATGTGGCGCGACCTGCGCTGATCACGCCGGTGCGGGGGCGGTACCCGGCGGGACCCGTTCCCCGCCGGGGCCGTCAGGCATGCTTCACTGGAGGCCCGGCCCGGTCCCAGCGCAGTGAAGGATGTGTCCCCCCGGTGAGCAGCAAGGTGAGCAAGAAGTCGCACGCCACACTCCGCTACACCTCGATGCGGGTCTCCGTGTTCCTCGGCTGCCTGCTGGTCGCGCTGATCCTCGGACACTTCCAGGTGATTCCGGTCTCCGGGGAGGCCGGGGTGATCTTCCTCTTCCTGCTGGCCGCCGTCGCCTCGGCGCCGCTCAGCTATGTGCTGCTCAGCCGGCAGCGTGACGAGATGTCGGCCGAGATCTCCGGCCGGGTGGACGGCATCCGGACCCGGACGGCCTCCCGCTTCGCCGAGCAGGCCGCCGAGGAGGACGCCGTGGACGACGCCGTCCGAGCCGCGGCCGCCAAGCCCGCCGCCGGCCCCACCGCCGCGGCCCCGCAGAACTGACCCGCGCCACCGTGCCGGAGGACGCCGCCGTGCCGGAGGATGCCGCGTCGGAGCGTGCTGTGCCGCAGGGCCGCCGTGAGCCGGTCGCCGGGACCTGGCCGGCCCCGGTCCGCCGCCCCACCGGCCGGGACGTCGCCCGTCTCGCCGGGGTCTCCCAGGCCACCGTCTCGCTGGTGTTCTCCGGCTCCGAGGCCGGCCGCCGGGTCTCCGACGCCACCCGCGAACGGGTCCGCGAGGCCGCCCGGAGCCTCGGCTACCGGCCGCAGGCCGCCGGCCGTCAACTGCGGCTGGGCCGCAGCGGGATGATCCTGCTCGCGGTGCCGAACATCCTCGGCCCGTTCTTCGGCCGGGTCCTGGAGGGCGTCCACGAGGAGGCCGGCAAGCACGGTCTGGCCGTCGTGGTCAGCTCCGGCTGGGGGAGTGCGACGCTCGCCGAGGCCGCCACCACCAGCCGCTTCGACGGCCTGCTGATCTGCTCCCCGGACGACAGCCAGCTCGGCGAGCTGCCCGCCGACACCCCGGTCGTCTTCCTGGACGCCGACCCGGGCACCGACCGGGCCCGTCCGACCGTCGAGTTGGACGTGGCCGGCGGCATGCGCGCCGCCGTCGAGCACCTCGCGTCCCTCGGCCACCGCCGGATCGCCCGGCTCCGCTCCACCCACGCCGCGTACACCTTCCGGGTCCGGCAGGCCGCCTTCGAGGAGACGGTCCGGGCGCTCGGCCTGGACGTGGTCGAACTCGGGGTCAGCCTGAACGAGGGCCAGTCGGCCGCGCGTGAGGTCGCCCACCGGCTGCTGGAGCACCCGGACCCGCCGTACGCGGTGGTCTGCGACGACGACGTGGTCGCCTCCGGTGTCTACCAGGCCGCCGCCGAACGCGGGTTGCGGGTGCCCGCCGACCTCTCGGTGGTCGGCATCGACAACGTCCCGGTGGCCGCGCTGCTCACCCCGCCGCTCACCACGGTCGACCTGCCCGGCGAGGAGCTGGGCCGGGCCGGGGTGGCGGCGCTCGCCGGACTGCTCCGGGGCGAGGCGGTCGCACCGGTGCCGCCGCTCGCCACCGCGTTGGTGCTGCGCTCCTCCACCGCCCCCGTCCCCCGGGGGCGCTGACCCGCCGGCGAACGGCTGCGCGTACGACGAAGTGGCTGCGCCCGTCAGCCAGACCACCCGGTCCGACAGGCGCAGCCACGTAGAGGGGACGCGGCGGGTGTCAGCCCACCGGCATCGGCACCGCCTCGGCGGGCAGCGGGTCCGCGTCGGCCGGTGCGTCGTCGGCCGGTGCGTCGACAGCCGGCGCGTCGGGGGCCGGGCGGAACCAGCGGCGGGCGCCGAACAGCAGCAGCGCGCCCAGGCCGATCCCGCCCGCCGCGCAGAGCGCCACCGAGCGCAGCGACCCCTCGGCGAGGTGGCCGGAGACCGCGTAGCCCAGCGAGTTGCCGGTCGCGAAGAGCGTGACCAGCCAGGCGAAGGCCTCGGTGACGGTGCCCGCCGGAGCCAGCTCGGCGACCAGTACGAAGGCCGCCGCCAGCAGCGGCGCCAGGGCGATCCCGGAGAGGAAGGCGAAGGCGGCCGTCGCGGCCGGTCCGGGGATCAGCAGCAGCGGCAGATAGCTGACGGCCATGCCGAGCGCCATCAGCCAGGTGCGGGTGGCCGTCGAGCTCCGCCACTGCACCGCGCCGTAGGCGAGCGCGCCGAGCAGGCCGCCGAGCGCGGCCAGGGCGAGCAGGGTGCCGGCGCCGCCGGGCAGACCGCCGCCCCGGTGGGCCTCGGCGTACGCGATGAACAGCACGTTCTGCGAGCCGACCGCCCAGCCGGCACCGGCCAGGCCGATCAGCAGCAGGACCAGGCCGGGGGAGCGGAGCGGTCCGAGCAGGCCGGCCGAGTGCGCGCGCGGCGGCGCCTGCCAGGACCGGGCCGGTGCGGTGGTGGCGACCACGAGCGCCCCGGCCAGGCCCAGGCCGGCCGCCACCCAGAGCGCGGTGACCGGTCCGGCCGTGCCCGCGATGGCGGCCACCGCGAGCGGGCCGGCGACGTAGAGGATCTGCTGGGAGGCGGAGTCGAAGGCGTAGGCGGTGTCGAGCTGCTCCTCCTCGACGACGTCCGGCCAGAGCGAGCGCAGGCAGGGTTCGAGCGGGGGCATCGCCAGTCCGGCGATCGCGGCGCCGATCGGGGCGGCGACCGCGGAGCCGGGTGCCAGCGCGAGCAGGGCGTATCCGCCGCCGGCGATCACCGCGGAGACGAGCAGCACGCGCGGCTGCCCGGTGCGGTCCACGATCCGGCCGAGCACCGGTCCGCCGACGGCCGCCGCGATCGCGTACGCGGCGGTGGCCAGCCCGATCCGGCTGTACGGCGTGCCGGCGTCGCGCAGCGCGAGGGCGATCACCAGGGCGGTCATACCGGCCGGGAGGCGGCCGAGCAGGGTGCCGAAGAGCAGACGGCCGACGTGCGGGGCGCGGAGCAGGGCGAGGTAGCCCATGGGCGGGATTCTCCGGTCAGGGCAGGGGGCGGGCGGGGGATGGACCCAAGTTATACGTATAACTGCTGACCGGTCAATCGGACCGTCGATCCGGCCCCCGGGTCCTCGATGGCCGGAACTCAAACAACTACTTTGAACATCTCAAACCTTTACTGCTAACGTGTCGGCCATGACCACCTCAGACGCACGTTCGGCGCACGGCCTGGGCTCGCAGCCCGGTGCCGCCCGCGGGCGTCTGTCCGGTGCTGTGGACGGTCCGCGCGGTTGTCGCGCCATGAGCTGTATTCAGGCGGCACGCCCCTGATCGGGGCCGGTTTCCTTCCCGTCCGGCCCGTGCGCCGTGCCGCCGTCCTCGCCCCCGCCTCACCGTCAGCAACGCCTCCCCCGGAGCCGCACCGTCATGTCCACAGCGCCCGAGGCGACTTCGTCGCCGTCCGTGCTCGCCCGAATCCGTAGGACCCCGTTCTGGGCCCAGATCGTCGCCGGCCTCGTGCTCGGCGTCGCCCTCGGGTACCTGGCCCGCGCGGCCGACATCTCCTGGCTGGCCACCACCCTGGAGACCATCGGCCGGATCTTCGTCCAGCTGCTGAAGCTCGCCGTCCCGCCGCTCGTCTTCACCGCGATCCTGGTCAGCGTCGCCAACCTGCGGAACGTCGCCAACGCCGCCCGGCTGGCCGTCCGCACCCTGCTCTGGTTCGCGATCACCTCGCTGATCGCCGTGGCCATCGGCCTCGGCCTCGGCCTGCTGACCAACCCGGGCGAGGGCACCAACCTCAAGACCGAGGGCCTCAAGGCGCCGAAGTCCACCGGCAGCTGGATCGACTTCCTGACCGGGATCTTCCCGACCAACATCGTCACCGCGTTCACCGAGGTCGAGGTCCTGCAGATCGTCTTCCTGGCGATCGTGGCCGGCGCCGCCGTCATCAAGCTCGGCGCGAAGGCCGAACCGGTCCTCAAGCTCAGCGAGTCGGTGCTGGAGCTGATCCAGACCGCCCTGTGGTGGGTCATCCGGCTCTCGCCGCTCGGCACCCTCGGCCTGATCGGCAAGTCCGTGGCCAAGTACGGCTGGGACCTGCTGGAGCCCTTCGCGACCCTGACCGTCGACGTCTACCTCGGCTGCGCGCTGGTGCTGTTCGGCGTCTACTCGCTGCTGCTGAAGTTCGCCGCCGGCCTCAACCCGGTCAACTTCTTCAAGGGCGCCTGGCCCGCCATCCAGCTGGCCTTCGTCTCCCGCTCCTCGGTCGGCACCCTGCCGGTCACCCGCCGGGTCACCGAGCGCCTCGGCGTCCCGGGCGAGTACGCCTCCTTCGCCGTCCCGTTCGGCGCCACCACCAAGATGGACGGTTGCGCCGCGATCTACCCGTCACTGGCCGCGATCTTCGTCGCCCAGGTGTACGGCATCGACCTCGGGATCAAGGACTACCTGCTGATCGCCTTCGTCTCGGTGATCGGCTCGGCCGCCACCGCCGGTCTGACCGGTGCGATCGTCATGCTGACGCTGACCCTCTCCACCCTGGGTCTGCCGCTGGAGGGCGTCGGCCTGCTGCTGGCCATCGACCCGATCCTCGACATGGTCCGCACCGCGACCAACGTCGCCGGCCAGGCCCTGGTGCCGATCGTGGTCGCGGCCCGGGAGAAGACCCTCGACCTGGTCGCGTACAACAACCCCGCCGGTGACCTCTACGACGCGGCCCCGGCCGCGGTCGCCGTCCCGGCCCAGTCCGGCGCCAAGGCCTCCGCGACGGCCTGACGCCCCGCAGGGCCCCGGACACGCGAACGGCCCCCTCCCCGTTGCGGGGATCGTTAGAACCCGCCGCAACGGGGAGGGGGCCGTTCGCGTGTTCGCCTGTTCGCGTGCCGTGTCGCGGCGGCGGTGGCCGGACAAGGCAGGGGGCCCACCGGACAGGCGGGCCCCCTTGGGTACTGCTGCTCCTGTGCTCACCGTGACGGCCGAAGGCCGTCGGCGGACCCGATGGGGTCCCGAGCGATCAGATCCTCATCGAGGATGGTTCAGACAAGGGTGACGTTCTCCGCCTGCGGGCCCTTCGGGCCCTGGGTGACGTCGAAGCTGACCGCCTGGTTCTCCTCCAGCGAGCGGAAACCGCTCGCGTTGATGGCGGAGTAGTGGACGAAGACGTCGGGGCCGCCGCCATCCTGGGCGATGAAGCCGAAGCCCTTCTCAGCGTTGAACCACTTGACGGTTCCCTGAGCCATGCCGTTCTCCTTGCGAGGGACGTGTCGGGGACCACACCGTGTGGCTCCCGGTCCGCTGCGCTGATCGCCCTGCCTCCGGACGGGTCCGGAGTTTTTCGATATTGCTGAAAAACTACAAAAAGCCTGCGGTTACATGCTCCGCAGGCTTCAAGTACTGCAAGGGGAATCAAACTGCAACTGAGGGCAACGCTAGCATGCGGCTGCGGTGACGACCAGGGGTGACTTGCGGGCCGGACGGCGCGTGTCGTAAGGCGGTTGTGGCGGTCCGCACGGTGCGTCGGGGAAGGGTGGTGCGGGGCTCCCGGACCAGCGGGCATACCCTGCGGGGAGGCACGAACAGCAAGGGAGCGGCGCAGTGGCACGACCGGACGCGGAGACGCGGGAGTCCCGGGAGAACACCCCGGTCCGGCCCCGCGTGGGGCATATTCAGTTCCTGAACTGCGTACCCCTCTACTGGGGCCTGGCGAGGACAGGCAATCTGCTCGATCTGGATCTCACCAAGGACACTCCGGAGAAGCTCAGCGATCAGCTGGTCGGCGGTTCGCTGGACATCGGTCCGATCACCTGCGTGGAGTACCTGCGGCACGCGGACGAACTGCTCGTGCTCCCGGACATCGCCGTGGGCAGCGACGGCCCGGTGATGTCCTGCGTGATCGTCAGCAAGGTGCCGCTCGCCGAGCTGGACGGCCGGCGGGTCGCGCTCGGCTCCACCAGCCGTACCTCCGTACGGCTCGCCCGGCTGCTGCTGGAGGAGCGCGAGGGGGTGCGGCCGGAGTACTTCAGCTGCCCGCCCGACCTGGAGGCGATGCTCGCCGACGCCGAAGCGGCCGTGCTGATCGGGGACCCGGCGCTGCGCGCCTACCTGGGTCAGGCCGCCGAGCACGGCCTGACCGTGCACGACCTGGGCGAGATGTGGAAGGAGTGGACCGGGCTGCCGTTCGTCTTCGCGGTCTGGGCCGCCCGCCGCGACTTCGTCGAGCGCAGCCCCGAGCTGACCGCGGCCGTCCACCGCGCCTTCCTGGAGTCCCGGGACCTCTCGCTGGTCGAGGCCCGCGAGGTGGCGGCGCACACGGCCCGCTGGGAGCCCTTCGACGCGACGGTGCTGGAACGGTACTTCAGCGAGGCACTGGACTTCTCGCTCGGCGAGCGGCAGCTGGCCGGGGTGGCCGAGTTCGCCCGGCGGGTCGCGCACGACAGCGGGTTCGCAGCCGATGTGACCGTCCGGCTGCTGGAGCCGGCGCCGGTGGTGGTCTGAGCAGCCCTGGGGGTGTCGCGGGGGTGGCCCGAGCGGCTCCCCGGGAGGCCGGGTGCTCGGGAGGAGGCGTGGTCGTGGCGCGTCACCACCCCGTCGCCCGATAGCGTCTGCACGCGAGAAGGCCCCGCCGGCGGGCCGGGCGGGTGACGGGAGCGTGCGGGGGATGCAGGCACTGGGATCGGACGACCCGCGCCAGGTGGGCGCGTACCGGCTGCTGCGGCGGCTCGGCGCGGGCGGGATGGGCCGGGTCTACCTCGGCCGGACGGCGGGCGGCCGCACCGTGGCGGTCAAGGTGGTCCGCGGCGAACTCGCCGAGGACACCGAGTTCCGGGCCCGGTTCCGGCAGGAGGTGGCCGCCGCCCGCCGGGTCGGCGGGGCCTGGACGGCCCCCGTCCTGGACGCCGACACCGAGGGCGCCCACCCCTGGGTGGCCACCGGCTACGTCGCCGGCCCCGCGCTGGCCGGCGCCGTCCGCGAGTACGGACCGCTGAGCGAACCCGCCGTGCGCACGCTGGGCGCGGGCCTGGCCGAGGCGTTGGAGCACGTGCACGGGCTCGGCCTGGTGCACCGCGACGTCAAACCCTCCAACGTACTGCTCACCCTGGACGGCCCGCGGCTGATCGACTTCGGCATCGCCCGCGCCCTCGACGCGGCCACCGGGCTCACCCAGTCCGGGTTCGTGGTCGGCTCGCCCGGCTTCATGTCGCCCGAGCAGGCCAATGGTCGGCCGGCCGGCCCGCCCGGTGACGTCTTCTCGCTCGGTGCGGTGCTCGCGTACGCGGCCACCGGCGTTCACCCGTTCGGGGAGGGGGTGAGCGCGGCTGTCCTGCTCTACCGGGTGGTGCACGAGGAGCCTGACCTCACCGGGCTGGCCCCGGGGCCGTTGCGCTCGATCGTGCTCGACTGCCTGGCCAAGGACCCGGCGGCCCGGCCGACGCCGCGCGGGCTGCGGGAACGACTGGACCCGGACGGCTCGGCCGTCCGGCGGCTGGGGCAGGGCGGCTGGCTGCCGCCGGCGCTGGCGGCGGCGGTGGGACGCAGTGCGGTGCAACTGCTGGACCTGGAGGGGGAGGACGCCTCCGGAGACGGGCCGGTAGGTGCCGGGGGTGCGGGGGAGGCGGAGCGGACGCCCACCTTCGTGCCGGGGTTCGGTCCGCCGCCGGTCGACGCGAACGGGGGCACGGGCGGCGTTCCGGGCGGGCCCGGGACGGCGTCCGGGGCGGCGCCGGTGGCTGCGGACGGTTCGCGGCGGCGGGGCGTGGCCGCGCTGGCGGTGGGCGCGGTGGTGCTGGCACTCGCCGGTGGCGGGTACGGCGCGTACCGGGTCTGGGGGACGGACGAGCCGGGGCCCGGGCCCACGACGACGGCGAGCGGTGGGGTCATCCAGCCGCCGCCGTCCCCGTCGGAGTCACCGTCGGCGTCGGCGTCGACGGCCCCGACGGCGACGGGCACGGCCACGGGGACGGCCACGCCGACGGGGAAGGGGACGGCCGCGGGGCCGAACGCCGTGCCCGAGGCCTTCCTCGGTACCTGGCGCGGGGACATGACCACCCAGAAGGGCGTGCCGGCCGGCACCACCACCCTGGTCGTCGGCCGCGCCGCGATCGGGCAGGACGCCATCACCAGCCGCAACGAGCTGACCGGACTGCTCTCGATCACCTGCGAGGGCGCCTGGACGCTCACCTCGGCCGAGCCGGAGAAGCTGGTCTTCACCTCCCGGCTGGTCCGCTCCTCGCTGCCCGGCGCGTGCACCGGCGGCTCCTACGCCGAGACGCTCACCCTGCAGAAGGACGGCACCGTCCGCTTCACCTCCGCCGACCCCAGCGCCGGGAACCCGTCCGGGACCATGCGGCGGACGGGCTGACGCGGGGGCCCGAGGGCGCTGGCGTAGGCTGATCCGGATGCGACCCGGTGCCGCGGCACGCCGCAGCACACGAGGTGCCCGCAGCACCCGAAGCACCCGAGAGAGAGAAGGCCGTCAGGTGTCCGAGCTCGCAGCGACCACCCTCGATGCGCCCAGCACCGACCTGCAGGCCGTCCTCGACCGGGCCGCCGGCGGCGGCCGGATCAGCCCGGAGGAGGCGCTGGAGCTCTACCGCTCGGCGCCGCTCCACGCGCTCGGCTCGGCGGCCGACGCCGTGCGCCGCCGCCGCTACGCCGGCACCGAGCACATCGCGACGTACATCATCGAGCGCAACATCAACTACACCAACGTCTGCGTGACGGCGTGCAAGTTCTGCGCCTTCTACGTGCCGCCGAAGAGCGACAAGGGCTGGTCCCGCGACCTTGAGGAGATCCTGCGCCGCTGCGCGGAGACCGTCGAGCTGGGCGGCACCCAGATCATGTTCCAGGGCGGTCACCACCCGGACTACGGCGTCGAGTACTACGAGCGCGCCTTCTCGGCGATCAAGGCGGAGTTCCCGCAGCTGGTGATCCACTCGCTGGGCGCCTCCGAGGTCGACCACATGGCGCGGATCTCGGGCGTCTCGATCGAAGAGGCGATCAGCCGGATCCACAAGGCGGGCCTGGACTCCTTCGCCGGCGCCGGCGCCGAGCTGCTGCCGGAGCGCCCGCGCAAGGCGATCGCGCCGCTCAAGGAGTCCGGCGAGCGCTGGCTGGAGATCATGGAGGCCGCCCACAACCTGGGCGTGGAGTCCACCTCCACCATGCTGATGGGGACCGGCGAGACCAACGCCGAGCGGATCGAGCACCTGCGGATGATCCGCGACGTGCAGGACCGCACCGGCGGCTTCCGCGCCTTCATCCCCTACACCTACCAGCCGCAGAACAACCACCTGAAGGGGTCCACCCAGGCGACCGTCTTCGAGTACCTGCGGATGATCTCCATCGCCCGCCTGTTCCTCGACAACGTCGCCCACATCCAGGGCTCCTGGCTGACCACCGGCAAGGAGGCCGGCCAGCTGTCGCTGCACTACGGCGCGGACGACCTCGGCTCCGTCATGCTGGAGGAGAACGTGGTCTCGGCGGCCGGTGCCAAGCACCGCTCCAACCTCACCGAGCTGATCCACCTGATCCGGGCCGCCGACCGCGTCCCCGCGCAGCGCTCGACCACGTACCAGCACCTGCGGGTGCTGGACGACCCGGCCAACGACCCGGTCGACCCGCGGGTCGCCTCGCACATCGCCTCCACCGCGATCGAGGGCGGCACCGCGCACCCCGAGCTGAAGATCCTCGACAACCGCTGATCACCGCTGACCACCGCTGAGGCTCCCGCACCGCCGTGCTGACCCTGCACCGGGCCGCCCTCGTGCTGCCCGACCCGGCCGACCCCACCGCCCCGTCCCACGCCGACGGGGCGGTGCTGGTGCGCGGTGAGCTGATCGAGGCGGTCGGCCCGTACGCGGAGCTGGCGGCGGCTCACCCGGCGGCCCGGGTCCGGGACTGGGGCGACGCGCTGCTCACCCCGGGCCTGCGCAATCCGGACGGGCACCGGCTGCTGGAGCGGGCGTACCACCCGGACCCGCGCGAGGGGGTCGGGGAGGAGCCGGTGCCGGACGGCCTGGTGGGGGAGGCGGACGGGACGCGGTGCGGGGCGAGCGCGCGGCGCGGGCTGCAGCGCATGCTCGGGTTCGGGGTGACGGCGGTGGCGGGGCCGTTCGAGCGCGTCTCGGTGCGGACGGCGGTGGCCCGTTCGGGACTGACCGCGCTGCCGGGGCCGGCGTCGGGGCCGGTGGACGCGGGGGCCGTGGGGGTGCTGGATCCGCTGGCGGTGCTGCCGCTCGCGGCCGCCGTGCACGGCCGGCTGGCCGTCGGGGGCCGGGCGGACTTCGCGGTGTTCGCCCCCGGGGCGGACGGGCCGCTGGCCGGTGGCTGCCGGGCCACGGTGCTGGGCGGCCGGCTGGTGTTCCGGCGGCGCTGAGCGCCGTCCGCGGATGCGGCCCCGCCCGATCCGCTCCGGGTCGTCCGGATTGCCCCCGTAGGCCCTTCCGCCGCCTACTCGTCGGTAGTCGCACGACTTTTCCCACAGTGCCCCGTACTCCCGTGCGACGTACGGGACTTGCTTCGTGTGCAGTCGAACTGTCCGGCCACCTCGGCGGCCTGATTCTCCCTTCGCCGTGACCTGAGGGCCCGCCAGCGGATAGCATCCGGCTCAGCTCACGCCGTACCCTCACCACACCCCGCCCGTGCCCACGGGTGGCGGGGCCCCGTCCCGGGCCCCGAACGCACGCCAGGACAGGAACCATGCGATCCGCGATCGTCCCCCCGCCGAGCTCCCCGCGGTTGGGCCGTGGCTGGTACGTCACCGCCGTGCTCAGCGCCGTGCTGGCCGTCGGGATGTGCCTGCTGGGGTGGCGTCAGGCCGAGCAGGCCGACCGGATCGGAGCGCACCCGGTGCGGGTCGAGGGCGTCGTGACCCAGCTCCCGACCGGCGGCGGCTCCTACAGCACCGTCAGCTACCAGGCCCTCAGCCAGCACCACACCGCCACCGCGCTGCCGCTGGCCGAGGGCGCCAAGGTCGGGGACGCCGTCTGCCTGGAGCACGCGGCCGACGACCCGGGCGCGGTGCGGATCTGCGGCGACACCTACCCGCAGCCGGTGGGCGTCGGACTGGCCCGGTTCAGCGTGCCGGTGGCGGTGCTGCTGTTCGCCGTCTGCATGCTGCGGATCCGTCGGCACCGGCGGGCGGTGGCCGTGCGGAGCGGTGAGAACCGGTTCGCCACCACGGTCGCCATGGCGACCGGCGCGCTGGCCGACGGGATGCCGGCCATAACGCAGGGCAAGCGCTCGCGCCGTCGCCGCCGCGCGGGCGGACGACGCGCCCTGCACTGAGCCTCCGGCCTCGACGGCAGCCCCCGCCGGGGGCGCGCGACTCTTCCTGCGCGCCTCCAGCCGATCGACGCGCCCCGCGTACGCGCCCTGCGCGCACTCCGAGAACGGGGCGGCGGCGGGCCCGGCGCGTTCCCGAGGCGTCCGGAAGGCGCCCCCTTGGCCGGATCGTCGGAGCCAGGGTGAACAATGGGGGCGTGACCCGAGCCTCTCTGGACAAGCAGCCGCACGAAGTCGCCGCCATGTTCGACGACGTCGCGGCGAACTACGACCGCACCAACGACGTGCTCTCGCTCGGCCAGGCCCGCGCCTGGCGCCGCGCGGTGGCCGAGGCGGTGGACGCCGGGCCCGGGGACCTCGTGCTCGACCTCGGGGCCGGCACCGGCACCTCCTCGCTCCCCTTCGCGGAGGCGGGCGCCAAGGTCGTCCCGTGCGACTTCTCGGTGGGCATGCTCGCCGAGGGCAAGCGCCGCAACCCCGAGCTGGCCCTGACCGCCGGGGACGCCACCCGCCTGCCGTTCGCCGACGACACCTTCGACTCGGTGACCATCTCCTTCGCGCTGCGCAACGTGCAGGACACCGGGGCGGCGCTGAGCGAGCTGTTCCGGGTCACCAAGCCCGGCGGCAAGCTGGTCATCTGCGAGTTCTCCACGCCGACCTGGACGCCCTTCCGGACGGTCTACACCGAGTACCTGATGCGCGCGCTGCCCCCGGTCGCCACCGCCGTCAGCAGCAACCCGGACGCCTACGTCTACCTCGCCGAGTCCATCCGCGAGTGGCCCGACCAGCCCGCGCTGGCCGCCCGGCTCCAGGAGGCCGGCTGGTCCAAGGTGGCCTGGCGGAACCTGACCGGCGGGATCGTCGCCCTGCACCGGGCCTACAAGGTCTGACCGGCCGCCCGTCCGCAGCTCATAGACTCGTCCAAGCCCAGCCGGGCCGCCCCCGCCGCCCGGCCGACCCCCCAGCAGGAGTGTGCCCACCGTGTCCGAGACCGTCGTTGACCTGAGCGCAGGCGTGGTGGAGAGCACCGCGGACGTCATCGTGGTCGGCGCGGGCCCGGCCGGGTCCACCACCGCCTACTACCTCGCGCAGGCCGGTCTGGACGTGCTGCTGCTGGAGAAGACCAGCTTCCCCCGGGAGAAGGTCTGCGGCGACGGCCTGACCCCGCGGGCCACCAAGCAGCTGGTGGACATGGGCATCGACGTGTCGACCGAGAACGGCTGGCTGCACAACAAGGGGCTGCGGATCATCGGCGGCGGGGTCCGGCTGGAGCTGGACTGGCCCGAGCTGTCCGCCTTCCCCGACTACGGCCTGGTCCGCAAGCGCGCCGACTTCGACGAGCTGCTCGCCCGTCAGGCGGAGAAGGCCGGCGCCCGGCTCTACGAGCGCTGCAACGTCAGCGGCCCGGTGCTGGACGAGCGGACCGGCCGGATCGTCGGCGTCACCGCCAAGCTCGGTGACGAGAAGCGGCCCGTGACCTTCCGTGCCCCGCTGGTCGTGGCCGCCGACGGCAACTCCACCCGGCTCTCGCTCGCCATGGGCCTGCACCGCCGGGAGGACCGCCCGATGGGCGTCGCCTACCGCACCTACTTCACCTCGCCGCGGCACGACGACGACTACCTGGAGTCCTGGCTGGAGCTGTGGGACACCCGGGGCGCGGAGCGCAAGCTGCTGCCCGGCTACGGCTGGGTCTTCGGCATGGGCGACGGCACCTCCAACGTCGGTCTCGGCATCCTCAACTCCTCGCCCGCCTTCGGCGAGCTGGACTGGCGCGAGGTGCTCAAGGCCTGGTGCGCCAGCATGCCCGAGGAGTGGGGCTACACGCCCGAGAACATGACCGACCCGATCCGGGGCGCCGCTCTGCCGATGGCCTTCAACCGGCAGCCGCACTACACCCGCGGCCTGCTGCTGGTCGGCGACGCGGGCGGCATGGTCAACCCGTTCAACGGCGAGGGCATCGCCTACGCGATGGAATCCGGTCAGATCGCCGCCGGGGTGATCGTCCAGGCCAACGCGCGGGTGACCGAGGCCGGCCGGGAGCGTGCGCTCCAGGCCTACCCGCGCATCCTCAAGGACGTCTACGGCGGCTACTACACGCTCGGCCGCGCCTTCGTGAAGCTCATCGGCAACCCGAAGGTCATGCAGCTCGCCACCCAGCGCGGACTGACCCACCCGCTCCTGATGAAGTTCGTCCTCAAGCTCCTCGCCAACCTCACCGACCCGCAGGGCGGCGACGCCATGGACCGCATCATCAACGGCCTGGCCAAGGCCGCGCCCAACGCCTGACGCCCACCGCCACCCGGCTCCCGGCTCCCGGCTCCCGGCTCCCGTGCGGACCTCCGCACGGGAGCCGCCGCGCGTCCTAGCGGGTGGAGATCTTCACGTTGCGGATGTTCACGGGCAGGGTCGGGAAACCGTCGCCGGGGTTGTTCTGGTCGTCCTCGCCACCGGCGGCGATCTTCTGCAGGACGTCCAGGCCGGCGGTGACCCGGCCGAACGGGGTGTAGGCGGGGGAGAGCTTGGTGTCCTTCCAGACGAAGAAGAACTGGCTGCCATTGGTGTCGGGACCGGCATTGGCCATCGCGACGGTGCCGGCGGGGTAGATGGCGCCCTCCAGGTTCTCGTCCGGGAACGAGTAGCCGGGGCCGCCGCTGCCGGTGCCGGTGGGGTCGCCGCACTGCAGCACGAAGATCCGCTGGGTGGTGAGCCGGTGGCAGTGGCTGCGGTCGAAGTAGTCGCGCTCGGCGAGGAACCGGAACGAGAAGGTCGTGCAGGGCGCCTTGTCGGTGAGGGCCTGGAAGGTGATCGACCCCTGGGAGGTCTTCAGGGTCGCGCTGTAGGGTCTGGCGGCCTTCCGCGCGTCGAAGACCGGGATGCCCTTGAAGTTGTCGGCGGGAACGGCCGGGCTGTAGGTGCAGGTGGTACCGGTCGCGCCCGCCCCGGCCCCGGTCGAAGGGGTGTCCGCGACGGCGGTGCCGGTGCTCACCACGAGCGGCAGAACGGTGGCGGCGGCGAACAACGCCCAGTGCTTCCGCGTCACTTGACTGGCCTTCCGGTCGATGGGGGACGGCTGCATTGTCATGGCGACATCATCCACGGCGGGGTGGAGATCCGGTAGGGGTCGAGAAACCCGTTGATCGGGAACGGCGGGGTGCGCGAGGATGGCGGGCCCTGCCCGACTCCGGGATCCGTCCGACGACGTGCGCGACTCTCGTGTGCCGCCTCCGCTCGCTTCGAGAGGTCCTGCCCATGCGCGCTCCGTCCTCAGCCCTGCTGCGTGATCTGCCGGTCCTGCTGGTGGCCGTGGTGTGGGGATCGAGCTTCCTGGCGGTGCAGCGGGTGGCCGAGCCGGGCACGGTGGTGGCGATGCTGGTGCTGCGGTTCGGCCTGGTGCTGCCCGTGCTCGGCCTGTTCGCCTGGCGGGCGCTGCGGCGGCTGCGCCGCGCGGAGTGGCTGGGCGGGGCCGCGCTGGGGCTGGTGCTCGGTGCGATCTTCCTGCTGGAGACGTTCGGCGCGGTGCACACCTCGGCGACCAACGCGGGCCTGATCATCAGCCTCACGATCGTGTTCACCCCGCTCGCGGAGAGCGCGCTCGCCCGCACGGCGCTGCCGCGCCCCTTCCTGGCGGCGGCCGCTCTGGCGGTGCTGGGGATCGCGCTGCTGACCGGTGACGGCGGGCTGCGGGCCCCCGCGGTGGGCGACCTGCTGATCCTCGGCGCCGCCGGCGTGCGGACGGTCAACGTGCTGGCCACCGCCCGCGTCCGGGCGATCCGGGAGAGCGACACGCTGGCCGTCACCTGGGTCCAACTCGCGACCGCGGCCCTGGTGTTCGCCGTCGTCGCGCCGTTCGTGGGCCCGATGCCGTGGACGGTCGCGGCCGCCTACGGGCCGGCCCAGTGGGGCTGGCTGCTCCACCTGGCGCTGCTCTGCACGCTGTTCGCCTTCTTCGTGCAGATGTGGGCCGTCCGCACCACCTCGCCCTCCCGCGTCAGCCTGCTCCTGGGCACCGAACCGCTCTGGGCGGCGGTGTTCGGCGTCACCCTGGCCGGCGACCACCTCGGGCCGCTCGCCCTGCTGGGCGGCGCCCTCGTCCTGGTCGGCACCGAGTGGGGCCGCCGGAGCGCCTCGGCACCGCACCGGGAGACGGCGCCGGCGGAGCGGGAGTCGGCGGGGCGGGCATCGACGGAGCAGGAGTCGGTCCCGGTCCGACCGTCGGTCCCGGTCTGACCGGGCAGCCGCCGGAGGTGCCGCGGCCTGCGGTTCGTGCGCTTGTGAACGAAGGGTCAAGCGGGCGTTCGCGGAGCCGCCACCCCTGAGAGTGAGCCGCTATAACACGTCAACATGACGCCCGGAAATTTGCGTTCCGGAAGGCATAGTTGATATAGGAGTGCGGCTCTGACCAGCCGCTTCGCAGATAAATGCGACTGCTTATGACCATTTGACTTCTTTGTGTTGACAACTCTCGCCATGTTCACCTTCGTCACCATTCGCGAGGTGGCGTAGATCACAAAGATCGTCCTGAACTGCGTGTCGCAGATCACAAGCCGACAGGCATAGGATGCGCTCGTTCCAGGCTTTGTGAACTGCCTCACATGAGGTGGATCCCGGGAACTGGAGCGCCGGGTTCACCGCAGTGTGACCCGACGGTTCCGATCTGCAGTCAAGGACGACTGGACGGAGGGAGCGGGGGCTATGAATGCCTACGCGCCGATCCTCGTACTCGGTGCCATCGCGGCGGCGTTCGCGGTCGGCTCCGTCGTGATGGCCTCACTGACCGGGCCCAAGCGCTACAACCGGGCCAAGTTGGAGGCGTACGAGTGCGGCATCGAGCCGACCCCGCAGCCCGTGGGCGGCGGTCGGTTCCCGATCAAGTACTACCTGACGGCGATGCTCTTCATCGTCTTCGACATCGAGATCGTCTTTCTCTATCCGTGGGCGGTGAGTTTCGACGCCCTGGGGATCTTCGGGCTGGTCGAGATGCTCCTGTTCATCGCCACCGTCTTCGTCGCGTACGCCTACGTCTGGCGTCGCGGCGGCCTGGAGTGGGACTGAGCCGGGGGAGGGGCCGGCGGAGAGGCCGGGAATCGGGCGGCCGCCGGACCTTGTGAACGAGCGGACAAGCCCGAACGGGCGGACGAACCACAGGACTTGAGGGCATTGAGAGGGATCTGATGGGAATCGAGGAGAAGCTGCCGAGCGGCTTTCTGCTCACGACCGTGGAGACGGCCGCCGGTTGGGTGCGCAAGGCGTCGCTCTTCCCGGCCACCTTCGGGCTGGCCTGCTGCGCGATCGAGATGATGACCACCGGCGCGGGCCGCTACGACCTGGCCCGGTTCGGCATGGAGGTGTTCCGGGGCTCGCCCCGGCAGGCCGATCTGATGATCGTGGCGGGCCGGGTGAGCCAGAAGATGGCCCCGGTGCTGCGCCAGGTCTACGACCAGATGGCCAACCCCAAGTGGGTCATCTCGATGGGCGTCTGCGCCTCCTCGGGCGGGATGTTCAACAACTACGCGA
Organism: Kitasatospora misakiensis; assembly: GCF_042656005.1. Taxonomy (NCBI): domain Bacteria; kingdom Bacillati; phylum Actinomycetota; class Actinomycetes; order Kitasatosporales; family Streptomycetaceae; genus Kitasatospora; species Kitasatospora misakiensis. The sequence goes on along the minus strand of NZ_JBHSOF010000011.1, from coordinate 5,949 downwards.
TCGTGCAGGGCGTCGACCACATCGTCCCGGTGGACATCTACCTGCCCGGTTGTCCGCCCCGTCCGGAGATGCTGATGGACGCGATCCTGAAGCTGCACGACAAGATCCAGCACGAGCCGCTCGGCGTGAACAAGCGCCGCGCCGAGGAGTTGGGCGAGGCGCTCGCGCTGCAGGCCACCCCGGTGAGCGAGATGCGGGGGCTGCTGCGATGAACGACCAGGTACCCGAGACCAGCCGCGAGCAGCCGTTCCGCGAGATCCCGGTCGAGGTGGTCGGCCGCCGGCAGGGCATGTTCGGCGCCCAGGGCAGCGGAGACACCTCCGGCTTCGGCGGGCTGGTCGCCCCGATCGTCCTGCCGGGAGCCACCGAGCGCCCGTACGGCGGCTGGTTCGACGAGGTCGCCGACGAGTTGGAGGGCGCCCTGGAGGAACAGGGCCTCGACCCGGCCGAGGTGATCGAGAAGACCGTCGTCGACCGCGCCGAGCTCACCTTCCAGATCGCCCGCGAGCACCTGCTCCGCACCGTCCGCACCCTGCGCGACGACCCGGCGCTCCGGTTCGAGCTCTGCCTCGGGGTGACCGGGGTGCACTACCCGGGCGACGCCGGCCGCGAACTGCACGCGGTCTACCAGCTGCGCTCGATCACCCACGGCCGGCTGATCCGGCTGGAGGTCACCGCGCCGGACGCCGACCCGCGCGTCCCGTCCGTGGTGAGCGTCTACCCCACCAACGACTGGCACGAGCGCGAGGCCTACGACTTCTTCGGCCTGGTCTTCGAGGGGCACCCGGCCCTCACCCGGATCATGATGCCGGACGACTGGCTCGGGCACCCGCAGCGCAAGGACTACCCGCTCGGCGGCATCCCCGTCGAGTACAAGGGCGCCCAGATCCCGGCACCCGACCAGCGGAGGTCGTACAGCTGATGAGCACCCAGCACTTCGAAGAGGCCCGGCAGGCCGAGCCCCGGGACACCACCGAGGGCCGGGTCTTCACGGTCACCGGCGGCGACTGGGGCGAGGTGGTCGAGGCCGTCGGCCGGGCCGACGACGAGCGCATCATCGTCAACATGGGCCCCCAGCACCCGTCCACCCACGGTGTGTTGCGGTTGATCCTGGAGATCGACGGAGAGACGGTGACGCAGGCCCGCTGCGGCATCGGCTACCTCCACACCGGCATCGAGAAGAACATGGAGTTCCGCAACTGGGTCCAGGGCACCACCTTCGTGACCCGGATGGACTACCTGACCCCGATGTTCAACGAGACCGCCTACTGCCTGGCGGTCGAGAAGCTGCTCGGCGTCACCGGTGACATCCCCGAGCGGGCGAGCGTCATCCGGGTGCTGATGATGGAGCTCAACCGGATCTCCTCCCACCTGGTCTGCATGGCCACCGGCGGCATGGAGCTCGGCGCCACCACGCTGATGGTCTACGGCTTCCGCGACCGCGAGCTGATCCTGGACGTCTTCGAGCTGGTCACCGGCCTGCGGATGAACCACGCGTACATCCGCCCCGGCGGGGTCGCCCAGGACCTCCCGCCCGGCGCGGTCGACCAGATCCGCGAGACCGTGAAGACCCTCCGCTCCCGGGTGCACGAGTACGAGAAACTCGCCGCCGGCAACCCGGTGTTCAAGGCCCGGCTCTGCGACGTCGGCTTCCTCGACCTGCCCGGCTGCCTCGCCCTCGGCGCCACCGGCCCGATCCTGCGCGCCACCGGCCTGCCGCACGACCTGCGCAAGACCGATCCGTACTGCGGCTACGAGAACTACGACTTCGAGGTCGCGATCGCCGACAGCGCCGACTCCTACGGCCGCTTCGTGATCCGCCTGGAGGAGATCCGGCAGTCGCTGCGGATCGTCGAGCAGTGCCTGGACCGGCTGCGCCCCGGCCCGGTCATGGTGGGCGACAAGAAGATCGCCTGGCCGGCCCAACTCGCCGTCGGCCCGGACGGGATGGGCAACTCGCTCGACCACATCCGGAAGATCATGGGCACCTCGATGGAGGCCCTGATCCACCACTTCAAGCTGGTCACCGAGGGCTTCCGGGTCCCGGCCGGCCAGGCCTACGCGGCGGTCGAGTCGTCCAAGGGCGAGCTGGGCGTGCACGTGGTCAGCGACGGCGGCACCCGCCCGTACCGGGTCCACTTCCGGGACCCGTCGTTCACCAATCTGCAGTCGATGGCGGCGATGTGCGAGGGCGGCCAGGTGGCCGACGTCATCGTCGCGGTGGCCGGGATCGACCCGGTGATGGGAGGCGTGGACCGGTGACAGACGTCCAACTGGGGATGCCGGCGCTGCCGGCCAAGCCGTACCCCGAGGAGGTGCGCGCCCGGCTGGCCGCCGACGCCGCCGAGCTGATCGGCCGCTACCCGGTGGCCCGGTCCGCGCTGCTGCCGCTGCTGCACCTGGTGCAGGCCGAGGAGGGCTTCGTCAGCACGACCGGCATCCGGTTCTGCGCCGAGCAGCTGGACCTCACCACCGCCGAGGTCACCGCCGTCGCCACCTTCTACACCATGTACCGGCGCCGGCCCGCCGGCGAGTACCACGTCGGGGTCTGCACCAACACCCTGTGCGCGGTGCTCGGCGGCGACCAGATCTTCGCCGAGCTCCAGGAGCACCTCGGGATCGCGAACAACGAGACCACCGAGGACGGCCGGATCTCCATCGAGCACATCGAGTGCAACGCCGCGTGCGACTACGCGCCCGTGGTGATGGTCAACTGGGAGTTCTTCGACAACCAGACGCCGGAGAGCGCCAAGCGGCTGGTCGACGACCTGCGCGCCGGCCGGGAGGCCACGCCCACCCGCGGCGCCCGGCTCTGCTCCTTCAAGGAGTCCGCCCGGATCCTGGCCGGCTTCCCCGACGAGCGCCCCGGCGCCGTCGACGAGTCCGGCGCGGGCGGCGCCGCCTCGCTGGCCGGCCTGCGGCTGGCCCGCGGCGAGGCGCTGCCCGGCACCGGCGGCACCCGGGTCGTCTCCCCCCGCCACGAGGACGCCCTCCGCGAGGGCGGTTCCGCCGAGGGCACCGGCCAGGAAGGGACCGAAGCGTGATGACCTCCGCCGAGCCGGCCGAGAAGCTGCTCACCCCCGTACTGTCGGCGTTCTGGGACGACAACCGCCCCTGGACGCTCGCCACCTACCGCCGCCACGCCGGCTACGAGGGGCTGAAGGCCGCCCTCGCGATGCCCCCGGACGACGTGATCGCCCTGGTCAAGGACTCCGGCCTGCGCGGCCGCGGCGGCGCCGGGTTCCCCACCGGCATGAAGTGGCAGTTCATCCCGCAGAACGACGGCAAGCCGCACTACCTGGTGGTCAACGCGGACGAGTCCGAGCCGGGCACCTGCAAGGACATCCCGCTGCTGTTCGCCAACCCGCACTCGCTGATCGAGGGCATGATCATCGCGTCCTACGCGATCCGCTGCGACCACGCCTTCATCTACCTGCGCGGCGAGGTCGTCCCGGTGCTGCGCCGGCTCCAGGCCGCCGTCGCCGAGGCCTACGCGGCCGGGCTGCTCGGCCGGAACATCCTCGGCTCCGGCCTCGACCTGGACATCACCGTCCACGCCGGCGCCGGCGCGTACATCTGCGGCGAGGAGACGGCGCTGCTGGACTCGCTGGAGGGGCGCCGCGGCCAGCCCAGGCTGCGCCCGCCGTTCCCGGCCATCGCCGGCCTCTACGCCTGCCCGACCGTGGTCAACAACGTCGAGTCGATCGCCTCGGTGCCGCCGATCCTGGCCCGCGGCAAGGACTGGTTCAAGGGCCTGGGCACCGAGAAGTCCCCCGGCTTCACGCTCTACTCGCTCTCCGGGCACGTCACCAACCCCGGCCAGTACGAGGCCCCGCTCGGCATCACGCTGCGGCAGCTGCTCGACGTCACCGGCGGCGTCCGGGCCGGCCACCGGCTCAAGTTCTGGACCCCGGGCGGCTCCTCCACCCCGATGTTCACCGACGAGCACCTCGACGTCCCGCTCGACTACGAGGGCGTCGGCGCGGCCGGCTCGATGCTCGGCACCAAGGCCCTGCAGATCTTCGACGAGACGACCTGCGTGGTCCGCGCGGTGACCCGCTGGACCGAGTTCTACGCCCACGAGTCCTGCGGCAAGTGCACGCCCTGCCGCGAGGGCACCTACTGGCTGGTCCAGCTGCTCAAGCGGATCGAGGCCGGCCAGGGCGTCGAGGGCGACCTGGAGAAGCTCCTCGACATCGCCGACAACATCAACGGCAAGTCCTTCTGCGCCCTGGGCGACGGCGCGGCCAGCCCGATCGTCTCCTCGCTCCAGCACTTCCGGGCCGAGTACGAGCAGCACCTCGTCGAGCGTCGCTGCCCCTTCGACCCGGCCGCCTCCACCGTCTGGGCCGACGGCCCCCGCCCCGGCCACCAGTCCGCCACCGAAAGGGAGGTGCACGCGTGACGATCACAGAGCCATCCACCTCCACGGGCGACAAGGCCGCGGTCGAGCTGGTCACGCTCACCATCGACGGCGTCGAAGTGCAGGTCCCCAAGGGGACGCTGGTGATCCGGGCCGCCGAGCAGATCGGCACCCAGATCCCGCGCTTCTGCGACCACCCGCTGCTCGATCCGGCCGGCGCCTGCCGGCAGTGCATCGTCGAGATCGAGGGCCAGCGCAAGCCGGTCGCCTCCTGCACGATCCCGGTCGCCGAGGGCATGGTGGTCCGCACCCAGCTCAGCTCGCCGGTCGCCGAGAAGGCCCAGCGCGGCGTGATGGAGCTGCTGCTGATCAACCACCCGCTGGACTGCCCGGTCTGCGACAAGGGCGGCGAGTGCCCGCTGCAGAACCAGGCGATGTCCACCGGCGACGCGGACTCCCGCTTCGAGGGGATGAAGCGCACCTACGAGAAGCCGGTGCCGATCAGCAGCCAGGTGCTGCTGGACCGCGAGCGCTGCGTGCTCTGCGCCCGCTGCACCCGGTTCTCCCAGCAGATCGCCGGGGACCCGTTCATCGACCTGGTCGAGCGCGGCGCCCTCCAGCAGGTCGGCACCGGCGAGGGCGACGACTTCGAGTCGTACTTCTCCGGCAACACCATCCAGATCTGCCCGGTCGGCGCCCTCACCTCGGCGGCTTATCGTTTCCGCTCCCGCCCGTTCGACCTGGTCTCCTCGCCCAGCGTCTGCGAGCACTGCTCCGCCGGCTGCGCCCAGCGCACCGACCACCGGCGCGGCAAGGTGCTGCGCCGACTGGCCGGCGAGGACCCGGCGGTCAACGAGGAGTGGAACTGCGACAAGGGCCGGTTCGCCTTCCGCTACGCCCAGCAGCGCGACCGGATCACCACCCCGCTGGTCCGGCGGGACGGCGAACTCGTCGCCGCCTCCTGGCCGGAGGCGCTGGCCCGGGCCGCCGAGGGGCTGCGCGGGACCCGCGCCGGAGTGCTCACCGGAGGCCGGGTCACCGTCGAGGACGCCTACGCCTACGCCAAGTTCGCCCGGGTGGTGCTCGGCACCAACGACGTGGACTTCCGGTCCCGCCCGCACAGCGGCGAGGAGGCGGACTTCCTGGCCGCCGCCGTCGCCGGCCGGGGCGTCGACATCGGCGGCGACGCGCTCGACTACGCGGGGCTGGAGGCCGCCCCGGCGGTCCTGCTGGTGGCCCTCGAACCCGAGGAGGAGTCGCCGATCGTCTTCCTGCGGCTGCGCAAGGCCAACCGGGGCCACGGCCTCACGGTCTTCTCGATCGCCCCGCACGCCTCCCGGGGCCTGGCCAAGCTGGGCGGCTCGCTGCTGCCGGCCGCCCCCGGCACCGAGGCCGAGTGGCTGGCCGCGCTCGCCGCCGACGAGCCGCTCAACGACGACGCCGGCCGCGACGCCGAACTGCTCCGCGCCCCGGGCGCGGTGATCCTGGTCGGCGAGCGGGCGGCCGCCGCCCCCGGCGCGCTCACCGCCGCGCTGCGGCTGGCGCACGCCACCGGCGCCCGGCTCGCCTGGATCCCCCGCCGGGCC
>NZ_JBHSOF010000010.1:0-170576 GCF_042656005.1 Kitasatospora misakiensis | reverse complement strand
ACTGCATCCACCCTGCCCGGTCGCCCGACAGCGGCTGCCTATTGCCGGTCGGCCTAAGCCGCAGCACGAACGGGGCGACGCGCTCCGCCAGTTCCACGAACGCCTCCCTCGTGCGGATGACCGAGGTGAGGAACCCGATCCGGGCGCCGATCCCGTGGGCAGCGAGCACGTCACGCAGTCCTATCAGATGGTCAACGGCCGCCCGCTCCCGCTCGAAGCAGCCGGTCGACACGGTGACCTCACGGAGTTCGGCCAGGTTGTGGCGGGGGTGCTGTTCGACCATCGCGGCCAGCAGTTCGGCCAGCTCCCGCTCCTCGGAGAGACGGGGATCGGCGGCGGCCTCCAGGGTGTTCGGGCAGAACGAGCACCCCACACAGCGGCTGCGGGCATTGGGGTTGAGCGTCGCGGCCCGCCCGTCGTCCCTGAAGTACCCGCCGACCGCCTCGTCGGCGGCGACGCGGTCGATGGCGCCGACTACGACGCCGCCCAGCGACAATTCGTCGCCGGCCAAGTGGAACGGCGACGCCTTGGCGTTGAGCGGGACGATCACCATCCAGGCGACGTCCGGCCGGGTCGTGAGACGAACCGAGATCCGGGCGCGATGACGGCCGTGGGCGGAGGAGATCCCGAACAGGTTGATCGCGATGAGCAGGGCGTCCTCCACGGGCACGCCGTAGCGCTCCGCCATACCCCTGACCGCCGGGAGGGTGAGGACCGCTGCGGGTTTGCTGCCGAGCGCTGCTTTCATGAGCCACTCTCCGTCACTGGCTGGACCGGGCTTCGCTGCCCTGGTCGTCGTTCTCTGCTGGATCTGCCTCGCTCCCCTCCATTGGTCGGGGAGGATGAGCCCGTGTGGGCCTGCCGGTGTCCGTCCGGCAGGCCCACACGGTTCCTTCGCTCAGCGGCCGGGGTACGGCGGCTGCGGGGTCGGCGGTGCCGGCGGCGGCGGGGGCGGAGGAGGCGGAGGCTGGGGCGCCTGCAGGCGCGCGATGGACGACATGGCGGTGTTCCCTTCTCGCTCGGTGGTGCGTGTGGCGACGAGGCGTGACTCCGTTGTCAGGCCTCGGGTTCGACCGCGGGGTGCTGCTCAAGGTCGCGGTCGGGCTCGTGATCGGCCGCCAGGACGGGGCCGAAGTGATCGGAGCTGAGCTGGTGGTCGGCTGCCACTCCGAGCAGGGCGAGGACGATGAGGTGGCCGAGCGCCCAGAGCCAGGTGAGTACGGCTTCGACGGGATCCCGGTGAGCAGCGCGGTAGATGTCTTCGTGCGGCTGGTAGTCGGTCATGCCGCATCGGTCCTGAGCTCGGCCCAGACCACGGTGCCGTCGCTCGTCGCGTCGACGCCCCAGCTCTCGCACATCCGGCTCACCAGGAGGAGCCCCCGGCCGTTCTCGGCCAGGGCGGACGGGGCGGGCCGGTCGACGGGCCCAGGCCCCGCGTCCGTGACCTCGATTCGCAGACCGCGCGGCTGAGGTGCCAGGCGGACGTCGAAGCAGCCAAGGCACGACGCCGCGCCGTGAAGAACGGCGTTGGTGCAGAGCTCGGATGCGACCAGCTCGATGTCCTGAACGAGTGGCCTGTCGAACTCCCATGCGCCGACGACCCTCCTGATCAGCGCCCGGGCCAAGGGCACGGAGGCGTGAGCGTGCAGAAAGCTCATCTGCACCGACAGGCAGCCGGCCACCTCGATGGCTTCCTTTACTCGAAGGTCCTGACGCGCCACCACGATCAACCCTCCTCGTTGCCCAATCACCCGCCAGGCAGAGCTGCTTGAGGGTGAGTCAGAACGCTAGGAGGATGGATGGAGGGGAACCCGGAAAATCCTTCCGGGGTAGGCGGCGGGAGCGCCCTCAGGCTGGGAGCATGCCTGGAATGAATGAGACGCTGAGCATCGGCGAGCGCGTCGCCTGGTACCGCCGTCGACGGGGCATGCCCCAGGAGGTTCTGGCCGGCCTCGTCGGGCGAACGGCCGACTGGCTGAGCAAAGTCGAGAACGGCCGCATCGAGCTCGATCGGCTTTCGGTCATCAGAGCGCTGGCCGATGCCCTCGACATTCGGCTCGGCGACCTGCTGGCGGAGCCGTCACTCCTTGACTGGCCCGGCGATGCCCAGGGCGGAGCCGTCTCGAAGCTGCGCGAAGCGCTCATGGATTACAAGCAGCTGTCGCCGTTCCTGGCGGCCGACGACGCCGAACAGCCGCCCGACCTCGACATCCTGCGCGCCGAAGTGGGCTCCGCCTGGTCCGCCTACCAGGACGCCAGGTACTCCCGCGCGACCAGACTCATCCCGGACATCCTCTCCCAGGCCCAGCGCGCGGTGCGCATGTACGAGGGCGATCAACAGCAACAGGCCAAGGCGTTGCTCGCGATGGCCTACCAAGGCGCCGCGATGGTCCTGACGAAGATAGGCGAAGCCGACCTCGCCTGGATGTCGGCCGACCGCGGCCTCACGGCGGCCCAGGAGTCGGGCAACATCGTCGTCACCGGCTCGCTGTTCCGCTCGGTCTCCCACTGCCTGCTCAGCAACGGCCGCCTCACCGCCGCCAGGGACTTGGTCATGAACTCGGCCTCGTTCCTGGAAGCCGGCTTGGAGGACGGCTCCCCGACCTACCTGTCGATCTACGGCACCCTGTTTCTCGTCGGGTCGATGGCCGCCGCGAGGATCGAGGACCGGAGCACGGTGCGCGACTTCCTCGCCGAGGCAGACCGGGCCGCACAGCGCCTCGGCCACGACGCCAACCACATGTGGACGGCCTTCGGGCCCACCAACGTGGCCATCCACCGCATCTCGACCGCCATGGAGCTCGGCGACATCCAGATCGCCCTCGACCAAGGGCCGCGCGTGGACTCCTCGACCCTGCCGCTCGAACGCCGAGTGCGGCACTCACTCGAAATCGCCCGCGCCTACAGCGCACAGAACCGCATGGACGAGGCCCTCGCCCTCGTCCTGGACGCCGAGGAGCTGGCCCCCGAGCAAGTCCGCTACCACTTCATCCCCCGGCACCTGGTGACCAACTGGGTCCGCCAACAGCGCGGCAAGCCCAGCTACTTGCTGGCAGGCGTCGCGCAGCGGCTCCAGATCGTCGCGTGACGGGGCCCGGCGACTACAGTCGTGACCATGAGCGACTCCCAGTCCCACGAGGTCGTGGCCCAGCCCCGTACTGCCGCCGGCGTGCTCTTCTTCGACGAGGACGACCGCGTCCTCCTCGTGAAGCCGACCTACAAGCCCGGCTGGGAGATCCCCGGCGGCTACCTGCACGCCGGCGAGACCCCGAGCGAGGGCGCGGCCCGTGAGGTCAAGGAGGAGCTCGGCATCACCCCGCCGATCGGCCGCCTGCTCGTCGCCGACTGGGCGCCCCACTCCACCGAGGGCGACAAGCTCCTCTTCGTCTTCGACGGCGGCATCCTCCCGACTGACGAGCTCGACAACATCACCGTCGACCAGGTGGAGATCGGCAAGTACGCCTTCCACACGACCGACCAGTTCGACGAACTCCTCATCCCGCGCCTCGCCCGCCGCGTCCACGCCGCCTGCGTCGCCAGGACGCAGTCCGAGACCGTCTACCTGGAGCACGGAGCGACCCGCCCGTAGATCCACGACCTCACTCCGGCTGCACGGAGCCTCCTTCGATGCAGCCAGTGACTGTGATCAAGGCCGCTCGCGCCAACAAGGCTCATCTGCCTTGGCATTGTGGTACGTTCCGTGATCCAACCGAAAATAGGCGACCCCGGCGATGCGCGAACATCCCGGGGTCTGGCACCAGGAGCGCGAACTCCCGATGCGAGTACATCGTACCGAACATGTACGTAACTTCACCGTGCTACCCAACTGCATGCTGCAGTACCGGCGACTGTCCTACACCGCCCGCGGCCTGCTCGCGGACCTCCTCTCCCGCCCTGACGGCTGGCGCGAGGACGGTCGACGCATGGCCGACACCAGCCCCCAGGGCCGCGGTGCGATCCGCAAGGCCCTGAAGGAGCTGACCGAGGCCGGCTTCTACCGGGTCGAGAAGATCCGCATGCCAGACGGCACGATCATCACCGAGACCCACGTCTACGACACCCCGCCGCTGGCGCTGCCGGGTGCCACCCGTCCGGTCTCCGGTGAAGCGACCACCGGCGGTGCTGACGTCCTTCCAAAGGACCGGTTCAAAGGAACCTCCCTCCCCGCCGAGCAGCCCGACGAGCCGGTTCTCGCCGACGAGCCGCAGGCGAACACGGGAGGGCGGGAGGAAGAGCCCGAGGAGGAGGCCGACGAGCAGCCCGTGGCGGTGCCGGACGAGCAGGTCCGCGAGGCGGTTGCCACGCTGTTCCGGGTGATCCGCCCCGAGCCGCGCCTGCGGCTCGGCCAGGCCGAAGCCGAGGAGCTCGCACCCCTCGTCGCGCAGTGGCTGGAGCGCGGCGCGACCCAGGCCGATCTCGCCCACGCCCTGCTGCCGGGCCTACCCGCGCCGGTGCACTCGGCCGTGGCGGTACTCCGCTACCGCCTGGAGCGCAAGATGCCGCCCATCCAGCCTGCTGTACGACCGGCAGCAGCCCGGTACGCGGAGTGCTCCGAGTGCCACGACCCAGTGCCTCGGCCGGGAATCTGCAGGGCCTGTGCAAGCCTTGGCGGGCGCCGGACCGAAGTCGTAAACGGGGTGGTCATCGCTACCGAGGGAGCCGCTCGCGTCCGGGAGGCTATGAACGCCGCGAGGTCCGCTTTGGGCGGCAGGCGCCTCGTACCCGCAGCTGCCATCTGAGCGCCACCAAGATCCTTGCCCGTGACAGCTCTCACTGCGATGACCGAGTCGGCCTCGCACTTCGGCACACCCGGGATAGCGGCAGGAGCAGGCTGAATGCCGGTCATTTCGAGGCCACCGAAAGTGTCCTACGTTGTGGGCGAGTCCGCCCCAGTCCAGAAGGAAGTGTCCATGTCTGATGCGAGCGCCCTCACGAAGGCCGAAGTCCTGGAAGGACTCGTCTCCAAGGAAGGCGTGGGCTCCACGGTCCAGTTCCGTGCAGGCCAGACGATCATCCAGGAGGGCGACCTCTCGAACCAAGTGCTGATGCTGCGCGCCGGAACCGCCAAGGTGGTGACCCGCACTGCAGATGGCACCGAGATCGTTCTCGGGCTGCGAGAGAGGCCAGAGATCATCGGCGAGCAGGCCGCCCTCAACGGCACACCGAGGTCGGCCTCGGTGATCGCGTTGACCGACGTGACGGCCCTCGCCATCTCCGCCGAAGACTTCCGAGCCCTGGTGGGAAGCCAGCCCGCGGCCGCTACCGCCGTGCTAGGGATTGTGACCCAGCGACTCCGCGAAGCCGACCAAGGCCGGCTAGAGCTGGCCACCCACACCGTTGCGCAGCGGGTTGCCGCACGCCTGGTGGCGCTGGCGCCGCAGATCGGAGTGGTCGACGAGGCGACGGGCTCCGTGCGGCTGCCCCTGTCCCAGCAAGATCTGGCCGGATGGGCAGGCGCGTCCCGCGAGGCGATCGTGAGGACTCTGCGGCTACTGCGAGACGAAGGCGTCGTGACCACCGAGCGACGGCAGATCATCATCCATGACCTGGATGCTCTGCGCGCCAAGGTCTCTGAGTGACCATCAGAATGGTATTCTGACTCAGTTGGAACGCTGAGGAATACCACTCTCGGGGGCGTGACCGCTTGATCAAGCACGTTCGCAAGATCTTCTTTGGCCTGGACATAGCTGGCTTCAACCAAACGGGCCGCACAGACATCGCCTGCCTCGCGATGCGACAAGGCCTGTACGAGGCGCTTGATCGAGCCCTGTCCGTCGGTAGTCTGGCGGCGGACAGCTACGACCTACTTGATCGCGGTGACGGCATCATGGCCGTGATCGACGACTCCGCAGGGCTCCATACCCTGGCGTGCACCGTGGCCCCAGCCCTGGCCGCTGCCATTCACGAGTACAACGACACTGCGCGCCCAGATGCCCATATCCGGCTCCGTACGGCACTGCACAGCGGCGATGTCTTCCGAGACGACCACGGCTATGTCGGCCGACACGTGAGCCACGCCTTTCGGTTGCTCGACGGCCCCGAACTGCGGGATGTGCTGTCGGGCAGCGCGTCGACCCTGGTCCTGGCCGTATCCGAGAGCGCGTGGCGCGAGCTAGAACCCTCAGGCCCTGGCTGGCCTGGGTGCACCGACATCTTGATCAGCACCAAGGAGCACGCGACCCGAGCCTGGGTCGCCAAGTTCGGGGCCAGCCCCGCCCTGGCCGGGTGAGCGCATGATCGACGCCCCGTCCTTCGCCCGCGCCTTAGCCCTTCCTCTTCGAGCCGTTCCAGCGGTACTGCTGGTCCTCTTTGCCGGCCTCATCGGGATCATCGCGCTGATGTGCCCCACTGATCGCAGGACCGACGGCATGGAACTCGCTCAGATGTGGACAGCGGCTGCCTGCGCCATCGCAATTGGGCAGAAGCCGAGTTGGCCCCGTCGCACCAGCCGAGTGCAGACGAAACCTGAGCTGCCAATATAGTCGCCCAAATACACTCGACCATGACGGGTGAAGACATTCGCCCCCAATCCAACATGGCCGACATGTAGAGAATCAGACCAAGCCCAGGCCAGCCTCGACACTGCCAGCAAGATTGCACAAGGGATAGGGCATTCACATCTCAGTGCTCTCGGATTCTTTTCAGAAATACCTGGACCAGTTTGTCGAGCTCAGCATCATCACTGGTTTCCTCCACTAGGATTCGCTCGATGTGAACGAATCCACTGTTCCGCCAATGCCGATCCCTAGTGCTGTCCGCTGCACGCCTGCCAGAATGCTGCGGACCATCCACCTCAATAATCCCCACACGCCCACCCCGGACTACCAGAAAGTCTGGCGTCCAGACATTTCCGACACCAACCCTGCCAGCAGGAAGAGGGAAGATCGATATCGTTGCATCAGACGGCAGGGCCGCTTGAGCACGCTTCAATGCTTCGTAAACGCGAACCTCCTCCCGGGAATCAAACACGCATCCGTCTCGCATTATCACCGGCCTGACGGAGCGAGTCCGGGAACGAATGGCTTGATTCGAGGAGTTTTCGTCCGAAAGCTGTCGCTGGAGCTCTTGCCGCCAGTCCGGGCCGACCGAAGGGAGCGCCGGTATGGCCGAAATCCCATGAACATCTTCCAGGCCGTTACGATGCGCAACCTGTTCAAAGATTGGCGCAATCTCCTTAAGCATCGCTTCCGTGAATCTGGGAACGAGGAACGATGGCACAACGAGCTGCGCCTCCTCGTAATCGCCGAATGAGTTCCCAGGAACCAGTTCCACAGCCTCGACATCCAGCAGCAGGGCTGCAGCTTGCGACTTTCCCTGCTCGTGCATCAAGAACGCCGTCTGCGCCAAAATTCGCTCCATCGCAGGAGAAGCAGACGGCTGGGCCGACGGGCCGGCCAATTCGATCGCCAAGGTTGAAGCCGTGCTCGAGTTCGGCGCCAGATCACTGGCAGGCTCACCTTGAACTGCAAAAAGGATCTCCGACTTGAGGCCCGTCACAGCCTCCACCGCAGCTTGCAGCACTTCGACGCTACCAGAGCTCAGGATCACATCGCGGGCTCCAGCGTTGGTCATGTCCAAGACCAACGCGTGCTCGTTGAACAGCGTTGGCGTGGCGTTCTGTGCCAGAAGGATCCAGGTGAAGCGCCGACGCTTCTTCACTTCTTCTAGGGCCTGTTTCAGAAGTGGATCAAGGCCATGGGATGATCATCTCTCGTGGCTCGGGGAGATCTGACAGACACACAGTGGGCGGTGCTGGAACCTTTGCTGCCGACCGGCATCAAGCCCGGTCGGCCGCCGGTCCACACCAAGCGCCAGCTGATCAACGGCATACGGTTCCGAACGCGCACAGGCATACCGTGGCGCGACCTTCCCGAACGGTACGGTCCGTGGGAAACGGTGTACGGCCTTTTCCGCCGCTGGCAGCGTGACGGAACCTGGCACCGGATCCTTGAGCAGCTCCAGGCCCGGGCCGACGCGAGGGGCCTGATCACCTGGGACATCTCCGTCGACTCCACGATCGCCCGCGCGCACCAGCACGCGGCTGGTGCGCGCAAAAGGGGGACCTGCAGGTCGAGCCGCCCGGCGGCGTCCTCGCCGAGCCCGACGACCATGGACTCGGACGCTCTCGCGGTGGACTGACCACCAAGATCCACTTGGCGGTCGAGCAGGCCCAGAAGGTGATGTCGCTCGTGATCACGGCCGGGCAGCGCGGAGACTCACCGCAGTTCCAGGTCGTCCTGGGCCGCATCCGGGTGCCGCGGCTCGGCCCGGGACGGCCGCGCACCCGACCGGACAAGGTCCGCGCGGACAAGGCCTACGGCTCCCGCGCGAACCGCGTCTACCTGCGCCGACGCGATATCCGGTGCACGATCCCGGAGAAGCGCGACCAGGTCGCCAACCGCAAGAAGCGCGGCGCCCACGGGGGTCGGCCGCCGAAGTTCGACAAGGACGACTACAAGCAGCGCCACGCGGTGGAATGCGGGATCAACCGCCTGAAGCGCCACCGCGCGGTGGCCACGAGGTTCGACAAGCTCGCTGTCCGCTACGAGGCCACTGTGCTGGTCGCGGCGATCAGCGACTGGCTCTGAGGACAGCAGCCAGCGCAGGAACGTCGACAGGGCCGATGGTGTCCACGCGGTGGACGGTCCCCAGCCCGAGCGGCTCGGCACTGCGAGACCACAACTCCCAGTCCCCGCCGAAACCGCCAAGGCGCTCGGGATGCACCGGATGCCGTTCGGCCATCCGCTCAGCAAACCGGCGGCGGGCCACGTCCACCGGCACCTCGCACCAGACCTCTTGCACCTCGGCCACGCCCGCGCGTTGAAGGCCGGCCTTCACGATCGGCCGCATGTGGGCCAACCAAGGGTTCTCCAGAACGGCCCCGCCCCGCGCGTCGGCGAGCAGCGTCCACAGGGTCTCGCCGGCGGCAACCCCCAGAATCCGGCTCCACTCGTGATCTGGATACTCTGGCGCCCGAAGGCCCGCCAGAGTATCCGCCAAGGTCTCCTTGACCGCGTCCTTGCTGAAGAGCGGAAGACGCATCTCAGCCGCCAAGGCCCGCGCGAGCGTTGTCTTCCCCGCTCCAGGAAGCCCGTTGACCAGCACCGTGACCATCTGATGACCCTATCGCCAGATGCTCAGGCCCCTGAGCCGCAGTCGGCCGGAAAGATCCACTTCTGAAACAGGCCCTAGGATCACCGGCCAGCGCCCCACCAGGCTAGCCCCACCATCAACGCTCACAGACACGCTGCCTCCCAGCTTCCGGCTGCACCAAGGGTAGGGCCTACCGCCGACAACTGACCTTCGCTGCAAGGGATAGCGGCCAACATGCGACTTCAGCATCCTGCTGGCCCCCTGCGGCTCGCACCCCAATGAGCGCATGAACGGACAGAGCGCACTCCTGTCCGCCGTGTTTGCCCTACCGTCGATCCATGCCCACTCTCCCCACGCCGACCTCCAGCAACGTCGACCTGACCCCCGCCCTACGGGAGGCGATAGCAGGGACCATCCTCGACTGCTTGGTGATCGCAGAAGCCGCCTTCCCCGACCTCGCCTCCGGACAGGGCGCCCAGGCAGACAAGGCCGCCATTCGGGAGAACTCCATGGAAGGCATGGAGCTTGCAGGACGACTCACCTTGCATCGAATCGCCCTCGGCGTCGGCAAGATCACCTGGAGTAGCGGACGCGACTACCTGCGCGCCGCCGCACACGATCTCACCCGTCACGACCCAGACGCTGCCTGGTCCACCACATCCCTGGTGCGCAGCGCGCTGGAAGCCGAGGCGGGGTTCGGGTACCTGTTCAAGGCGGAGTCGAACGTCCAAAAGCGCCTTGGTCGAACCGCTTCCATGCTGCTGACTGACGCGCGTTACGTCAGCCAACAAGCAAGGGCGCTGGGGGAACCAACGATCAGCAAGATCGACAGCTCCGCGCACGGTCTTGACCGGATCTGCAGCCACGCCGGCGTTCGAGTTCTGGAGGACGGTGAGAGGAGCAAACAGCAGATCGAGGTCGGCGGAGCGAGGGTCAGCCACGAGCTGGTCATAGCGAACGTCATCAGCGGGTTCTGGCCGAAGGAGGCTGTGCACCCGTACACGTTGCTCTCCGGCGCCGCTCACAGCCGCCCGTGGATGCTTGCTTCTGGTGTCTCACGTGGTCCCACCGCGATCAACGTGCTGATCGTCAGCGGCTTGGTGCTTTCGACGTGGCTCGATCTGGCCGGAACGTACGCAGGGGTCGATCTGACAGCGGAGATGGACCAGGTAAGCGGGTACATAGCCGGGACTGCCACCGAAGCATTGAACGGCGTCCACTCCTGATCAACGAAGGATGCCAGGAGTGCCCACCGAGGGCACATCCAGGGCACATGCGGACGGAAAACGGCGCCGACCAGTGAAAACTCCCGACAAGAGTTTTCCCAGGTCAGCGCCGTGATCACCGAAAACCTGCAGGTCAGCGCGGCGCTCATGCAGTACGTGAACTACCGCTGATCGAACCCTCCGGGGGCGGGCACATCGAGCCCGCCCCCGGCGGCTTTCGGGACGGGCGGGGCGTGGGGTGCGGGCAGACCATACGATCGGGGGCATGGTCGCGTATGACGTCTTCCTGTCCGACTGTCCGGCCCGTACGACGTTGGACCTGGTGTCGGACACCTGGTCGCTGATGGCCGTCGTGGCGCTGGCGGACGGGCCGGCCCGATACTCGGAACTGCGGGAGCGGATCGGTGGGGTGAGCAAGAAGATGCTGACCCAGACGTTGCGCCGGCTGGAGGCCAACGGTCTGGTGGAACGGCGGGTGCTGCGGACGGCGCCGCCCGGGACGGAGTACCGGCTGACCGCGCTGGGTGGCACGCTGCTCGCGCCGGTGCGGGCGCTGACCGAGTGGGCGGAGGTGCACACCGGCGAACTCCTGGACGCACAGGACCGGTTCGTGGGGGCGGGGTGATCCGTGGGGAACCCGCGGGTTCCCCACGGCCTTCTAGCGTGATGGCCAACGGTTCATCACCAGGAGGAAATGCCATGCGAATCGGGATACTCGGTGCCGGTCGGATGACCGAGGCGCTGGCCCCGCAGTGGATCCGCGCCGGACACGAGGTGCTGATCGGCGGCCGGACGCCGGGGAAGGCGAAGGAGCTGGCCGAGCGGATCGGCGCCCGGGTCGGAACGCTGCGCGAGGCGGCCGAGTTCGGCGAGGTCGTGCTGCTCGCCGTCCTGCACGAGGGGCTTGAACCGACGCTGGCGGAGGCTGGCGCGGCGGAGGGCACGCTGGCCGGGAAGACCGTCATCGACTGCGGGAACGCCGTGCTGCTCGACGGCTACACCCAGGTCACCTGGGACGGCCGCTCGATGGCCGAGGAGCTGGCGCGGCTGGCGCCCGGCAGCCGGGTGGTCAAGGCGTTCAACCTGTCCCACGCCGACGTCTGGGCGCTGACGCCGCCGGCCTTCGACGGTCGGCCGCTGACGGTGCCGTTCGCCGGCGCGGAGGAGGGCAAGGCGGACGCCCGGCGGCTGATCGCCGACCTCGGCGCCGAACCGCTGGACGTGGGCGACCTCTCCCAGACGCGGCACCTGGAGGCGATGGCGATCATCGTGATCCGGCTGCTGTTCGCCGGGGCCCACCCGCACTCGGTGTTCACCTACCTCAGCCCGGACCGGGGTGACGCCCCGGCCCCGGCCTGATCCCCGGGATCCCCGGAGCCGCCGGGATCCCCGGGGCCGCCGGGACCACCGCACGCCGGCGGCCCCGGTCGGGAGCCCGCTGGGGGCTTCCGACCGGGGCCGCCGGCGTGCGTCGTCAGCGGGTGGCCGCCGTGGCGGCGGCCGCGTCGCCGAGGGCCTTGGCCTGGGACTTGAGGGTGGCCAGTTGGTCCGTCAGCGAGGCCGGCGGTGCCGGGGTGGTCGCCCTCGGGGGCGTCACGCCCGGGGGTGTGACGGTCGGGGGCGGGGTGGGGACGGTGGGCGGGGCCGGGAGCTGGCCGAGCAGCGCCGCGATGGTGCTCTGCAACGTGGCGAGGAGCCCCTGGACGGCGCTGAGGTCGACCGCGCCCAGCAACGGGGTGACGGACGAGAGCAGCCCGCCGACGAGGTCGAGGACGCCACCGAGGGCGGAGGTCGGGTCGGGGGCCGCGGCCGGGAGCCCGGGGGCAGCGGGGAGTCCAGGAGCAGCGGGCAGCCCGGGGATCGTGGGAGCCGCGGGGAGTCCGGTGAGCGCCGTCGGGGCGGCGGGGGGCGCCGGGACGGCAGGCGCGGCGGGGATGCCGGGCACGCCGGAGAGGCCGGGAAGGCCGGGGACGGTGATGGGGGTGAGGGGGCTGGTCGTGCGGTGGGGGGCGGCAGCTCCGTTGCCGACGGCGGCGGAGGCCGTCGCGACCGGGGTCAGCGCGAGGGCTGCGGTCAGCGCGGCGGCCATCCAGGTGGTGCGCATGGGGGATGCTTTCCTCTCGGTGCGGATCAGGCGAGATGCCTGATTCACACCGTGGGGCAGCCCCCTCGGCCCAGCCACCGCGTGTACGCCGAACGGTGCACGACACGCGGCGACACGCGGTGACACGCGACGGCAGGCGACGGCAGGCGGCGACACGCGGTGGGGATCCGGCCGCGGGTGAGCGGGCGTCAGCCGGCCGAGACCCAGGAGACCGTGGCGCGGTGCGCCCCGAGCCCGACCGCGTCGAACTCGTCCCGGACGGCGTCGTCGCCCTCCGTCACCCGGGCGCCGAGCCGGCGCAGCGCCCGGGAGATCGGGCTGCCCTCGGGCGGGAAGGGTTCGAGCTCGGCGCTGGTGATCGGGCCGAGGTCGAGCCGGCCGTCGGCCCAGACGGCGGCGCGCTGGGTGCCGGTGCCGCCGAAGTAGTCGGCCTCGACGCAGGCGATCGGCCCGGCCTTGGACCAGGCGGCGAGCCGGCGTTCGAGACCGCCCGGGAACCAGTCGAAGCCGGCCGAGGCGGCCGTACCGCTTGGGGAAACGGCAGCGGCCGGAGCGGCCGTTGCCTCGTCGCCGACCCGGAAGGCGGCCAGGAACTCGGGGGTCGCCGGTATCAGCGCCAGCCCCTGTGCGAGCAGCCGGGGGCGGGCCGCCGGAACCTCGGCGGCCGCCACCGCGACCAGTTCCGCCGGGCCGATCAGCGCCTGAAGTTCGTATGACATTCAGTCATCCTGAACCATGACACTGACAGTCCGCCCGGCGTTTACGATTCCGTGCCCCGGCGGCTACCGCTCCGAGAGTCGGCGACCGACGTCGGCGGAGGCCCCGGCAAGTCGATCGCCCGTGCGGGCGCACGCCGCATGCGGGCGCATCGCCAACCGGGTGAACTGGCCGGGTACGGCCCGCCCCGGGGCCACCCCCGGACCAGTGCTGTCGGGCCACCCCAGGAGGACCCATGAGCTCCATGGACATACCGTCGTCCGGCCGAGGAAGTCCCGGCGGCGGCGTACCGGGCACAAGCGGCAGTCCCGGCGGCGGCCGCTCGGCGCAGGCGACCCGCGAGCGCACCGGTTCGGTGGCCACCAGAATCGCGAACGCGCCCCGGATGTCCTGGCTGACGCTCGCCCTCATGACCACCAGTTCGGTCGCCAGCCTCCGCGCCGCCCCGACCATGGCGGTCTACGGCCTCGCCTGCGTCTTCCTCTACCTCCTCCCCGCCGTGGTCTTCCTGCTGCCGACCGCGCTGGTCTCGGCCGAGCTGGCCTCCGGCTGGGAGGGCGGCGTCTACCGCTGGGTGTCGGAGGGCCTGTCGAAGCCGCTGGGGTTCCTGGCCGTCTGGTGCCAGTTCGCGATGACGATCTTCTACTACCCGTCCCTGCTCGCCTACGTGGCGTCCACCATCGCCTACGTGGTCGATCCCTCGCTCGCGAGCAACGGCCCGTACACCGCGATCGTGATCGTGGTGCTCTACTGGGCCGGCGTCTGGGTGTCCTCCCGGGGCACCAAGGCGGTGGCCGGGCTCTCCTCGATGGGCCTGGTCATCGGCACGCTGATCCCCGGCACCCTGCTCGTCGTGCTCGGCCTCGTCTTCCTCGGCCAGGGCAACAGCTCCGCCGCACCGATGGACTCCGCCCACCTGTTCCCGCAGTGGACCGGTCTGGCCAGCCTGGTGCTGATCGTCAACAACTTCCTCAGCTACTCCGGCATGGAGATGAACGCCGTCCACGTCTCCTCGCTGCGCGAGCCGGCCCGGGAGTTCCCGCGGGCGATGTTCACCGCCTCGGCGATGGTGCTGGCGATCTTCATCCTCCCCGCGCTGGCGATCAGCTGGGTGGTGCCGTCCAGCGAACTGAGCCTGACGGCCGGCGTGATGCAGGCCTTCGACTCCTTCTTCCAGTACTTCCACATCGGCTGGCTCACCCCGGTGATCGCGGTGGCGCTGATCGCCGCCTCGCTCGGCGGCATGCTCACCTGGCTCGCCGGACCCTCCAAGGGCCTGCTGATGATCTCCCGCCAGGAGGGCTACCTCCCGCCGTTCCTGCAACGGCTCAACAAGGAGGGCGTCCAGCAGAACCTGCTGGTCACCCAGGGTGTGGTCACCACGGTCATCGCGCTGGCGTACGCGCTGATCCCGAACGTCTCCAGCGCCTACTGGATCTTCTCGGTGATCACCACGCAGGTGTACCTGATCGTCTACCTGCTGATGTTCGCGGCGGCGATCCGGCTGCGCCGCACCCGGCCCGACCACCCGCGCGGCTACCGCGCGCCGGCGCTGGTGCCGGTCGCCGTCACCGGCCTGGTGGCCTCGGCGGCGGCCATGGCGATCGGGTTCGTGCCGTCCTCGCAGTTCGGCAGCGGCTCGGTCTGGTCGTACGTGCTGATCGTCGGCGGCGGCCTGGTGGTGCTGGGCCTGCTGATCCCGTACCTGTTCCTGCGGCTGCGCAAGCCGGAGTGGCGCACACCCGGCGGCGCTCCCGGCGGCGCTCCAGGCCCGAAGCAGGGCGGCACACCCGTCCCGGAGACGGGCGGTGCGGCATGACCCGCAGCATGATGGCCTCCCGGCACCGCTGGATCTACCTCGGCGCGATCGTCCTGCTGGTCGGCATGCTGATCACCGGCCTGCTCACCTACACCCAGCTGCACGAGACCAACGAGGCCAACCGCAAGGCCCAGCAGCTGAGCGAGGCGCTGAGCGCCGCCGACTACCCGGTGCCGGCCCAGCACCAGATCGTGCACACGCTGGGCGAGGACGGCGGCGCCGTCTGCGAGGACCCGGCCAACGCGCTGAAGCAGGCGCAGTGGAAGTACGGCATGTCCAACGGCGCGGGCGGCCCCGGCCAGCGCCCGGTGCTCTCCGACCGCGAGGTGGTCTTCGCCGAGTCGATCGTGCTCTCGGTGTACTGCCCGGACAGGCTCGCCGCCATCAAGGACAGGATCGCGGACCTCAAGCTCCACGACACCGTCCGCAACTGACACCGTCCGCAACTGACACCGGCACACTGCCCGCCGCACCGCACGCCCGGCCCACAGTTCCCGGAGGAGCCGCCCCCATGACCGACGAACTCGCCCGCCGGATCGCCGACCTGATGCCGCGGGCCAAGGCCGACCTCGCCGAGCTGGTCGCCATCCCCTCCGTCGCCGACCCGCGCCAGTACCCGCCCGAGCAGTGCCGCCGGGCCGCCGAGTGGGTCGCCGGGGCGTTCGCCGAGGCCGGGCTGCGCGACGTCCACCTGGAGGAGACCCCGGACGGCAGCCACGCCGTGATCGGCCACCGCCCGCCGCCGCCCGGCGCGCCGACCGTGCTGCTCTACGCCCACTACGACGTCCAGCCCCCGCTCGACGACGCCGCCTGGACCTCCCCGCCGTTCGAGTTCACCGAGCACGACGGCCGCTGGTACGGGCGCGGCACCGCCGACTGCAAGGGCAACATCGTCATGCACCTCACCGCGCTGCGGGCGCTCGGCGACGACCTGCCGGTCGGACTCAAGCTGGTCGTCGAAGGCTCGGAGGAGCAGGGCACCGGCGGACTGGAGGCCTATGTGCCGCCGCACGCCGGGGAGTTGCACGCCGACGCGCTGCTGATCTGCGACACCGGCAACGCGGCCGTCGGCCTCCCCACCGCCACCACCTCGCTGCGCGGCCTGGCCAACGTGGTGGTCGCCGTCTCCGCGCTCCGCGGCGACATGCACTCCGGCATGTTCGGCGGCCCGGCCCCGGACGCCCTGGCCGCGCTGATCCGGGTACTCGACTCGCTGCGCGACGCCGACGGCGGCACCCGGATCGACGGCCTGGACTGCACCGGCACCTGGAGCGGCGTCGGCTACGACGAGCAGCGGTTCCGCGCCGACGCCGGGGTGCTGGACGGCGTCCGGCTGACCGGCTCCGGCACCGTCGCCGACCGGCTGTGGGCCCGGCCCGCCGTCACCGTGCTCGGCATCGACTGCCCGCCGGTGGTGGGGTCCGCCGCCGCGATCCCGGCCACCGCCCGGGCCCGGGTCAGCCTGCGCGTCCCGCCCGGGACCGACGCGTCCGCCGCCCGGGCCGCGCTCACCGCCCACCTGGAGGCCGCCGCGCCGTGGGGCGTGCGGATCGAGGTGACGCCGGAGAGCACCGGTTCGCCGTTCCGCGCCGCCACCGGCGGGCCGGCGTACGCGGCGCTCGACCAGGCGGCGCGGGAGGTCTACGGCCGGCCGCTGTCCTTCCTCGGCCAGGGCGGCTCGATCCCGCTCTGCAACGTGTTCGCCCGGACCTTCCCGGAGGCGGAGATCATCCTGATGGGCGTCGAGGAGCCGCGCTGCCTGATCCACGCGCCCAACGAGAGCGTCGACCCCGGCGAGATCGAGCAGATGGCCAACGTCGAGGCGCTGTTCCTCCGGTACTACGCCGACTCGCGCCGTCCGTGATGAAGTTGACGCGCACCCGGCCGGCGAGCAGCCGGCTCCCGCCCGTCCGCGTCGCGACCAGGAGACCCGCATGCCCGATCCAGGAGAATCCCGGATGCCCCGCCCCTTCACCACCGAGGACTACCGCGTCCGCCTGGACCGGGCCGGCGCCGCCGCCACCGCCGCCGGACTGGCCGGCCTGGTCGTCGCCCCCGGCCCCGACCTCGTCCACCTGACCGGCTACCGGCCCACCGCGATCACCGAACGGCTCACCGCCCTCGTCCTGACCGCCGGACGCGAACCCGCGCTGATCGTCCCCACCCTGGAGCGCCCCGACGCCGAGCGGGCGCCCGGCGCCCCGGCCGTCCGGCTGCTCGACTGGACCGACGGCCAGGACCCGTACGCCACCGCCGCCCCGCTGCTCGACCCGGCCGGGCGGTACGGGATCTCCGACAACGCCTGGGCGATGCACCTGCTCGGCCTGCGGGCCGCCCTGCCGGGCACGAGCTGGACCTCGCTCACCGAGACCCTGCCGATGCTCCGCGCGGTCAAGGGCCCGGACGAGCTGGAGCGCCTCGCCGCGGCCGGCGGCGCCGCCGACGCCGCCTACCGGGGCATCCTGGAGGTCGCCTTCGCCGGCCGCCGGGAGACCGACGTGGCCGCCGACCTCAGCGCGCTGCTCATCCAGTACGGGCACAGCCAGGTCGACTTCACCGTGGTCGGCTCCGGCCCCAACGGCGCCAACCCGCACCACGAGGCCGGCGAGCGGATCATCGGGGCGGGCGACACCGTCGTACTGGACTTCGGCGGACTCAAGGACGGCTACGGCTCCGACACCACCCGCACCGTGCACGTCGGCACCGACGTCCCGGACGAGGTGCGGAAGGTCCACGACGTCGTCCGGCAGGCGCAGCAGACCGCGTTCGAGGCCGTCCGGCCCGGGGTGAGCTGCCAGGAGATCGACCGGATCGCCCGCCGGGTGATCACCGAGGCCGGGTACGGGGAGTACTTCATCCACCGCACCGGCCACGGCATCGGCATCACCACGCACGAGCCGCCGTACCTGGTCGAGGGCGAGGAGCAGCCGCTCGTCCCCGGCATGTGCTTCTCGATCGAGCCGGGCGTCTACCTGCCGGGCCGTTTCGGGGTGCGGATCGAGGACATCGTGACGGTCACCGAGCACGGCGGACGGCGGTTCAACAACACCCCGCACGAGTTGGGCATCGTGTCCTGACGCCGCGCGGCCCGGCCGGCTGTGACTCCCGGTCAGCCGCTCCGCCCGGTCGGCCCGCAGCCCCCGGTCGGCCGATCCGCTGCACCAACCGGGGCAATTCTGAACACTTCCTGAACGGACCGGACGTTCGGAGCAAGAGTTCTCAAAGAATGGCTTGCTAGCTTCGGCCGCCATGACCAGAATGCTCCGCCCGGCGTCGCCCACACCGTCCGCGAGCGCCGGGCGGCTTCGTCCGGCCACCGGTTCCCGGAGCGGCGCGCGCACCGGCGCCGCGGCCCGGCTCCGGCTGCTGGCGTGGCCGCTCTACCTCGCCGCCCTGCTGTGGTACCTCCGCGCGTACGGCCTGCCGTACACCAATGACCTGGTCTTCCTGTGGCTGATCGGCGCGCTGCTGGCCGCCGGCGTGCACAGCGGCCACGGCCCGCGCGGCTTCCTGCTGGTGCTGCGCGACTGGGTCCCGGTGATGGCCGTGGTCTGGGCGTACTCGCTGCTGCGCGGCTACGGCGCGCACACCCCGTGGGGTCCGTACCTGTGGCCGCAGCTGCGCGCCGACGAACTGCTCGGCTTCGGCGAGACGCTGACGGTCCGGCTCCAGCACGCGCTCTACACGCCCGGCTCGCCGCAGTGGTACGACTACGCGGCGGTCACCGTCTACATGTCGCACTTCTTCACGGTGTTCGTGGTGCTCGCGGTGCTCTGGCGCCGCCACCACGACCGGTTCCGGCAGCTGCTCACCTGCTACCTGCTGCTGACCTTCGCCGGCTTCGCGACCTACCTCCTGTACCCGGCGGTGCCGCCGTGGCTGGCGGCCCAGGAGGGGCACCTGCCGGCGCTGACCCGGGTGGTCTCGGACGTGCTCTCCCAGAGCGGGCTGCCCCGGGCCGCGTCGGTGTTCGAGAACGGCAGCCAGTTCGCCAACGACGTCGCGGCGATGCCCTCGCTGCACTCGGCGTACCCGGCGATGCTGCTGTTCTTCTTCTGGCCGACCGCCGCCCGGTGGCTGCGGGTGCTGCTGGTCGCGTACCCGCTCGCGATGACCTTCACCCTGGTGTACGGGGCGGAGCACTTCCTCGTGGACGTCTTCGTCGGCTGGGCGTACGCGGCGCTGGCGGTGTACGGCGTGCGGTGGCTGCGGGAGCGGCGCCGGGCCCGGTCGCTGGCGGCGAGCGGGCCGGTGCCGGTGCCGGCCGTGCCCGAGGCGGCGGGCGCGGGGTCGGGCGTCGGAGCGACGGTGCCCACCGGCAGACTGGACCCGTGACCGAGAAGCCGCCCGCGGACCCCGTACCCGGTCCGGTGGTCAAGCCGACCGCCGAGCAGCTGCTGGCCGCCCGCGACACCACCATCGAGGACGTCGTCGCGCCCGGCCTGCGCGTCCTGTTCTGCGGCATCAACCCCGGGCTGTGGTCCGGCGCCACCGGCCACCACTTCGCCCGCCCGGGCAACCGGTTCTGGCCCGCGCTGCACCGCTCCGGCTTCACGCCCCGGCAGTTCCGCCCGGACGAGCAACGGCAGCTCCTCGACCTCGGCCTCGGCATCACCAACGTCGCCCCGCGCGCCACCGCCAAGGCCGACGAGCTGACCGCCGAGGAACTGCGCGCGGGCGGTGCCGCGCTCACCGAGCGGGTGCTGCGGCTGCGTCCGCGCGTGCTCGCGGTACTCGGCATCGGCGCCTACCGCACCGCCTTCGGGCGGCGGACGGCGTCGATCGGGCGGCAGGAGCAGGGCATCGGCGACTCCGCGGTCTGGGTGCTCCCCAACCCCAGCGGCCTCAATGCGCACTACACGCTGGACGCGCTGGCGGCCGAGTTCGCCGGGCTCCGCACGGCGCTGGACTGACCGGCCGGTCGCGGAACGGCGCACGCGGGTCAGGCCCGGAGGAACTCCAGCACCGCCAGCACCCGGCGGTGCGTCTCCTCCGCCGGCGGCAGGTCCAGCTTCATCAGGATGTTGCCGATGTGCTTGCCCACCGCCGCCTCCGACACCACCAGCGCCCGGCAGATCGACGCGTTCGACCGGCCCTCCGCCATCAGCGCCAGCACCTCGCGCTCGCGCGGGGTCAGCCGCTCCAGCGGGTCCCGCCGGCGGCGCAGCAGCTGCCGGACCACCTCCGGGTCGACCACCGTCCCGCCGGCCGCCACCTCGGCGACCGCCGCCACGAACTCCTCGATCTGACCGATCCGGTCCTTCAGCAGGTAGCCGACCCCGGAGCCGTCCCCGGAGTCCAGCAGCTCCGCCGCGTACGAGCGCTGCACGTACTGGCTGAGCACCAGGACCGGCAGGCCCGGCCGCCGCTCGCGCAGGGCGACGGCCGCGCGCAGCCCTTCGTCGGTCTGCCCCGGCGGCATCCGGACGTCGGTGACGACGAGGTCGGGCCGGTGCTCCTCGACCGCCGCGCGCAGGGCCTCGGCGTCGCCGACGGCGGCCACCACCCGGTGTCCGAACCGGCCCAGCAGGCCGACCAGCCCCTCCCGGAGCAGGACGCCGTCCTCGGCGAGCACGATCCTCAGGTTCATCGGGCGGATTCTCCTCCGTCGGCCGGGGCGCAGGGGATCTCCACCCGCACCAGGGTCGGTCCGCCGGGCGGACTGCTGACCGTCAGTGTGCCGTCCACGACCGCGACCCGGTCGGCCAGCCCGGTCAGTCCGCTGCCACGCCCCGGGTCGGCGCCGCCGCGGCCGTCGTCGACGACCTCGATGGTCAGCCGCCCGTCCGCGTACCGGCCCTCGACGCTCGCCGTGCCCGCGCCGCTGTGCTTGGCGATGTTGGCGAGGGCCTCGGTGACGGCGAAGTAGCCGGCCGACTCGACCGGCGCCGGGAGCCGGCCGGGCAGTGCGAAGCGGGTGGCGACCGGGACCGGCGAACGGTCGGCGGCGTCCGCGCAGGCCTCCGGCAGGCCGCGGTCGGTGAGCACCTGGGGGTGGATGCCGTTGATCAGCTCCCGCAGTTCGGCGAGCACCTCGCCGGCCTCCCGGTGCGCCTCGGTGAGCCGGGCGGCCAGCGGTCCGTCCGGCGGGGCGTCCAGGCGGGCGAGGCCGAGCGTCATCCGCAGGGCCACCAGGCGCTGCTGGGCGCCGTCGTGCAGATCGCGTTCGATCCGGCGCCGCTCCGCCTCGAAGGCGTCCACCAGCCGGGCGCGGGAGCGGACGAGCTCACCGATCCGCCGCTCCTGCCGGCCGGGACCGAGCAGCCTCCGGACGAGACCCGCCCGGGCGGCCGCCACCAGCGCCAGCGGGTGGCCGAGGAGCGGCAGCAGGGCGAGGCCGGCCAGCCCGCACAGGGCCGCCGCCCCGAGCGAGTGGACCTGCCAGAGCTTGAGCACGTTGACCTGCTCGCCGTCGAGCAGCAGCAGCGGGACGGCGGCCAGCAGATGGGCGGGGACGACGAGGGCGCCGCCGGCCAGCGTCAGGTCGACCGGCCAGAGCACGAACGCGGCGAGCACGGTGAAGCCCAGCTCCCGCCAGGTCGCCCGCTCCCGGTAGCGCAGCCGCAGCCAGGCCCCGAGGCCGGGGCGGTCGGGGACGCGGTGCGGGTCCGGCACCCGGCCGCCGTCCAGGAACCGGGCCAGCCGGCGCTCCCAGGCCGCGACCGGCAGGCCGACCAGGGCGAGCGCGGCCAGCAGGGGCAGCCCGACCAGCAGGGCCGCCAGCACCCCGCCGGCCGCCAGCGACACCAGCAGTCCTGCGCAGAGCAGCAGCCCGGTCAGCCCGGTCGCCAACAGGTACCCGGCCGCCCGCCACGGCGCCGCCGACCGCAGGAACCCCGGCCGCAGCACCGGGGCCCACCAGCCGTCGTCCATCCCGCCTCCCCCTGCTGTCGGCCGTCGGACCGACACGGCTGCCCACCCTAGGACCTCGCCGACGGCCCGTCGGTAGGGCCAGGGCCACCTTCCGCCGGCCTCGTGCGTGGGAAGTCGGCGGGGCCGACTTTCCACGCACGATCCCCTACGGGTAGGGCCTGCCCCACCTCCCGAAGTGGCCCCTGGCCCGCTGCGCCGCACCGCCCCGTGGCGGTTCGCTGGACGCCATGAGAATGCTGCGGATCGCGCTCAGGTCCCTGAAAGCCCGCCAGGTGTCGTTGCTCGGCGCCTTCCTCGCGCTCGCCCTCGGCGTCGCGATGACCGCCGTCATGCTGCTCGGCCTCGCCTCCACGCTCGGCGCCCCCGGCGGGGAGGACCTGGTGTCGCTGGTCGCCGCGCTCGGCACCGCCGGCGGGGTGAGCGCGTTCGTCTCGGCGTTCGTCGTCGCCTCCACCTACTCCTACGCCGTCGCCCAGCGCCGCCGCGAACTCGGTCTGCTCCGCCTCGCCGGCGCCACCCGCGCGCAGGTCCGCCGGACCGTCCTCGCCGAGGCGCTGCTGCTCGCCGGGGCCGCCTCCGCCACCGGCTGCCTGCTCGGCCGGCTCGGTGCTCCCCGGCTCGTCCGCTGGCTCGCCGAGGTCGGCATGGCCCCGCCCGGCTTCACCCTCGCCCCCGCCGCCTGGCCGCTGCCCACCGCGTTCGGCACCGGGCTGCTGGTCGCCCTCGCCGGCGTGGCCGTCGCCGCCCGCCGGGCCGGCCGGGTCGGACCGCTCGACGCCCTGCGCGCGGCCGACCTCGACACCGGCGTGCTGACCGCCGGGCGACTCCTCACCGGCCTCGGCCTGCTGCTCACCGCCGCCGCCCTGGCCGGCACCGCGCTCGCCACCGACCCCGCCGACCTGCTGCACCGCAAGACCTGGACCACCCAGCCGATGTGGCTGATCTCCGCGGCCGGGCTGCTCTCCCCGCTGCTGGCCCCGCCGCTCGTCCGCCTCCTCGGCCGCGCCCCCGCCCGCGCCCTCCCCGCCCGGTTCACCGGGTACGCCGGCCGCCTGGTGCCCGCCAACGCCGCCGCCGCGCTCCGCCGCACCGGCGCGGTGGCCGCGCCCGTGCTGGTCGCGGTGGCGCTGACCGGTTCGCTGGCGGGCGCGTTGGACACGGTGGGCGCCGCCCGTTCCGCCGAGACCCGCGCCCGCACCGCCGCCGACCTGGTCGTCGTCCCGGCCGCCGGCCCCGTCGGCCCGCTGCTCACGGCACTGCGCGCCGCCCCCGGCGTGGCGGCGCTCTCCGCCACCGGACCGACCGCCCTCTCCCTCGTCGAACCGGACGGCGTGACGGTCTGCGCCGAGGCCCGGGTGGCCGCCGATCCGGCCGCGCTGGCCGCGCTCTCCCGGCTGCCCCTGCTGGCCGGGTCGCCGGCCGAGCTCGACGACGACTCCCTGGTGCTGCCGACCGAGTGGGGGCACACCACGGTCGGCGAGCCGGTCCCGGTGGTCCGCGCCGACGGCAGCCGGACCACCCTGCGGGTCGCGGCCGTCCTGCGGGACGGCCTCGCCGACAACGGTCTGTACGTGACCGCCGCCAACGCCCCGGGCGCCCGCGTCGACCGCGTCGACGTCCGCCTCTCCCCCACCGCGCGCGCTGGGACCGACGTCCGCACCGCCGTACGGCCGTACGGCGCCACCGTGTTCACCCGCGGCGAGTGGCTCGACGCCGCCGCCGCCGGCGGCCGGACCGCCTGGCTGCGGATCCTGCTCGTGCTCGGTCTGGCCCTCGTCTACAGCGGCATCGCGCTCGCGAACACCCTGCTCATGGCCACCGCCGACCGCCGCCGGGAACTCGCCCTGCTCCGGCTGGCCGGGGCGACCCGGGCTCAGGTGGTGCGCCTGGTGACCGCCGAGGCGGTGCTGGTGACGGCGGTCGGCGCGGTGCTCGGCTGCGCGGTCGCCGCCGTCCAACTCGGCCTCATGCACGCCGCGTTGGCCGTCCTGCACGCGCCCGCGCCGCTCGTCGTCCCCTGGCGGCCGGTCGGCGCGGTGACGGCCGGCGCGCTGCTGCTCGCCGCCGTCTGCGCCGTCCCCGCCGCCGCCTGGGCCCTGCGACACCGCCCGGTCACCGCCGCCGCCCGCTGAACGGTCGAATGGGACGCCGTTCACCGGTCCGGCACCGCCGCCAGCCCCTCCGGCAGGGCCTGTCCGCGCAGCTCACGCAGCTCGCGGATCAGCGCCCGCACAGCCGCCGTGCCCGCCAGCTCCGGCGTCGTCACATACCCGACGTACCGGCTCGGCGGGCGCGGGCCGAGGTCGGTGACGGCCAGCCCCGACGGGGCGCCCAGCAGGGTGGTCCGGGGCATGATCGCCATACCCAGGCCCTGGGAGACCAGCGAGACGGCCACCGTGTCGTCCTCGACGTCGATGGTCGCCGGCGGGATCCAGTCCTGCCGGCCCCACCAGTCCCGGGTGTAGGAGCCGCAGTTCTCGTCCCAGTCGACCAGCGGCAGTCCGCGCGGCGCCGGGTGCCCGACCGGGTGCGCGAGCGCATACGTCTCCTCGAAGAGCCGGGCCGCGACCAGGCCGGGGACGGGCGGCGGCGCGGCCGGGTCGAGCGTCGCCAGGCCGAGGTCGGCCCGGCCGTCCACGACCTCCCCGGCGGCGCCCGGCCGATCTCGCGAACGATCCGCACCTGCGGCGCGAGCCCCGGGTGGCGGGCGGTCGGCCCACCTCGACGCCCGCCCCGAGCTCTACGACTTCCTCGTCCCCCACCTGCGCTCGGGCGCGGTCACCTCGGACGAGACGGTCGTGCGGGGCTTCGAGAACGCCGTCGACGCCTTCCTCGGCATGCTCAAGGGCGCCAACACCGGCAAGATGCTCGTCCAACTCACCGACGAGCCCCGCTAGGCCCCCGTCCGAAGCCCGGCGCCCGAGACCGCCAACCGCGCACGAAAGGGGCCGGCGGGAACTCCCGCCGACCCCTTCCGTCCCGTCCGCTACCGCCCGCCCCACGGCTCGTCCGTCGGCACGATCTCCCGCCCCAGCGGCATCAGCGACACCGGGATCAGCTTGAGGTTGGCCCACCCGAAGGGGATCCCGATGATCGACAGGAACAGCGGAATGCTGGTGATCAGATGCGCCAGCGCCAGCCACCACCCCGCGAACACCAGCCAGATCACATTCCCGACGCACGACGGCGCCCCGGCATCCGCCCGCTCCACGGCCTTCCGCCCGAACGGCCAGATCACGAACCCGGCCAGCCGGAACGAGGCGATGCCGAAGGGGATGGTGATGATCAGGACGCAGCAGATGATCCCCGCGATCACATAGCCGATCGCCATCCAGATGCCGCAGAAGATCAGCCAGATCACATTCAGAACAAAGTCGATCACCTTCATGCCTGGCACCTTCTCACGTACGACGGCTCACCCCTACGACCGGCCGATTCCCGCCTCCCGCCGTGTCTACGCCCCCGGAGCCCCCACCTCGGGGATCGCTCCGGGTCCCGGCCCACCCCACGGAGGAGACGGCCCTGGCCCTAGGCCGGTCGGGTCAGAGGGGTGTGACGGCCTTGAGGATGAGGAGGAGGGCGATGGCCGCGTTGAGGGCGGAGAGGGCGGAGGCGGCGGTGCCGAGGGCGGCGACCAGGGCGGCGAGGCCGGCTGGGGTGCGGGCGGGGGGCCAGTTGCGGGCGGTGGGGACGGGGCCCAGGAGGGCGGCGACCCGGCGGGGGACGGGGCCGGGGGCGGCGAAGGCGGGGAAGGCCGGGTAGGCGTCGGGCGCCCGGTGGGAGGCGAGGGCGGCCCGGGCGACGGCGCGGGCGGTGATCCGGCGGTCACCGACGGCCTGCGCGGACTCCTCGTCGGCCCAGCGCTCCGCGCTGTAGGCGACGGCGCGCTGCAGCGGGCGCAGGAACGGGTTGACGCAGCCGGCCAGCTGGGTGGCCAGCAGGTGGCGGTGGTGCCGGTGGGTCAGGTGGGCGCGTTCGTGGGCGAGCAGCGCGGCGCGCTCGTCCTCGTCGAGGCCGGCGAGCATGCCGGTGGAGACGACCACCCGCCCGGGCGAGCGCGGCGAACCGGGCAGCGCGTAGGCGTACGGGGCCGGGTCGGGGAGCAGCGCGACGTCGGAGGAGCCGGGCAGGGCGCGGCCGAGGGCGCGCCGGGCGCGGGCGCGGATCCGCAGGTGGCGGACGAGCGTGCGGCCCACGGCGAGCAGGACGACGGCGAGGACGAGCAGCGCCGCCGTGCCGACGGTCTCGTGGTACGGCAGGGCGGCCCGGACCTCGGGGTCGGACCAGCTGTCGGGCAGCGGGTTGCCGGGGATCTGCGCGGTGCCGACCACGCCGATCAGGCCGAGGCTGACGGCGCTGCACAGCGCCATGGCGATGCTGATCCCGGTGAGCAGCCGGGCGGCGCCGCGCGGGTGGAGGTGCTGCTCGGTGAGGCGAGCGATCGGCAGCGCCGTCAGCGGCAGGATGAGCGGGAGGAAGACGAAGACGTCCACGGTGAGGTTCTCGGGTCCGGTTCTCGGGGTCAGCGCTCACGGTCGGGGGCCGGGGCGGTGACGCTGTCGAGCAGGGTGCGCAGCAGTTCCTCGTCGTGCGGGAGCAGGGCGGTGACGAAGCTGGCGAGCACGGCGTCCCGGTCGCGTTCGCCGTCCAGGACGCGGCGCATCCGCAGCGCGGCGAGGCCGGCCGCGTCCGAGGAGGCCTGCCAGAGGTAGGCACGGCCGGAGCGGGTGCGGGTGACGGCGTCCTTGGCGTGCAGCCGGGACAGGATGGTCATCACGGTGGTGTACGCCAGGTCGCCGTCGAGGCGCTCCTGGACCCAGCCGGCGCTGGCGGGGCCGGGTGCCTGTTGGAGCACCGCCAGTACCTGTGCCTCCAGTTCGCCCTGGCCGCGCCGGCGGGCCCGCGGGTCGCCGACCACCGGGTCGCCGGCCACCGGGGCGTGGGTGTCCTCTGCGGGGTCCGCGGTGTCCTCTGCCATGCCGGTCATCCTAACGAGGAGGTAAAGGACCGGGAATCAGCGCTGTGGTTCGCGGGCGTTCTGCCGCCGGTCGAGTTCGGCGATCGCGGGGTGGTGGAGGTCGAAGGCGGGCGACTCGGAGCGGATCCGGGGCAGGGTGACGAAGTTGTGCCGGGGCGGCGGGCAGGAGGTGGCCCACTCCAGGGAGCGGCCGTAGCCCCACGGGTCGTCGTCGGTGACCCGCTGCCCGTACCGGGCGGTGTGCCAGACGTTGTAGAGGAACGGCAGGGTGGAGATGCCGAGCAGGAAGGAGCCGATGCTGGAGACGGTGTTGAGCGTGGTGAAGCCGTCGGCGGCGAGGTAGTCGGCGTACCGGCGGGGCATGCCCTCGGCGCCGAGCCAGTGCTGGACGAGGAAGGTGGCGTGGAAGCCGGCGAAGAGGGTCCAGAAGTGGATCCGCCCGAGTCGCTCGTCGAGCATCCGGCCGGTGAACTTGGGCCACCAGAAGTGGAAGCCGCCGAACATCGCGAAGACCACCGTCCCGAACACCACGTAGTGGAAGTGCGCGACGACGAAGTACGAGTCGGAGACGTGGAAGTCGATCGGCGGGGCCGCGAGCAGCACCCCGGTGAGGCCGCCGAAGAGGAAGGTGACCAGGAAGCCGACGGTCCACAGCATCGGGGCCTCGAAGCTGAGCGAGCCCCGCCACATGGTGCCGATCCAGTTGAAGAACTTCACCCCGGTGGGCACCGCGATCAGCATCGTCATGACCGAGAAGAAGGGCAGCAGCACCTGCCCGGTGACGAACATGTGGTGCGCCCAGACGGTGATCGACAGGCCGGTGATGGCGACGGTCGCGGCGATCAGGCCGGAGTAGCCGAAGACCGGTTTGCGGCTGAAGACCGGGATGATCTCGGTGACGATGCCGAAGAACGGCAGCGCGATGATGTAGACCTCCGGGTGCCCGAAGAACCAGAACAGGTGCTGCCAGAGCAGCGCCCCGCCGTTGGCCGCGTCGAAGGCGTGCGAGCCGAACCGCCGGTCGGACTCCAGGCAGAGCAGCGCGGCCGCCAGCACGGGGAAGGCGAAGAGCACCAGGACGGCGGTGAGCAGGGTGTTCCAGACGAAGATCGGCATCCGGAAGAGCGTCATCCCCGGTGCCCGGAAGCAGATGATCGTGGTCACGAAGTTGACCGAGCCCAGGATGGTGCCGAAGCCGGAGAAGGCCAGGCCCATGATCCACAGGTCGGCGCCGAGGCCGGGGCTGTGCTCGGCGCTGTTGAGCGGCGCGTAGGCGAACCAGCCGAAGTCGGCCGCGCCGTCCGGGGTGAGGAAGCCGTAGACGGCGATCAGCGAGCCGAACAGGTACAGCCAGTAGGCGAGCGCGTTCAGCCGGGGGAAGGCGACGTCGGGGGCGCCGAGCTGCAGCGGCATGATCCAGTTCGCGAACCCGGCGAACAGGGGGGTCGCGAACATCAGCAGCATGATCGTGCCGTGCATGGTGAAGAGCTGGTTGAACTGCTCGTTGGAGAGCAGTTGCCGCCCGGGGCGGGCCAGCTCGATCCGCATCAGCATCGCCATCAGCCCGCCGAGCAGGAAGAACAGGAAGGCGGTGGTGAGGTAGAGGGTGCCGATCCGCTTGTGGTCGGTGGTGGTGAGCCAGCCGACCAGGGCCCGGCCGCGCCGGCGGCGGGCGGCGGCGCGGCGGCGTTCCAGCCTGGGGGCGCGCGGCCGGCGCGGGGGCTGCTCCACGGCGTCCTTCGGCAGAAGAGTCACGCGCTGCGCCTTCCAGGTCCGGGCAGGGGTCGGACCAGCAGTACCGGCCGGCGGTCCGGGACGGCCGGGGGCGCGCGGGGCGGGTCACCCGAACAGGCGCGCTCCGGTTGCCGGGGGGCGGCGGCAGGCGGACGGTCGAATCCCGGACATCCGTTCGAGTGGGTTCCGGGATGGCGGCCCCGATTCGGGGCAGCCCGGACCGGGGCCCGAGGACCCGGATTCAAGGAGGTCCCATGAGCAGCACCACGCCGCCGACACCGCCGACGCCCCCGTCGTCGGGTGCGACGCCGCCACCCGGGCAGCCGGCCGGCTCGGCCGCGCCGCCGCCGTCACACCGCGGCACCAGCGGCTGGGTCACCGGCGGGGTGCTCTTCGCCGGTGTGCTGATGATGATGACCGGCGTGCTCGACGTCACCCGGGGCATCATGGCGATCGCCGAGGACGACGTCTTCGTCGCCACCCGGAACTACGTGTTCGAGTTCAACCTCACCGGCTGGGGCTGGATCCACCTGATCATCGGCGTGCTGATCGCGGTGACCGGCTTCTTCGTCGTCAGGGGCGCCACCTGGGCGCAGTACGCGGGTATCGGCCTGGTGGTGCTGGGCGGCATCGAGAGCTTCCTCTCGCTGCCGTACTACCCGCTCTGGTCGGTGATCGTGCTCGCGCTGGACGTGTTCATCATCTGGGCGCTGTGCACCAACGCCCAGACGAAGTACTGACCGCGGACCGGCCGTCGGCGGCGCTCCCGAAAGGGGGACCGCCGGCGGCCGGTCACGTCCGCCCGGTACCGGTCAGGCCCCGGCCCGCCGGGTGAGCGCGATGCGGAGCGGCACCGCCACCGCCGTCACCGGCGCGGCCCTGGCGGTCGCGGCCGACCGGGTCGGGCTCAGGCCCGGTGGCCCGCCATCCGCTCCAGCCGGGCGATCCGCTCGGCCATCGGCGGGTGGGTGGAGAAGAGCTTCGCGCCGGCCTCGCCCGGCCGGAACGGGCTGGCGATCATCATGTGGCTGGCGGTCTGGATCTGCGGCTCCGGCGGCAGCGGCAGCTGACGGGTACCGGCCTCCAGCTTGCGCAGCGCACTCGCCAGGGCCAGCGGGTCGCCGGTGATCCGGGCGCCGTCGGCGTCGGCCTGGTACTCGCGGGAGCGGCTGACGGCCAGCTGGATCAGCGAGGCGGCGATCGGGCCGAGGATCATGATCGCGAGCAGCCCGAACAGGCCAGGCCCGTCGTCGTCGTCACTACGGCCGAACGGGATCAGCCAGGCGAAGTTCACCAGGAACATCACCACCGAGGCCAGCGCGCCGGCCACCGAGGAGATCAGGATGTCCCGGTTGTAGACGTGGCTCAGCTCGTGGCCGAGGACGCCGCGCAGCTCGCGCTCGTCGAGCAGCTGCAGGATGCCGTCGGTGCAGCAGACCGCCGCGTTGCGCGGGTTGCGCCCGGTGGCGAAGGCGTTCGGGGCCGGGGTCGGCGAGATGTAGAGCCGGGGCATCGGCTGGCGGGCCGAGGTGGAGAGCTCCCGGACGATCCGGTACAGCTGCGGTGCCTCGATCTCGCTCACCGGGCGGGCCCGCATGGCGCGCAGGGCGAGCCGGTCGCTGTTCCAGTAGGCGTAGGCGTTGGTGCCGAGGGCGACCAGCAGGGCGATCACGAAGCCCGTACGTCCGAAGAAGGAGCCGATCACCAGGATCAGCGCCGAGAGGCCGCCGAGCAGGGCGGCGGTCCTCAGTCCGTTGTGCCGGCGGTGCACGGGTGGCCCTCCAATGGTGCGTGGGGAAGCCCTTTCTGCCTCGTCCCTCCTGCCCGCTCAACGGGTGGGGGACGGGGCCTTGTTCCCTTGTGACCAGCGCGACACCCGACCGGGGGGACCGGCCGCCACCTCGGCGCATCCGCCGGGCGGGGGTCAGAACAGCGAGCCGCCAACCACCTGGAGCACCAGCTGAGGGGCCACCGAGAGCACCACCGCCGCCGAGGCGGTGAGCCCCAGGGCGGCCGTCAGCGGGACCGGCAGGCGCCGCTCGGGGGCCGTCCCGGCGACCGGGGCCGCTGCGGTCGACGCCCCCTCCGACGCACCCTCCGCCGGGGCGAACAGCAGGGCGGTCCAGCGCAGGTAGTAGTACAGCGCGACGACCACATTGACGGCCATCACCACGGCGAGCCAGCCCAGCCCGGCGTCGACGGCGGCGCGGAACACCACGACCTTGCCGAACAGGCCGATCACACCCGGCGGCAGCCCGGCCAGGCAGAGCAGGAAGAACGCCAGCGCCAACGCCGTCCAGCGGCGCCGCGCGAACAGGCCGCGGAAGTCGTCCAGCCCGGCCCCGGCCCGGCGGCCGACCGTCGCCACCACGCCGAAGGCGCCGAGGTTGACCACGCCGTAGATCAGCGCGTACGCGGCGGTGGCGCCCAGCGGGTCGGTCGTGGTGGGCGCGTAACCGGCCGCGGCCAGCGGGACCAGCAGGTAGCCGGCCTGGCCCACCGAGGACCAGGCGAGCATCCGCACCGCGCTGAACCGGGTGTCGAAGCGCTGGCGCAGCGCGCCCACGTTGCCGGCCGTCATGGTGACGGCGGCCAGCACCGCGAGCGCCAGGCCCCAGGTGTGTGCGTACGGGCGGAAGGCGATGGTGGTGGCCAGCGCCAGACCGGCCAGACCGGCCGCCTTGCCGACCACCGAGAGGTAGCCGGCCACCGGCAGCGGGGCGCCGGTGTAGGTGTCCGGCACCCAGAAGTGGAACGGGACGGCGGCGACCTTGAAGGCGAAGCCGACCAGGGTGAGCACGGCCCCCGCCTCGGCCAGCGGCTTCAGCTGCGCGGGCGCGTGCTCAAGGCCGGTGCCGACGGCGCCCAGGTGCAGGCTGCCACTCGCCGCGTAGACGAAGCCGATGCCGAGCAGCATCACGGCGGTCGCGGTGACGGAGGAGAGGAAGAACTTGAGCGCGGCCTCGGCGCCCCGGCCGTCCCGGCGCAGGGCGACCAGGGCGAAGGCCGGCAGCGAGGTCACCTCCAGGGCGATCACCAGGGTGGCGAGGTCGCGGGAGGCGGGCAGCAGGGCGGCGCCCGAGGCGCTGGAGAGCAGCAGGAACCAGTACTCGCCGCCCGGCAGCCGCTCCTCGTCCACGGTGTGCGCGGACAGCAGCGCGGCGATCAGCGCGCCGCCGAGCGCGAGTAGCTGGAAGACCAGGGCGAAGTGGTCGGCGACGTAGGAGCAGCCTGCGTTGTCAGTGGCCCCTGTTACGTTCTGCGCACAGAAGGTGGCGCGGGGTGATCCACCGGTGAGCGGGAGGAGCGAGACGATGGCGAGGGCGAGTCCGGCGGCGGTGAGCCGGCCCAGCCACTTCTTGTGGTGCGCGGGCAGGAAGAGGTCGGTGACCAGCACGGCGAGGGCGGCCAGTGCGGCGATCAGCGGGGGCGCGATCGCCACCCAGTCCACGGACTGGATCAGGCTGCCCGGGTTGGCGACGGCGAGGGAGGTCACAGTGGTCTGCCCCGTGGAGTGAGATCCGAGTGCGGTGCCGAGCGTGGAGCCGAACGTGGTGCCGAGTGCGGTGCCGAGCATGGTCAGCCACCCCCGAGGAGGTGCTTGACGGCGGGGTCGGAGAGGCCGAGCAGGAGCGCGGGCCAGAGACCGGCGAGCAGGGTGAGGGCGGCCAGCGGCGTCCAGCTGACGGCCTCGTAGGGGCGCAGGTCGGCGAGCTCGGCCACCGGCGCGGGCTGCTTGGGGTCGCCCATGCAGACGCGCCTGACCACGATCAGCAGGTACGCGGCGGTGAGGAGGGTGCCGAGACCGGCCAGGACCATGTAGGTGACGAATGCGGGGCGCGAGAGGCCGTCGGCCGGGTCGAACGCGCCGAACATCGCGAGCAGCTCGCCCCAGAAGCCGGCCAGCCCGGGCAGGCCGAGGCTGGCGACGGCGGCGAAGGCGAGCAGCGCGCCGATCCGCGGCGCCCGCCCGTAGAGGGCGGCGCCGGTGGTGCCGGCCAGGGTGTCGAGGTCCGCCGTGCCGTAGCGGTCCTTGAGCGCCCCGACGAGGAAGAACAGCAGGCCGGTGATCAGACCGTGCGCGATGTTGGCGAACAGCGCGCCGTTGACCCCCACCGGGGTGAGGGAGGCGATGCCCAGCAGGACGAAGCCCATGTGGCCGACGGAGGAGTAGGCGATCAGGCGCTTGAGGTCGCCCTTGGCCCCCGTCCGGGCGAGCGCGAGGCAGGCCAGCGAGCCGTAGACGATGCCGACGGCGGCGAAGGCGCCCAGGTAGGGGGCGAGCGTCGTGGTGCCGTCGGGGACGACCGGGAGGAGGACCCGAACGAGGCCGTAGGTGCCCATCTTCAGCAGCACGCCGGCGAGCAGCACGGAGCCGACCGTCGGGGCCGCCGTGTGCGCGTCCGGGAGCCAGCTGTGCAGCGGCCAGGCGGGGGCCTTGACCGCGAGTCCGACCATGATCGCCAGGGCGGCGATCACCTGGGTGGAGTGGCTCAGGCCGGAGCCGTGGGCGGCGGCGAGGGCCTGCATGTCGAAGGTGCCCGCCTTGCCGCCGACCAGCAGGAAGCCGAGCAGCATCACGGCCGAACCGAGCAGCGTGTACAGGATGAAGCGGTTGGCGGCCGGCACCTTCGCGCCGCTCCCCCAGCGGGCGATCAGGAAGTACATCGGGATCAGCACGATCTCGAAGGCCAGGAAGAACAGCAGCAGGTCCAGCACCGCGAAGGTGGCCAGCATGCCCACTTCGAGGAGGAGGAAGAGCCCGGCGAAGGCCCGGGCCGAGGGCACGCCCTCGCCGGACGGCAGCCGCCGCTCCGAGTACAGCGCGCAGAGGAAGGTGAGCAGCGAGGTCAGGACGATCAGCGGGAGCGAGACGCCGTCCACCCCGAGGTGGAGGCGCACGCCGATGGCCGGGATCCAGGCGACGTCGGTGGTGGCCTGCATCCGGGCGGGCTGGTCGTGGTCGAAGCCGGCCGCCAGGACGACGGTGAGCACCAGGACGGCGCCGGTCACCACCGTGCTGAAGCGCAGCGCGCGCCGGTCGGCGGCGGCCTGGTCCGGGCCGAACACCGGGGCCAGGGTGAGCGCGGCGCCGAGCAGCGGCAGCGCCAGGAGGGCGATGAGGACCGCGTTCATCGGGGACTCCTAGCGACAACCACGACAGCGGGCGGGGACGGGAGGTACGGCATCGGCTACACCGCCACCAGGACGGCCAGCAGGACGACGCCGGCGAGCAGCGCGCTGAGGTAGGTCTGCGCGTTGCCGGTCTGCGCGAGCCGGACGACCCGGCCGAGCAGGTCGGCACCGGCGCCGCTGCCGCGCACGTAGGTCTCCACGACCTCGCGGTCGAGGAAGCGGACGAGCCGGGCGGCGGCCTCGACCGGGCGGACGAACAGCGCGCTGTAGAGCCGGTCGACGCCGAAGCCGTGCCGGGCCGGGCCGAACAGCGGGCCCAGCAGGGCGCGCCCGGGATCGGCGACGATCACCTCGGCGGCCGGGGCTCCGGCCTGCTCGGGCACCCGGCCGGGCTCCGCCGGGGCGGGCAGGCCCTCGGTGAGCCGGGCGGTGGCCGAGCGCCAGGCGCCGTACGCCAGCAGCGCGCCGACCACGGCGAGGCCGGTGCCGGTGACGACGGTGACCGCGGAGGGCCGCAGCGAGCCGCCGTCCAGCAGCGCGGGCAGCCAGTCCGAGCGCAGGCCGGCGACGCCGAAGCCCATGGTCGGCACGGCCAGCACCCAGAGCGGCCAGCGCATCGCGGGCGGCTCGGCGACGGCCGGGTCGGCCTCGTCGAGCTCGGGCGAGTACGGCGCGTCGGGCTCGTGGTCACCGACCACGGTGGCCCGGTCGGCGGTGACCTGGTCGACGGCTGCCCGGTCGGCGGCGGCCTGGCCGGGCCCCGCGGCGGGCAGCACCGCGGGGGCCGCCGCGGCCGCGCCCGCCGGGCTGTGGAAGGCCACCAGGAACAGCCTGGCCGCGTACGCCGCCGTGAGCAGCGCGGTGAGCCCGGCCGAGATCAGCACGATCCAGCCGGCCGCCTGCGGCACCGCCGAGGCCGGGCCGAGGCCGTTGGTCAGCGCCTCGCCGTTGGCCGCGTGCTCGGCGGCGGTCAGCACCGCCTCCTTGCTGAAGAAGCCGGCGAACGGGGGCAGGCCGACCAGGGCGATCAGCGCGATGGCCGTCGTCCAGTAGGCGTCCGGGACGCGCTTGCGCAGCCCGGGCATCCGGGACATCGCGGAGATCGAGTTGGTGTGCGCGGCGTGGATCACCACACCGGCGGCGAGGAACAGCAGCGCCTTGAACGCGCCGTGGCTGACCAGGTGGAACACCGAGGCCTCGCGGTCGCCGCTGGCCAGCGCGCCGGCCATGTAGCCGAGCTGGCCGACGGTCGAGTAGGCGAGCACCCGCTTGAGGTCGTCCTGGGCGAGCGCGCAGAGCGCCGAGCCGATCATGGTCACGGCGGCCATCACCGCCAGGACCACCAGCGCCGCCCCGGAGAGCAGGAAGACCGGCAGCAGCCGGGCCACCAGGTAGATGCCGGCGGCGACCATGGTGGCGGCGTGGATCAGCGCGGAGACCGGAGTCGGGCCGGCCATCGCGTCCGGGAGCCAGGTGTGCAGCGGGAACTGCGCGCTCTTGCCGGCCACCCCGGCCAGCAGGAGCAGCGCGACCAGCGTCGGGTGGCCGAGCCGCCCGTCGGTGGCGGCCCGCAGCACGTCCTCGATCCGGAAGCTCCCGGCGTCGGCGCCGAGCAGGAAGACGCCGAACAGGAACGGCACGTCGCCCAGCTTGGTGACCAGGAAGGCCTTCAGCGAGGCGGAGCGGGCGTCCTCGGTCTCCCAGTGGTGGCCGATCAGGAAGTACGAGCAGATGCCCATGACCTCCCAGCCGACCAGCAGCACGATCAGGTCGCCCGAGTAGACGACCAGGAACATCGCCGCCGTGAAGAGCGAGACCAGCGCCGCGTAGGAGGGGTAGCGCGGGTCGTC
This sequence comes from Kitasatospora misakiensis, assembly GCF_042656005.1. Classification (NCBI taxonomy): domain Bacteria; kingdom Bacillati; phylum Actinomycetota; class Actinomycetes; order Kitasatosporales; family Streptomycetaceae; genus Kitasatospora; species Kitasatospora misakiensis. The sequence goes on along the minus strand of NZ_JBHSOF010000010.1, from coordinate 135,046 downwards.
CTTGAGGTACGCGGTCGAGTAGACCTGCACGCAGGTGGCGACCAGGCCGACCAGTACCGAGATCAGCGAGCTGTAGCCGTCCAGGTGGATCGCCAGCGAGATGTCCGGGCCGCCGGTCGGGGTGAGCCGGGTGGCGGCGTCCAGCGTCTGGCCGGTGCCCAGCTGCAGCGCGACGACCAGGGCCAGCACGGCCGAGACGGCGACCGGCACGATCGCCAGCGGCCGGGCCAGTCCGGGCACGCGCCGGCCGGTGGCCAGGGTGGCGGCCGCGCCGAGCGCGGGCAGGGCGGGGACGAGGGCGGGCAGGGCGAGGTTCATGCGGCGGCCTGGCCCTTCAGCGCCTCGGTCCCGACCGGCGCCTCCTCGACGTCGGCGGTGGTCTCGGCCGGGTCGCCGAGCGCGGTGGCCCGGTCGATGTCCGCCGTGCCCCGGGCCCGGAACAGCAGCAGGACGATGGCGAGCCCGAGCCCGATCTCGGCGGCGGCGATGGTGATGGTGAACAGGGTCAGCGCCTGGCCGGCGTGCAGCGAGTCGCGCAGCCAGGTGTCGAAGGCGACGAGGTCGAGGTTGACGGCGTTGAGCATCAGCTCGACGGACATCAGCACCAGGATGACGTTGCGTCGGGCGAGCACGCCGTAGACGCCGACGCTGAACAGCAGCGCGGCGAGCACGACGGGGTAGGCGAGGTGCATCAGCTCTCCTCCGCCGGGGCGGTCTCGGGGGCCTTCGCCCCGGGCGCGACAGCAGCCTCCTGGGCGACCGTCCGGTTGGAGCCCACCGGCCGGCCGGCCCGGATCCGCCCCGCCCGGGGCGTCGGCACCCGCTTCCCCGCACCGCGCGACAGCACGATCGCGCCGACCAGTGCGGCCAGCAGCAGCACCGAGAGCGCCTCGAAGGGCAGCACCCAGGTCCGGAACAGGCTCGCGCCGGTCACCGCCGCCGAGCCGCCGCCCGCGCCGAGGTCGATCCAGGACGTCCGGAAGGCGTCCACGACCAGCGTCACCAGGGTCCCGGCCGAGGCCAGCGCCACCACCAGGGCGACCCAGCGGTTCTTCGAGTCGGCGTCCGGCGAGCGCCCGATCGGCGCCTTGGTGAGCATCAGCCCGAACAGCACCAGCACGACCACCGAGCCGAGGTAGATCAGCACCTGCACCCAGGCGATGAACTCGGCGGTGAGCAGCAGGAACTCCACCGCCAGCCCGCCGAGCGCGGCCACCAGCCAGAGCGCGGCGTGCACCAGCTGCCTGGTGGTCACGGCGACCACGGCCGAGCCGAGCACGGCGATGCCGACCAGCAGGAAGACGATCTCCACCCCGGTCGGGGAGAGGAACGAGCGCGCGGCCGGGTCCAGCGACCCGGTCGCGGCGAGCAGGGTGGTGGCACTCACGCGGTGTCACCCTTCTCCTCGGCGGCGTCGGCCTCCGCCGCGGCCACCGCGGCGGCCGCGAGCTTGTCGGCGGCCTTCCGCGCGGTGGCGATCTCCTTGGGCTCCTCGGCCGCCGGGTCCAGCGCCGGCGGCACCGGGACCGTCCACATCCACTCCCGGAGCCGGTCCCGCTCGTGGGTCAGCTCCAGGATGTCGGTCTCCGCGTACTCGAACTCGGGCGACCAGAACAGCGCGTCGAACGGGCACACCTCGATGCAGATCCCGCAGTACATGCAGAGCGAGAAGTCGATGGCGAACCGGTCCAGCACATTGCGGGTGCGGGCGCGCGCGTTCGGGTCGGCGGCCGGCAGCGTCTCCTTGTGGGAGTCGATGTAGATACACCAGTCCGGGCACTCACGGGCGCAGAGCATGCAGACCGTGCAGTTCTCCTCCAGCAGCGCGATCACCCCGCGCGAACGCGGCGGGAGGGCGGGCTGGGTGTCGGGGTACTGCGCGGTGACGGTCTTCCTCGTCATCGTCCGCAGCGTGACGGCCAGGCCCTTGGCCAGACCCGCACCGGGGAAACTCATGAGATCGCCACCTTGATGATGCCGGTGAGGGCCAGCTGGGCGAGGGCGAGCGGGATCAGCACCGTCCACGCGAATCGCATCAGCTGGTCCTCGCGCAGCCGGGGGTAGGTGACCCGCAGCCAGATCACCACGAAGGCCAGCGCGAAGGTCTTCAGCAGGGTCCACAGCCAGCCGAGCTGGTCCGGCAGCGGGCCGTGCCAGCCGCCGAGGAAGAGCACCGCGGTCAGTCCGGAGACCACCAGGATGCCCACGTACTCGGAGAGCAGGAACAGCGCGAAGCGCAGACCGGTGTACTCGGTGTACGCGCCGAAGATGATCTCCGAGTCGGCGACCGGCATGTCGAACGGCGGGCGCTGCAGCTCGGCCAGGCCGGCCGTGAAGAACACGAAGGCGCCGATGATCTGCCACGGGATCCAGTACCACTCCCAGGCGTCCACGATCCCGGGCAGCGAGAGCGTCCCGGCGGCCATCGCCACGGAGGCCGCGGCGAGCACCATCGGCAGCTCGTAGGACATCAGCTGCGCGGCCGTGCGCAGACCACCGAGCAGCGAGAACTTGTTGGCCGAGGCCCAGCCGGCCATCAGCTTGCCGATCACGCCGACGCCCATGACGGCCAGCACGAAGAACAGGCCGGCGTCGATCGCCTGCCCGACGAAGCCGTCCGGGCCGACCGGGATCGCCAGCAGCACGAAGAGGTACGGCAGCAGCGAGACGGCGGGCGCCAGCTGGAAGATCCGCCGGTCGGCGCCGGCCGGGACGATGTCCTCCTTCTGCGCGAACTTCACGCCGTCCGCGATCAGCTGCGCCCAGCCGTGGAAGCCGCCGGCGTACATCGGGCCGAGCCGGCCCTGCATGTGCGCCATCACCTTGTGCTCGGTCTGGCCGATGATCAGGGGGAGGGTGAGGAAGACGACCAGCGTGGCGACGCAGCGCAGCACCGTGTCGAACAGGTTCACGCGCCGTCTCCGTCCTGGCCGGCCGACTCGGCCGGCGGCTCGCTCGTCTTCTTCTCCCCGGCCCCCGGCTGCTCCTCGGCACCCGGCCCGACGGGCTTCGCGGGCTCGACGGCCGGCTCGACGGCCGGCTCGACGGCCGGCTCGACGGCGGGCCGCTGCGGCTCCTCGTGGGCCGGCACCGGGTTGTGCCAGGGCGCGTCGGCGGACTGCGTCCGGGACGGCGCGGTCCGCGCGGGCCCGGCGTCCGGAGCCGCGGCGGTCTCACCCGCCTCCCCGGCCGCCTGGCTCACCGAGCCGTCGGAGACCGACCTGGTCCGCCGGGGCCGGTCGGCCCGCACCGGGGGCGCGGCCGGCGCGGCGGCACCCTCGACGGGGGCCCCCTCGGCGGCGGCCCCCTCGCCCGGAGCGGCGGCCACCTGGCTCGCCGACCCCTCGGAGACCGACCTGGTCCGGCGCGGACGGTCCGCCCGCACCGCGGCGGCGCCCTCAGCCCCGGCCCCGGCCGCGCCCGCGTCTGCACTCGCGGCACCCGCACCCGCGGCTCCCGCAGCCGCCGCACGCGGCGTGCGCGCCGCGCCGGCCGCCCGGGCGTCCCCGGCGGGCCGCTCGGAGACCGGCGGCAGGGTGCCCTTGAGCGGCCCCCACTCGTTCGGGTCCGGCACACCGGCCGGCTGCATCTTGCGCCGCGCCGGCCCGTCGCCGTGGTCGGACTCGCCCGGCTCCTTGGCGCCCGGCCAGGCCTTGGCGACCCGCGCCGCGAGGACGAACTCCTTGCGCAGCGGGTGCCCCTCGAAGCCGTCCGGCAGCAGCAGGGTGATCAGGTGGGGGTGCCCGGGGAAGTCGATGCCGAACATCTCGTGCGTCTCGCGCTCGTGCCAGGCGGCCCCGGCGTACACCGCGACGGCGGTCGGCAGCGCGGCCCCGTCACGCGGCACCCGGGTGCGCAGCGCCAGGTGGCGCACGCCCGGGGCGTCGACGGCGGCGAGGTGGGCGACCACCGAGAAGCCCTCGGCGAGCTCGTCGACGGCGCTGAGCCAGTCGAAGAAGGTCAGCCCGAGGGTGTCCCGGGCGGCGGTGAGCGCCTCGATCCAGTGCTCGGCGGGCACGTCGACGGTGATCAGCCCGTACGCCTCGGCGCCGGTCGCCCACTCCCCGACCGACGCCGCGTACTGCTCGGCCGTGGTCACGAGACGCCTCCCTCGGCGGTGCCGGAGCCCTCGGTGCCGGAGCCCTCGGCGGTGCCGGAGGAGCCCGCAGCGGTGCCGGGCCCGGGCACCGGCGGACGCCGCAGCGCCGCCGCGGGCGCGGTGTAGCGGCCGGGCAGCGACTCGGCGGCGATCTTCTCCTGGAGCTTGAGGATGCCCTGGAGCAGCGCCTCCGGCCGGGGCGGGCAGCCGGGCACGTAGACGTCGACCGGGATGATCTGGTCGACGCCCTTGGTGACGGAGTAGGAGTCCCAGTACGGGCCGCCGGAGTTGGAGCAGGCGCCGAAGGAGATGACGTACTTCGGCTCGGGCATCTGCTCGTAGAGCCGCTTGACGGCGGGCGCCATCTTGTCCGTCACCGTCCCCGAGACGATCATCAGATCGGCCTGCCGGGGGCCCGGCGCGAAGGGAATGACACCCATCCGGATGAAGTCGTGCTTGGCCATCGACGCCGCGATGAACTCGATCGCGCAGCAGGCCAGACCGAAGTTGAAGCACCAGAGGCTGTAGCGCCGCCCCCAGTTGAGGACGACCTTGACCGGGTCCGGCGCCAGCCGGGCCAGCGGGCCGATACCGCGCCGCTCGACGGCGGCACCGGGGTGCGACGGGTCCGGCACGCCCAGCGGAACCGGACCGCCGGAGGCGCCGTGCCCGTGCGAGTGGGTGTGCGTCACGTCCATTCGAGAACGCCCTTCTTCCAGGCGTAGAGCAGTCCGACCGCGAGGAACCCGATGAAGACGAACATCTCGATCAGCGTCCCGGCGCCGTATCCGGCGGAGGCGAAGACGGTCGCCCACGGGAACAGGTAGATCGCGTCGACCGCGAAGATCACGTACAGGAAGGCGTAGACGTAGTAGCGGACCTGGGTGTGCGCCCAGTCCTCCCCCACCGGATCCACGCCGCACTCGTAGGCGAGGAGCTTCTCCGGCGAGTACACCACCGGCCGCAGCAGCCGGTTGGCGGTGAACGCCACCGTCACGAAGAGCACGCCGACGACGGCGAGCAGGCCCATCGCGGCGTACGCGTCGAAGTAGCCGCTGCCGGCCGCCGGGTCGGCCGCGACCGAAGCCGCCCGCTGCCCCACCATGCCCTCGCCTCCACATCGGCCGCGGAACCCGCCCCTCGGGGCGGTTCTACGACGTTTCCTTTACACGCTCATAACCATCGCCAGTGCGTGAGTCTAAGTGCACGGCCCCCGTGCCCCGCATCCTGCCCGCTCCGCAAGACATCGGATGGACAGCCGGTGGACACCCGGCGACGCGCGGCGGTCAACCCCGCGGTCACCGGAGCGGTTCCGGCCGGGGTGGGGATAACCCCCGGTCGGGGAGACGTATCACCCCCATGGCCCCATCCACACCCGACCGGCCAAGCTATGTGCACAGCTCGACCGAGAGGGACGGTAGACCGAGATGAAGCCAATGGACCGCCGGGCCGGTGACACCGGCCAGGAGCCGCCGGCGCCCGCCGAACGCACCCCGCTGTACGGCTCGCGGATGTGGCGGCAGGTCGGGCGGCTGCTGCTGAACATGCCGCTCGGGATCGCGGGCTTCGTCTTCACCGTCGTGACGCTGTCGATCGGCCTCGCCCTGTCGATCACCGTGATCGGGCTGCCGCTGCTCGCCGCCGGACTGGCCGGCTGCCGGGCGATGGGCGGCTTCGCCCGCGGCCGGGCCCGGTCGCTGTACGGCTCCGAGGTGCACGACCCGGAGCCGGTGCGGCGCCGCCGGCCGGGCGTCACCGGCTTCGCGATCGCCCACCTGACCGACGCCCTCTCCTGGCGCTCGGCCCTGTACAACGTGCTGATGCTGCCGTGGGGCGTGCTGAGCTTCGCCGTGACGCTGGTCTTCGTCCTGGTCGGCTGGCCGGCCCTGCCCTGGGTGATCCGCGCCCAGTCGGCGGTGGACCGGATGCTGGTGGAGACCCTGCTGTACCCGGGCGCGCTCTCCGAGCGGGTCCGCGAGCTGGAGGACGACCGCGGCACCGTCGTCGACACCGCCGCCGCCGACCTGCGCCGGATCGAGCGCGACCTGCACGACGGCGCCCAGGCCCGGCTGGTGGCGCTGGCGATGGACCTCGGCATGGCCAAGGAGCGGCTGCGGGAGACCGAGACGCCGGACGACGTGGCCGCCGCCGCGAAGATGGTGGACAACGCCCACGGCGAGGTGAAGCTGGCCCTCCAGGAGCTGCGCGACCTGGCCCGCGGCATCCACCCGGCGGTGCTGACCGACCGCGGCCTGGACGCGGCGCTCTCCTCGGTGGCCGCGCGCTGCACGGTGCCGGAGGGGGTCAAGGTGCACGTCGACATGAAGGCCTCGGACGGCGGCACCGACCGGCCGGACTCGGCGGTCGAGGGCATCGCCTACTTCACCGTGAGCGAGCTGCTGACCAACATCTCCAAGCACTCCGGCGCCCGCTCCGCCACGGTGGACGTCTGGCGGGCCGGCGAGCAGCTGATGGTCCTGGTCCAGGACAACGGCAAGGGCGGCGCGGCCCCCTACCCGGGCAGCGGCCTGGCCGGCCTGGCCGAGCGGATCCGGGCGGTGGACGGGGTGTTCCTGGTCGAGAGCCCGGCCGGCGGACCGACCACGGTGACCGTCGAACTCCCCTGGCGAACCCGCACCCCCCGCCGCTGAGCCCGCCGCGGCTCCCGGCTGATCGCCGAACACCGCACCGGCGGCGGCCGGGCGAGTAGCCTCCCGCCCCGAGCCGAAGGGGCGCGCCGGTGCCGAAAGGGAGAAGCGAGGACGACGCGACGAAGGAGCGGCGTTGGAGCGCCGACCGTCGGCACCGGACAAAAGCGCCCCGGAGGCGAGCGGGCGAAAACACAGTCCCGGACGGCGGCCGGCCGCGGAACCCTTGCGCGGTGTGCGGCCGGCGGCCGTCCGGGGGTTTCCGGGGGCGCCTAGGGAGTGCCCAGGGTGCCGAGGGTGACGTCGGCGCTCGCGCTCGTGCCGCCCCGGCTGTAGGTCACGGTGGCCTTGCTGCCCGGCGCGAGCGAGGCCAGCGCGCTGGTGAGCGAGTTCAGCGAGTCGACCGGGGTGTCCCCGATCTTGGTGATCACGTCCTCGGGCCGGATGCCGGCCGCGTCGGCCGGGCCGCCCGCCACGACGGCGACCACGACGGCGCCCGCCGGGCGGAAGTTCTGGTCGAAGTAGTTCCGGGCGGTGATGCCGAGCGCGGCCCGGCCGGAGTTGGTGACCTTGCCGTCCTTGATCAGCTGGTCGGCGATGCTGGTGACGGTGGACGCCGGGATGGCGAAGCCGATGCCGGGCGCGGCGGCGCCGTTGGCCTCCGGCTCGGTGGCGGCGAGCGTGTTGATGCCGATCACCTGGCCGTCCAGGTTGACGAGCGCGCCGCCGCTGTTGCCGGGGTTGATGGCGGCCGAGGTCTGCACCATGTTGCCGATGACGGCGCCCGGCGAGCCCCCGCCGCGCGGCTCGGTGACGGTCCGGCCGGTGGCCGAGACGATGCCCTGGGTGACGCTGCTGGCGAGCCCGAGCGGGCTGCCCATGGCGAGGGTGATCTGGCCCAGCTCGACCTTGGTGGAGTCCCCGAAGGCGGCCGGCCGGAGGGCGGAGGGCGGGTTGCTCAGCTTGATCACCGCGAGGTCGGAGTCCGGGTAGGCGGCGACCAGGGTGGCGTCCAGCGGCTTGGTGCTGCCGGCCAGGGTGACGGTGAAGGTGGTGGCGGTGCCGACCACGTGGGCGTTGGTGACGATGTCGCCCTTGTCGTCGTAGACGATCCCGGAGCCGAGGTCGCTCGCGGTGGTGATCTGCACCACCGAGGGCAGCACGTTCTTGATCACCTTCTGGTAGTCGGCCTGGAGCTGGTTGGAGCCGCCCGGCCCGGCGGAGGAGCTCGCGGACCCACCGGCCGACGAGGGCGACGACGACACCACGGAGGAAGAGGACGACGAGGAGGACGACCCACTGCTGCACCCGGCCACCGCGAGCGCGGTCAGCACAGCGACCGCCCCCGGCCCCAGCAGCCCCCGCTCGAAGGCCTTCGGCCCGGTGGGCCGCGGCCCGGCCGGAATCGGACGGGTGGGCTCCTTCTTGCGGTTCACCGTGACGGCCTCCGGATTCCTCAGCACGCGGCCACCCGGGGCCACTCGGACACAACGCAGAGATCTTTGTCAGCATTTCACCGAAATGTCCGATTGCCCGGCTCCGACTCGCCCACGGCGCCGACCCGAAGAAGACGGGCCCCCAGGGCCCGTCTTCGAACCCCCGCCTGCGGGCCGACGCCGGGGCACGCACCTCGACGGCTTCTCGTCAGTCGCCGATGGCCCCCAGCCTCCGGCCGGGAGGTACCCCCACCGCATGGACTCCCTCCTCGGCACCGCCGATGCACGCACCCCAACGCCGCCCCGCCCGCCCTCCGGGCGGACGACGGGGGTTCGAAGACGGGCCCTAGGATTCGGCCATGACTTGGTTGATCACCGGCGGTGCCGGATACATCGGCGGGCACGTCGTGCAGCAGCTCCTCGACGCGGGCGAGCGCGTGGCCGTACTGGACGACCTCAGCACCGGTGACCGGACCCGGCTGCCGAAGGAGGTCGCCCTGGTCGAGGGGTCGACCCTGGACCGGGCCGCCCTGGACGCGGCCATTCGCGAGCACCAGGTGGAGGGCGTCCTCCACTTCGCCGCCAAGAAGCAGGTCGGCGAGTCGGTCGAGCAGCCCTTCCTGTACTACCGGGAGAACGTGATCGGTCTCCAGACCGTCCTGGAGGCCGCGGCCGAGGGCGGCGTCAAGCGCTTCCTGTTCTCCTCCTCCGCCGCCGTCTACGGCATGCCGGACGTCGACCTGGTGACCGAGTCCACCCCGTGCGCGCCGATGAGCCCGTACGGCGAGACCAAGCTGGCCGGCGAGTGGCTGGTCGCGGCGGCCGGCAAGGCGTACGGGATGTCCACCGTCGCGCTGCGCTACTTCAACGTGGCCGGCGCCGCCTCGCCGGAGCTCTCGGACGCCGGGGTCTTCAACCTGATCCCGATGGTCTTCGAGCGGCTGACCGCCGGCCAGGCCCCGCGGGTGTTCGGCGACGACTACCCCACGCCGGACGGCACCTGCGTCCGCGACTTCATCCACGTCTCCGACATCGCGTCGGCGCACGTGGCCGCGGCCAAGCGGCTCGCCGCCGACCCGGCCGGCGCGACCTCCCTGGTGCTCAACATCGGCCGCGGCGAGGGCGTCAGCGTGCGGGAGATGCTGGACGTGATCGGCAAGGTCACCGGCTACGACGCCACGCCGGAGATCACCCCCCGCCGCGCCGGCGACCCGGCCCGGGTGGTGGCCTCGGCCGACCTGATCAACCGCGAGCTGGACTGGACCGCCCGGCACGGTGTCGAGTCCATGGTGGCCTCGGCCTGGGAGGGCTGGTGCAGCCGCCACCCGGAGGCCCGGAAGTAGTCCGCACCCGGCACCGCACCCGGCACCGTGCGCGGCGGGGGCTCCGGCCCCCGCCGCGCCGGGGTCAGTGCGAGGGCACCGCCGTGCCGTAGAAGGCGTCCAGCGCGTACACGCAGCGGTCCTTGCTGCCCACGAAGACCTTGCCGCCGATCGCCACCGGCGAGCCGGTCAGCTCGCCCTTGGTGCCGAGTTCCCAGCGCAGCTGACCGCCGGCCAGGTCCAGGGTGTGCAGCGAGTGGTCCCGGCTGCCGAGGTGGACCAGCCCGTCGGCGACCGCCGGGGAGCCGACGATCTCGCCCCGCGCGGTGTAGCGCCAGCGCTCCCGGCCGCTGCCCGCCTCGAAGGCGTACAGCACCTCGCCGCTGCCGACCAGCACCATGCCGTCCCCGACCACGACCGGCTCGGCGCCCTGCCGGGTGCCGGTGACCGCGCGCCAGCGGTCCCGTCCGGTGGCCGCGTCCAGCGCGTACACGGTGCCCAGGTAGTCGGCGACGTAGACCGCGTCGGCCTCCAGGGCCGGCGGGGTGAACAGCACCACCGGCGCCTCGAACCGCCAGCGCTCGGCGCCGCTCGCCGCGTCCAGCGCGTACACCCTGGTGCCGGCCGTCACGTACAGCACGCCGGCCCGCTCGACCGGGCGGGACGGCACGTCCTCGCCGACCGGGACCGACCAGCGCAGGCCGGCGCCGCGCGGGTCCACGCAGCGCAGCCGGCCGCCGCCGTAGTAGTACGCCGCGCCGCCCACCAGGGCGGGCCCGGACTGCGGGTTCTCGTAGTCCTGCTGGGCGTCGTCGGCGCGCCACAGCTCGGCGCCGGTGGCCGCCGAGCGCAGCTGCACGCCGCCGCCCCGGATGCCGCAGCAGAGCACGCCGTCGGCCGCGTCCAGCGCGTACACCCAGCCGTCCAGCGAGTGCCGCCAGCGCTCGGTGCCGTCCGCGACGTCGACCGTGTAGAGGTGCGGGCCGTCGGCCGCGTGCACCCGCCCGGCGTCCACGGCCAGCGCCCAGGCGACGTCCCGGGTCTTGTAGCGGCGCTGCCCGGACGCGATGTCCAGGGCGTGCACCTCGAAGCTGGAGACGAACAGGGTGCCGTCGGCGACCACCGGGGTGCCCCAGACGTCGTTGGACATCCGGAACCGCCAGGGGCGCCAGCGGGCCGCGCGGGCCGGGGGCGGGGTGAACCGCCGGACCCAGTCCGTCTCGGCGGGCGGCGCACCCGGGCCGGTCTGTTCGGCGCGCGGCCCCGGCCCTATCCGGACCGAGGCGCCGGGCAGCCGGACCTCCGCCTCGGCCGCGCCGGCCGGTCGGCGGTGGCGCGTCGGGGCGGCCAGCTTCTCGGTGGCGGCCTCCGTGTCCGGGCTCGACGGCGCGCTGTGCACCGGACCGCCGGACAGCGGGGCGTGCCCGAGGCCCTGCCGGGTGCGCGGGTCGTCCAGGCCCGGGCCCGGGCCCGGAGCGGGCTGCGGCACCGGCTGGGGCGCCGGCTGGTGCTGCGGCACCGGCTGCGGCGGGACGGCCGGCGGCGGAGCGGCCGGGGCCAGCCGGCGGCCGCGCTTGTGCTCGATCAGGGCGAGCGCGTTGGGCGGCAGCCAGTCCCCGGCCTCGCCGGAGGCGTCGTCCCGGGAGAACAGGTGCGGGGCCAGCTCGACCTGGATCTGCTCCGGGGTCGGCCGGTGCTCGGGGGACGGGCGCATACAGGCGCGCACCAGGTCCACCAGCTCGGCCGGCAGGCCGGACAGGTCGGGCTGCTCGCGCAACAGCTGGAACACCGTCTCCACCGGGTTGGCGCCCCGGTACGGCGGGTGGCCGGTGGCGCAGAACACCAGCAGCGAGCCGAGCGAGAAGACGTCGCTGGCGCCGGTGACGCCCCGGCTGTCCCTGGCCTGCTCCGGCGACATGTACGCCGGGGTGCCGACCGCGACGTTGGTCATGGTGAGCCGGGTGCTGGAGACCCCGGCGGCGATGCCGAAGTCGATCACCCGGGGGCCGTCCTCGACCACCAGGACGTTGGACGGCTTGAGGTCCCGGTGGACCAGCCCGGCCGCGTGGATGGACTGCAGGGCCTCGGCGATGCCGGCGACCAGCCAGCGCACCGCCCCGGCCGGCAGCGGCCCGCACTCGGTGACCAGGTCCTCCAGGGACGGGGCCGGGACGTACGCGGTGGCGAGCCAGGGCACCCGGGCGTCCGCGTCGGCGTCGACCACGGCCGCCGTGTAGAAGCCGCCGACCGTCTTGGCCGCCGCGATCTCCCGCGCGAAGCGGACCCGGAACAACTCGTCCTCGGCCAGTTCCCCCCGGACGGTCTTGATCGCCACCCGCCGGCCGGACGCGGAGCGCGCCAGGTAGACCAGGCCCATGCCACCCGCCCCGAGCCGCCCCAGCACTTCGAAGGGCCCGATCCGCCTCGGATCGTGCGCCGTCAGCTGGTCCACCCGCTGCACCTCCCCGTCTTGTAGCACCGCCCGCGTGGTGCCGAGCACCCGCCGCGTGGTGCCGGACCCGATTCTCCAACGCCGCCGGGCCCATCTCCAACCTCCCCCGCCCAGAGCCCTGTCCGGCCGGCAGCGGGCCCACGGCCCGGTCAGCGGATCCGGAACGGCCGGAATCTGACGTCCGCTCCGGCTCCGGCTTGCACCCGCCACGCCCGGGGCTGTCATGAGTGACGACTCACACCCCCGGCCGATTCGTCACGCTCCGTTACTCGATAACCCCTCAGCGAAGGGGTCGTCACCCTGTGGCGTCAGCGGCACACGGGGGGGCGTCATGACCGGCCCCGGAGGCCGGTGAATATTCGTCCGAAGGGCCCCGCGCCCCTATACCAACCCCCCGTGCGGAGTAATTGTCACATCACCGAATCGCGCCAAGATCGGGCCACGGTAAGCTGACGGCATGACAGGACAAGTTCGCACCGTCGACGGTCGCGTCGCCGGGCGACGCGGACAGGAGACGCGGCAGAAGCTGCTCGACTGCCTCCGCGAGATGCTCAGCACGTCGCCCTATCGGGACGTCAAGGTCATCGACGTCGCCCGTATGGCGGGTACCTCCCCCGCGACCTTCTACCAGTACTTCCCGGATGTCGAGGGCGCCGTCCTCGAAATCGCCGAGGAAATGGCCAAGGACGCCGACACGCTCAAAGAGCTGGTGGCCGGAAAGTCCTGGGCAGGGAAGTCCGGCACGACCACTTCGGAAGAACTGGTCGACGGATTCCTCGCCTTCTGGCGCAAGAACGACGCCATTCTCCGAGTGGTCACGCTCGGTGCCGCCGAAGGGGACAAGCGGTTCTTCAAGATCCGCATGACGGTCCTCAACGCGGTCGCCAAGCCACTCACGGAAGCCGTCAAGGAACTCCAGGCGAAGGGCCAGGCCGACAAGGCACTGGATCCGGCCGCCGTCGCCGGGTCACTGGTCTCGTTGCTCGCCTCGGCGGCCGAGCACCAGAAGGCCTTCACCTCCTGGGGCGTCAAGGTCAAGGACCTCAAGCCCAACCTCGCTCCCCTGGTGTACCTGGGCGTCACCGGCAAGAAGGCGCCCAAGTAGACGATCCGCTTCGACCCACCCTTCCGCTTCGCGCGCGCCCCGGCCTCCTGTCCGGGGTACGACGGACGGCGGCCGTGTCCTCGGGGGAGGTCCGCCGGCGGTCCGCAGTGCGCCACGACACGCCTGTGGGCGGCCACCCCGTGCGGGGTGACCGCCCACAGGCGTGTCGGAGGATGTCGAACGGAAGCGCCAGGAAGGCACCAGGAGGGCGCCAGGAAGGCGTCAGGGGCAGCGGACGACCTGGCCGGCGTACGCCAGGCCGCCGCCGAAGCCGAACAGCAGGACGGGGTCGCCGGGCGACAGCTCGCCGCGCTCGACCAGCTTGGAGAAGGCCAGCGGGACCGAGGCCGCCGAGGTGTTGCCGGAGTCCACCACGTCCCGGGCGACCACCGCGTCGGTGACCCCCAGCTTGGTCGCGATCGCGTCGATGATCCGCAGGTTGGCCTGGTGCGGCACGAAGCCCTTGAGCTCGGACGGGTCGATCCCGGCCCGCTCGCAGGCCTGCCGGGCCAGCGGGGCGATCTGCGTGGTCGCCCAGCGGAACACCGACTGGCCCTGCTGGCTGATCACCGGGTCCCAGCCCGTGATCACCACGGCGTCACCCCGCTCCGGCTCCGAACCCCAGACCACCGGGCCGATGCCCGGCTCGGCGCCCTCCTCCTGGGCCTCGACCAGCGCCGCGCCGGCGCCGTCGCCGAAGATCACGCAGGTGGACCGGTCGGTCCAGTCGAGGGTGTCGGACATCCGCTCGGCGCCGATCACCAGGGCCGTCCGGGCCGCCCCGGCCCGGATCGCGTGGTCGGCGGTGGCCAGCGCGTACGAGAAGCCCGAGCAGACCGTGTTGATGTCGTAGGCGGCCGGGGAGCGGATCCCGAGCCGGGCGGCGACGGCGGCGGCCGTGTTGGGGCTGCGCTCCACCGCGGTGCAGGTGGCCACCACGACCAGGTCGACCTCGGCGGCCGACCGGCCGCTGTTGGCCAGGGCCTTCTGCGCCGCCTCGGTGGCGAGGTCGACGACGGTCTCGTCCTCCGCGATGTGCCGCGTCCGGATGCCGACGCGGCTGCGGATCCACTCGTCGTCGGTGTCGACCAGCTTCGCCAGGTCGTCGTTGGTGAGGACCTTGGGGGGCTGGTAGTGGCCGAGTGCCACGATGCGCGAACCGGTCATACTGCCAACTCAACCCGGTTACCCACTGGTCAGTCGGGCGCGACCGGCTACAGGATCCGCACCGGGATGCTGTAGGAGGCCGACAAGGACCGTTGCGGCAGACGGGTTCCGGGCGGGCGCGAATATGGATTCGTTGACGAACGACCGGCCGGGCGGGGGTCGCTCAGGCGGCCAGTGAGCCCGTGTCGCCCATCACGATCACCGGATGGGCGGCCGGGTCGAGCGTGCGGATCAACTGCGCCATCTTGTCCTCCGGGATGGAGACGCAGCCGTGCGTCGGGCCGCCGTGGTCGACGTGGATCCAGATCCCGCCGCCCTTGGTCGAGCCGTTGGGGCGGCGCCGGTCCAGCGGGGAGTTGCCGGGCACCCGGTTGTAGTTGATCGCGACGACGTAGTCGAAGGAGCCGGCCAGTTGCTCGCCGGCGAAGCCCGTCCCGGAGACGACGAAGCTGGAGTCCTTGTCGTACGGGAGCCTGCTGCCCGGGTCGGCCTTGCGGCCGCCGGCGTCGGTGAGCGAGAAGACGCCGATCGGGCTGCGCAGGTCGCCCTCGTTGTGGTCGGTGGTCCAGCCCTTGAAGGCGTTGTGGCCCTGCCAGCTCTCGCCGGCCAGCCAGCGGCCCTCGGCGGTGCGGGTCCACAGCGTGACGGTGGCCCGGTTGGTGTCCTTGCCCTCGCCGGAGGCCAGCACCACCTGGGTGGTCTCGGCGGGTATCCGCCCGGCGAAGGAGGCGCCGAGGCCCGGTATCGCGGCGACCGAGCCGTCGGCGCGGGCCTCGCTGCGGTCGGCGGCGGGGGTCTCGTCCTGGCGGGCGTCGGCGGCCTGGGCGGCCGGGGCGGCGGTCGGCGAGGGCTGGTCGGCCCCCGGCCGCGCGGCGGCGTGGTCCGGGGCGGCGACGCCCTCGGGGCCGGCGGCGGTGGTCACACCGGTCTTGGCGTCGTCCTGGCCGACGGTGTACCAGCCGGCGGCGGCCGCCAGCAGCAGGGCGGTGCCGGCGGTGACGGCCCGGCCGGTGCGCTTCTTCGGGGGCTTGCGGCGGCGGCCGCGGGCGGCCGCCCGGGACCCTGGGGCTGCGGCCTCGGACGCCGGGGCCGGGGACGCGGTGGCCTGCCGCGGGACGACCGGCTGCGCGGGCCCGGCCGCGGGCCGGGGCTCCGGCTCCCAGGCCGGCTCGGCCGGGGAGTCCTGGAACGGCCGGTCGTAGACGTCGTGCTCGGCGAGGCTCCGGTAGCCGTACACCGAGTGGTCCTGCTCGCCGTAGGAGGCCTCGTACGGCGCCTGGTACGGCTCCGCGTGCCACGCCCCGGCCTGGTCCCCGTACGCCCCGGCGGGCGGCCCGTACGGCGCCCCGTAGGGCTGGGCGGGCTGGGCGTACGGCTGCGGGTGGGGCTGCCCGTCCGGCCACTGCTGCGGCTGCCGGTACTGCTGCTCGTACTGCTGCTCGTAAGGCTGCCGGTCCTGCTGCCCGTGCCACTGGTCGTCCGCCTGGTCGCCGCCGTACGGCTGCCGGGACGCCTCGTGGCCCTGCTCGTACACCTGCTCGTACACCGGTTCGTACGACGGGTACGGGGAGGTACGACGGTAACCGGACATGTGGCCGATCCTGCCAAACCCGTGCCGCGTTGGGAAACCCGGGGGCTGTGCGGGCCCGGTGAAGAAGCCGCCGCCCGGACCGCGGGGGTCCGGGCGGCGGGCCCGTGCGTCAGAGGCGCATCGCCTGCGGGGTCTCCCGGCGGCCCAGGTCGGGGCCGTCGTACTCGCGGATGATCTCGTAGCGGGTGTTGCGCTCGACCGGGCGGAAACCGGCGTCCCGGATCAGGCCGAGCAGGTCCTCGCGGTTCAGCTTGTTCGGGGTGCCGAAGTTGTCCGCGTCGTGGGTGATCTTGTACTCGACCACCGAGCCGTCCATGTCGTCCGCGCCGTGGCTGAGCGCCAGCTGGGCGGTGGTGACGCCGTGCATCACCCAGAAGACCTTGACGTGCGGCACGTTGTCGAAGAGCAGCCGGGAGACCGCGAAGGTCTTCAGCGCCTCCGCGCCGGTGGCCATCTCGGTGCGCTCCATCAGCCGGTTGCGCACGACGCCGTCCTTGGAGTCGTGGAAGTCGTGCTGGTAGCGCAGCGGGATGAAGACCTGGAAGCCGCCGGTCTCGTCCTGCAGCTCGCGCAGCCGCAGTACGTGGTCCACCCGGTGGCGGGGCTCCTCGATGTGGCCGTACAGCATGGTGGCCGGGGTCTTGAGGCCCTTGCTGTGCGCGAGCCGGTGGATCCGCGACCAGTCCTCCCAGTGGGTGTCGTGGTCGACGATGTGCTGGCGGACCTCCCAGTCGAAGATCTCCGCGCCGCCGCCGGTCAGCGACTCCAGGCCGGCGTCGATCAGCTCGTCGAGGATCTCGTCGGCGGGCAGGCCGCTGATCCGCTCGAACCAGTGGATCTCGGTGGCGGTGAAGGCCTTGAGCGAGACGTTCGGCAGCGCGGCCTTCAGCTCCCGCAGCGAGCGCGGGTAGTAGCGCCACGGCAGGGTGGGGTGCAGGCCGTTGACGATGTGCAGCTCGGTGAGGGAGTCGACCTCCATCGCCTTGGCGAGGCGGACGGCCTCCTCGATGCGCATCGTGTACGCGTCCTTCTCGCCCGGCTTGCGCTGGAACGAGCAGTACGCGCAGGACGCGCTGCACACATTGGTCATGTTGAGGTGGCGGTTGACGTTGAAGTGGACGACGTCGCCGTTCTTCCTCGTCCGCACGTGGTGGGCGAGCCCGCCCAGCCAGGCCAGGTCGTCGCTCCCGTAGAGCGCGATCCCGTCCTCCCGGGTCAGCCGCTCCCCCGCGTAGACCTTCGCCTCCAGCTCGCGCTTGAGCCCTGCGTCCATGCGGTGCCCCGCCTCCTCCGACTTCGAATCGTTGCCGGAACGAGCGTACGCCCCCACCCGCGTCGACTCGCGGGCAGCCGCCCCGCGCGGGTCAGCCGGCCAGGAGTTCGGCGAGCAGCGCGGGCTCGATGTTGCCGCCGCTCACCACCGCGGCCACCGCCCGCCCGCCGGTCTCGGCGGCCCGGTGGAAGTACGCGGCCGGGGCGACCGCGCCGGACGGCTCGGCGACGATCCGCCCGCGCCGGGCCAGCAGCGCCACCGTGGCGCGGATCTCGTCCTCGGTGACCGTGACGATGTCGTCCACGTAGGCGGTGAGGTGCTCGTACGGCAGCACGCCCACCGAGGGGGTGCGCAGGCCGTCGGCGATGGTCCGGTAGGTGTCGGCGACCGGCCAGCTGATCCGTTCGCCGGCCCGCAGGCTGGCCTGCGCGTCGGCGGCCAGCTCGGGCTCGACGCCGATCACCCGGACGCCCGGGCGGGTCAGCTTGAGCGCGGCCGCCGTGCCGCTGATCAGCCCGCCGCCGCTGACCGGGACGAGCACGGTGTCCAGCTCCGCCGGGGCGTCGTCGGCGATCTCCAGGCCGACCGTGCCCTGGCCCGCGATGATGAACGGGTCGTCGTACGGCGGCACCCAGACGTAGCCGTGCCGCTCGGCCAGCTCGCCGGGCAGGATGTCCCGCTGCTCAGGCGTCACCACGACCACCTCGGCGCCGAACGACCGGGTGGCCTCGATCTTGACCGCCGGAGAGGTGTCCGGCATCACGATCACGGCCTTGATCCCGAGCAGCTGCGCGGCGTACGCCACCGCCTGCGCGTGGTTGCCGCTGGACTGGGCGACCACGCCGCGGGAGCGCTCGTCCTCGGTCAGCGCGGCGAGCCGGTTGTACGCGCCGCGGGTCTTGAACGCCCCGGTCGGCTGGAGGTTCTCCGGCTTGAGCCAGAGCCGGCGCTCGCCGTCCGCCGCCCAGGGGGCGGGGACCAGCGGGGTGCGCACCGCGACCCCCGCGATCCGCTCCCGGGCCGCCCGCAGCTCCTCCAGACCGACCAGTGCCATGTCCGCCACTCCCCCGCGCTCTTCGTCCGTGCTGTCCGTGCTGTCCGTACCGGCGTGGTTGTTCGCCGTTGTCCGCCGTTACTCGCTGTCGACGAGCGGCAGCTCGCTGACCCGGCTCTCCCACTTGGTGGAGAGTACGACGGTCGTACGGGTGCGAGCCACACCCTTCGTGCCCGAGATCCGCTTCACCACCGATTCCAGGCCCTCGACGTCCGGCACCCGGACCTTGAGCATGTACGAGTCGTCACCGGCGATGAACCAGCAGTCCTCGACCTCGCCCAGGTCCTTCAGCCGGAACGCGACGTCCTCGTGGTCCGCCGCGTCGGTCAGCTGGAGGCCGATCAGGGCCGTGACACCGAAGCCGAGCGAGGCCGGATTGACCGTCGCGCGGTAGCCGGTGATGACCCCGGCCTGCTCCAGGCGGTTGATGCGGTCCGTGACGCTCGGGCCGGAGAGGCCGACCAGCCGGCCCAGCTCGGCGTAGGACGCGCGGCCGTTCTCCCGGAGCGCCTGGATGAGCTGTCTGTCCACCGTGTCCATATACCGTCCGCGTCCTTCCGAACCTCACCAGACCCACAGATCATTATCCGGATTCAAAGGCGCCATGCGCGGACCAACCCGGATATCGCAGAGAACATACTCTCCCGTCACGCGGTAGCTCACTCCCCCTCAGACCGACCGCCCGGTCCGCTCCGTCCCGCGCGCCGCCGCGCCCAGCTCGCCCTCCCACCGTCGGTACAGCGTGTGGGGCACGTCGACCGCGTCCAGCACCCGTCCGGCGACGAAGTCGACCAGCTCGCGGACGGTGGAGCCGCCGGCGTAGAAACCGGGCGAGGCGGGCAGGACGACCGCGCCCTGCGCGTCCAGCTCCACCAGGTGCTTCAACGTCACCCCGTTGAGTGGTGTCTCGCGGACGCAGACGACCAGCGGACGCCGCTCCTTGAGGGTGACGCTGGCCACCCGCTGGAGCAGGTCCTTGCTGAGGCCGAGCGCGATCCCGGCCACCGCGCCGGTGGTCGCGGGCACCACCAGCATCCCCTTCGCCGGGTACGAGCCGCTGGACGGGCCGGCCGCGAAGTCCCCGGCCGGCCAGTACCGGACGTCCTCCGGGCCGTCCGCCGCGATGCCCAGCCACTCGGCCAGATCGGTGCGCCAGTGCGCGTCACGGAAGGCGATGCCGGTCTCGTCGAGGATCGTCAGCCGGGCCGCCCGGCTGACCACCAGGTCGACGGCCTCGCCGGCGGCGAGGAGGGCGCGGATCACGGAGGCGGCGTACGGGGTGCCGGACGCGCCGGAGACCCCGACGATCCAGGGGCGGCGGACTGGCTGCTCAGGCTTTTCCATAGTGCTTACTTTCTATCCCCACCCGGCCCCGGCCCGCCCTGGGAGGATGGCGGCATGGCCCCGACCCTCGTCGACCTGACCCACCAGGTGACCACCGCGATGCCGGTCTATCCCGGCGATCCGGCCGTCCTCCTGGAGCCCGCCCTGACCACCGCCACCGCCGGGGTGAACGTGCTCGCGGTGCACCTCGGCTCGCAGTCCGGCACCCACGTCGACGCGCCGTACCACGTCGACGTCACCTGGCCGACGCTGGACGGCCTGCCGCTGGAGCGGTTCACCGGCCCGGCCGTGGTGGCCGACCTGCGCGGTCTTGAGCCGCGCGCCGCGGTCACCGCCGAGCAGCTCGCGCCCGCCCTGGAGCGGGTCGGCGAGGGCACCGTCCTGCTGCTCGCCACCGGGTGGGCGCGGCACTGGGGCACCGACGCCTACCTCGCCCACCCGAGCCTGACCGCGCGGGCCGCGGAGGCGATCGTGGCCGCAGGGGTCCGCACGGTCGGGGTGGACGCGCTCAGCGTCGACCCCACGCCCGACCCGGGCCCGGGCGACCCGGCGGTGGCCGCGCTGCTCGCCGACCTCACCGACGAGCACGACCAGCCGGCCGCCGAGGAGCCCACCCTGGCGGCCCACCGGGTGCTGCTCGGGGCGCCGGGCGGCGGGGTGATCGCGGAGAACCTGACCGATCTGCGGGCGCTGCTGGCGGCGCAGGAGGCGGGGCGGCCGGTCGAGGTGTCGCTCTTCCCGCTCCGGCTGGTCGCGGCGGACGGTGCTCCGGTCCGGGCGGTGGCCCGGTTGGGGTGACGCCCTCGCGGGGTGACGCCGTGTGGGTGAAGGCCTTGCGGGGTGAAGCCCTTGCCGCGACGGGGACTTGGTCTAGACCATCATCGGCGGGCACCGGTACGCTGTCCGGCCATGGCAGAGATCATCGGAGTCATCGAGCAGCTCTGGCGCTACCCCGTGAAGTCCACCGGCGGCGAGCGGCTCGACTCGGTCGAGGTGGACGCCCGCGGGCTCGCGGGCGACCGCCTCTACGCCGTGCGCGACGGCCACGGCAAGTTCGGCTCCGGCAAGAACACCCGACGCTTCCGGCGGATGGACGGCCTGCTGCGGCTCTCCTCCCGGCTCGGCCACCGGCTCGACGGCCCCGAGCTGTTCGACCCGCTCGGCCGGCCCGTCGCCGACCCGACCGCCTTCCTCCGCGCCTACCTGCAACGCGAGGACGTCGAACTCGCCCGCGAGGACGCCGTCTCGCACTTCGACCAGCTCCCGGTCAGCGTGCTCACCACCGCCACCCTGGACTGGGTCGCCGAGGCCGCGCTGTCCGCCGTGGTCGACGTCCGCCGGTTCCGCCCGAACATCCTGCTGCGCACCCCGCCGGGCACCCCGCCCTTCGTCGAGGACGACTGGTTCGGCCACCACGCCCGCGGCGCGGCGGGCTCCGGCGCCCGGCTCGTCTTCGTCCGCTCCAGCGAGCGCTGCGCCATGACCACCGCCGCCCAGCCGGGCCTGCCGCACGCCCCCGAGATCCTCAAGGCCGTCGCCCAGGCCCATGACACCCGCCTCGACGCCCTCGCCGAGGTCGCCGCCCCCGGCCGCCTCACCGTCGGCGACACCCTGACGCTGGACTGACGCCGGACCGCCGGACCGGCGCCGGGCTCAACCGGAGTGGCGGGCCGGGAGGAGGCAGATCGGGTGGCCGGCGGGATCGGCGTAGACGCGCCAGGAGCCGGCGTCCTGGAGGAGGGTGGCCCCGAGGGCGCGCACGGCGGGTTCGGCGGTGGCGAGGTCGGGGACGTCGACGTCCAGGTGGGCCTGCTGCGGGTGCGCCGGATCGGGCCAGCGGGGCGGCCGGTGGTCGGCGACGCGCTGGAAGCAGAGCACCCGGCCGTCCGGGGTGTGCAGGGTCGACCAGTCCTCGCCGAGGGACCAGCGCCGGTCCGGCCGGTCCACCTCGCCGCCGAGCAGCCCGGCGTAGAACGCGGCCAGCACGGCCGGGTCCGGGCAGTCCAGCACGACGCACTGCAACCGGCCGATCATCGGGGCTCCTTCGGGAGGGTGGGGGCGGCGGTGGGGGTCCGCCATCGGTCCGCCACCGGTCCGCCGGACAGTCCAGCCCGCGGACGGCCGGCCTGTCGAACGCTTTTCGGCCGTCGCCCGCGGCCGCTTGTCCGATCATGCTGGACATGCGGCCCGAAGATCGCCAGCATGCTCGGATGGCCACTGGAGACGAATCCGTCCACGCACAGCTCGACCGGCTGCGCCGGGAGCGCGGGCTGCTGACGCCCGCCGAACTGCTCGGACTCGCCGAGCGCGGCATCACCGTTCTCGACCCGTTCTCGGTGATCGTCTCCCGGCGGGTGGAGCTCGGGCCGGACAACGTGCTCTACCCCGGCGTCGTCGTCGAGTGCGACGAGCGGAGCCATTGCGCGGTGGGCCCCGGCAACGTGCTGCACGGCGGCACCCGGATCACCGCCGCCGACGGCGGGAGCATCACCATCGGGGCGCGCTCGCAGATCGGCGACGGCGGCACCCGGATCACGGCCGGGGCGCACGAGCGCATCGACATCGGCGACGAGGTGCGGCTCTCGGGCGGCGCCGAGGTCACCGGCGACAGCCTGCTCGGGCACGGCTCGCAGATCCTGGGCCAGATCTCGGCGCGCTCGGTCGAACTCGCCGCCGGCCACCCGCACACCTTCCCGGACCCGGACGGGCGCGGCGGCGTGCTCAAGGGGTACGGGAAGGTGTCGGGCGTCCTGGTCGGACAGGGCGATGTGCTGCCCGACGTCGACCTCGACATGGACGAGCGGTACATCCAACGCCAGCGCACCTACCACGCGGAGTCGCCCCGGCTCGGCCCCGGCCCCGCGGTCGAGCGGCTGACGGCCGGGCACGCGGGCGCCGTCCTGGCGTTCGAGCAGGCCAACCGGGAGTACTTCTCCGACTCGGTGCCCGACCGCGGGGACGAGTACTTCACCCCCGACGGCTTCGCCGACCGGCACCGGGCACTGCTCGCCGAACAGGCCGACGGCCGCTGCCACTTCCACGTCGTCCTGAACGCCTACGGCCGGATCGTCGGCCGGGTGAACCTGGTGGACGTCGCCGACGGCAGCGCCGAACTCGGCTACCGGGTCGGGGAGGCCGACACCGAGCAGGGCGTGGGCCGGGCGGCCGTCGAGCAGGTCTGCCGACTGGCCGCCACCGAGTACGGGTTGAGCGCGCTCACCGCCGTGACCACGCTGGACAACGAGGCCTCCCGGGCCCTGCTCGCCCGCGTCGGATTCACCGAGACGGGCGAGCAACTGGTCGACGGCAGGCCGGGCATGGCGTACCGCCGCACCCTCTGACCGGCCGGCGGAGGCCGCTGGCCGAGCTGCCCGAGCTACCCGAGCTGCCCGATCCGCTCCCGCACGGCCGGCGAGGCCTTCGCCCAGGAGCCGCTGTCGAAGGGCGGCAGCGGGTCGTACTCGGCGTGCAGTTGGATCGCCCGGGCGGTGGTCTCGTCGGTGAGCAGCGCGGCGAGGTGGAGCGCCATGTCGATGCCCGCCGAGACGCCGGCCGCCGTGACGATCCGCCCCCGGCGCACCACCCGCTCGGGGGTGTACGCGGCGCCGTGGGCGGCGAGTTCGCCGGCGGCCGCCCAGTGCGTGGTGGCGGCCAGGCCGTCGAGCAGCCCGGCGGCGCCGAGGAGCAGCGCGCCGGTGCACACCGACGCGGTGAACCGGGTGGTCGCGTGCGTCCGGCGCAGCCAGCCGAGGAAGGCCTCGTCGTCCATCAGCGGCCGGGTGCCGTGCCCGCCCGGGACGAGCAGCACGTCGCAGGCGTCGACGTCGGCGTACCGGGTGGGGACGTCGAGCCGCAGCCCGCCGATGCTGTCCACCACCCCGCCCCGCTCCCCCGCCGACACGAACCGCACGGCGGCCCCGGGGAGGTACCCGAGCACCTGGTACGGGCCGATCGCGTCGAGCGGCTCGAAGTCGTCGAAGAGCGGGATGACGATGTCCATGTCCCGCAGCGTAGGGGCGGGTTGGACCGGCGCACCGGCGCCGGGCAGCGGATTCACGAGAACGAGTGGCCCGCGGAATGTGACCGGCATCACACCCGGAGTCCGATGAGTTCGCGCCCCGGCTCCGGTCCTACGGGCATGACGAACACGACGACGGCGCGCACCGCCCCCGCCAACGGCCCCGCCAGCTACTTCCCGTCCATCGAGAAGAAGCACGGGCACCCGATCGCCCACTGGGTCGAGCTGATCCGCGCCTCCCCGCTGACCAGGCACATGGAGCTGGTCGCCTGGCTGAAGGCGGAGCACGGACTCGGCCACGGACACGCGAACGCCCTCGTCAAGCACACGCTCGACGAGGGCAGGTAGCGGGCCCCGGGCGGGGCGCGGCCTCAGATGCCGAGGCCGCGCACCACCAGGTCGACCAGCGCGAAGAAGAACAGCGAGATGCCGACGAAGCCGTTGGTCTGGAAGAACGCCCGGTTCAGCCGCGACAGGTCGTTCGGCTTCACGATGGTGTGCTCGTAGACGAAGGCGCCGGCCACCACCAGCAGGCCGACCCAGAACGCGGGGCCCGCGTCGGTGAGCACCGCGTACCAGCCGAGCAGCAGGGTGGTCAGCACGTGGCAGGCGCGCGCGCCGCGGATCGCGGCCGGGACGCCGAACCGGGCCGGCACCGAGCGGACCCCGCCCGCCCGGTCGGACGCGACGTCCTGGCAGGCGTAGATGAGGTCGAAGCCGCCGATCCAGATGCCGACGGCCGCGCCGAGCACCACCGCGTCCCAGGACCAGGTGCCGGTGACGGCCAGCCAGGCGCCCACCGGGCCCATCGCCTGGGCCAGGCCGAGGATCGCCTGCGGGAAGTCGGTGAACCGCTTGCCGTACGGGTAGACCACCATCGGCACGACGGCGACCGGTGCGAGCACCAGGCAGAGCGGGTTGAGCAGCGCGGCCGCGCCCAGGAAGACCACCAGGGCGACCGCCGAGCCGGCGTACGCGGTCTTCAGGGACACCGCGCCGGTGACGAGCTCCCGCCCGGCCGTGCGCGGGTTGCGGGCGTCGATCTCCCGGTCGATGATCCGGTTGGCCGCCATGGCGAAGGTCCGCAGCCCGACCATGCACACCGTGACGATGAACAGCTCGCCCCAGTGCACCCGTTCGTCGGCCCGGTACATCGCCGTCAGCGCCGCGATGTAGGCGAACGGCAGGGCGAAGACCGAGTGCTCGATCATCACCAGCCGCAGGAACGACTTGACCTTGCCGGGCGGGACCTCGGGCAGGGCGGCGGCGGTGCTCACAGGCCGTACTCCTTCCAGCGCCGGCTCACCAGGGCGGCGGTCGCCGGGTCGGAGCCGACCATCTCGGGCCAGCCGCCGTCCCGGGTGTAGCCCTCCTCGGGCAGCTTGCGGGTCGCGTCGATGCCCGCCTTGCCGCCCCAGAACTGCTGGTAGGAGGCGTGGTCGAGGTGGTCGACCGGGCCCTCCACCACGGTGAGGTCGCGGCTGTAGTCGACGTTGCCGAAGGCCCGCCAGGCGACCTCCTGGTAGTCGTGGACGTCGCAGTCGGCGTCCACCACGATGATCAGCTTGGTCAGCGACATCATGTGCGCGCCCCAGATGGCGTGCATGGTCTTCTGGGCGTGCTTCGGGTACTTCTTGTCGATCGAGACGATCACGCAGTTGTGGAAGCCGCCGGCCTCGGGCAGGTCGTAGTCGACGATGTCCGGGATGATGATCTTCAGCAGCGGCAGGAAGAAGCGCTCGGTGAACTTGCCCAGCGGGCCGTCCTCCGTCGGCGGGCGGCCGACCACGATGGACTGCAGGATCGGGCGGCGACGCATCGTCACGCAGTCGATCGTCAGCGCCGGGAACGGCTCCTGCGGCGTGTAGAAGCCGGTGTGGTCGCCGAACGGCCCCTCGGGCAGCAGCTCGCCCGGCTCCAGCCAGCCCTCCAGGACCACCTCGGCGTCGGCCGGGACCTGCAGCGGGACGGTCTTGCAGTCCACCATCCGGACCCGCTCGCCCGCCACGAAGCCGGCGAACAGGTACTCGTCGATGTCGCCCGGCAGCGGCGCGGTCGCCGCGTAGGTGACGGCCGGCGGGCAGCCGAAGGCGATCGCCACCGGCAGCCGCTCACCGCGCTTCGCGGCCACCGCGGCGTGGTTGCGGCTGTCCTTGTGGATCTGCCAGTGCATGCCGATGGTGCGGCGGTCGTGCCGCTGGAGCCGGTACAGGCCGAGGTTGCGGATGCCGGAGTCCGGGTCCTTGGTGTGGGTCAGGCCCAGGTTGAAGAAGGAGCCGCCGTCCAGCGGCCAGGTGAACAGGGCGGGCAGCTCGTCCAGGTCGACCTCGTCCCCGGTGAGCACCACCTCGTGCACGGGCGCGTCGCCGGACTTGACGTTCCTCGGCGGCACGTGGGCCATCGAGGCGAGCTTGCCGAAGGCGTCCCGGAAGCCGGTGAAGCCCTGCGGCAGCTCCGGCTTCAGCAGGCCGGAGATCCGGTCGGCGATCTCCTCCGGGCCCTTGAGGCCGAGCGCCTTGGAGAGCCGGCGCTCGGTGCCGAAGACGTTCATCGCCAGCGGCATCGACGAGCCCTTGACGTTCTCGAACAGCAGGGCCGGCCCCTTGGCCTTCTGCACGCGGTCGACGATCTCGCCGATCTCC
Organism: Kitasatospora misakiensis; assembly: GCF_042656005.1. Taxonomy (NCBI): domain Bacteria; kingdom Bacillati; phylum Actinomycetota; class Actinomycetes; order Kitasatosporales; family Streptomycetaceae; genus Kitasatospora; species Kitasatospora misakiensis. Next base: position 108,895 of record NZ_JBHSOF010000010.1, on the reverse strand, counting down.
AGATAGGGGTCCACCTCCGCCTTGATGCGCTTGAGGTCGCCTTCGCGGTCGAGGGCCCGCAGGAACGAGCGGAGATCGTCGTATGCCATGCCTGCCAGTATCCGCCACCCGCTAGCCTGGCCTGTGTCAAGGGCCCCCTCGAAGCGGCGCACCGCCCGACGGACCGGCCCGCCGCCGCGAGGACGCGCCCGTCCGCCACCGACGCCACCCGGGGGAGATCGCCGCCGTGCTGAGGATCCTGACCTTCGTGCTCCCGCTCGCCCTGTGGGTGTGGGCGTTCATCGACTGTCTGACCACCCCCGAGGACGAGGTGAAGCACCTCCCCAAGGTGGTCTGGGTGATCATCGTGCTGCTCTTCCCGCTCATCGGCTCGATCGCCTGGCTGGTGGCCGGTAAGCAGCGGGGGGTGCTGCGGACCGGCGCGGCGGGCGGCTACGGTGCCGCCGACGGGGCGTACGACCCCCGGCGCGACGGCCGTCCGTTGGCGCCGGACGACAATCCGGAGTTCCTCGCCTCGTTGAAGAAGCACAACAACGAGCACGAGGACATGCTCAAGCAGTGGGAGGCGGATTTGCGCCGCCGCGAGAACGAGCTGCGTGGCAAGGACGACCCGGACGAAGGGCGTCGCGGCTGACCGCGGATCGCTCGGACGGCCCACCCGGCATCCACCGGGTGGGCTGCGGTGTTTTTGGCGCATCCCTACGACTGGAAGGCGCCCATCGGCCCGTCGGCACGGCCTTCACCGCCGTACCAAGCGCCCCTTGAGCGGCCCTTGAGCACGCTCGGCCAGCATCGATGGGGACAGCCCTGACCTGCACCTTTCCTCATGTTCAGCTCATCCGGAGGCCATCCGGGCGACAGCTCGGGGTAATCGAACGGCTACCGGCCGCACGGGCTGAAACGCTTCGGTTTCTGTGCAGCCCTGACATCTAAACGGACGCGACCTTGTACGGAATCGACGCCGAAACCAGCGTGCGGCCCCTCGTACAGTCATAAGTGAAGAAGTGATTCGCAGCCGGGGGCATCGCAGACGTTGGCTGTCGGACAGTTCCCTCACCTTTGGAGTGGTTCGAGATGACGGTTGTGCACCAGGCGCCGGTCGACGACGACGCCCCCGAGACCCCCACGGACGTCCGGGGCAGAGTCGCGGAGCTGCACGAGCTCCGCGAGCAGGTCCGCCGGGGTCCGAGCGAGAAGGCCACCGAGGCCCAGCACGCCAAGGGCAAGCTGACCGCCCGTGAGCGGATCGAGCTCCTGCTCGACGAGGGCACGTTCCGCGAGGTCGAGCCGCTGCGCCGGCACCGCGCCACCGGCTTCGGCCTGGAGGCGAAGAAGCCGCACACCGACGGCGTGGTGGTCGGCTGGGGCACCGTGCACGGCCGGACGGTCTTCACCTACGCCCACGACTTCCGGATCTTCGGCGGCGCGCTCGGCGAGGCCCACGCCCAGAAGATCCACAAGATCATGGACATGGCCATCGCGGCCGGTGCCCCGCTGGTCTCGCTCAACGACGGCGCCGGCGCCCGCATCCAGGAGGGCGTCACCGCCCTGGCCGGCTACGGCGGCATCTTCCAGCGCAACACCCGCGCCTCCGGCGTGATCCCGCAGATCTCCGTGATGCTCGGCCCGTGCGCCGGCGGCGCGGCCTACTCGCCGGCCCTGACCGACTTCGTCTTCATGGTCCGCGAGACCTCGCAGATGTTCATCACCGGTCCGGACGTCGTCCAGGCCGTCACCGGCGAGAAGATCAGCCAGAACGGGCTCGGCGGCGCCGACGTCCACGCGGGCGTCTCCGGCGTCTCGCACTTCGTCTACGACGACGAGCAGTCCTGCATCGAGGAGGTCCGCTACCTCCTCTCGCTGCTGCCGCAGAACAACCGCGAGATGCCCCCGCCGGTGGTCAACGACGACCCGGTGGACCGCCGCAACGAGACGCTGCTCGACCTGGTGCCGGCCGACGGCAACCGGCCGTACGACATGCGCAAGGTGATCGAGGAGATCGTCGACCACGGCGAGTACCTGGAGGTCCACGAGCGCTGGGCCACCAACGTGCTCTGCGTGCTCGCCCGGATCGACGGCCACGTCACCGGCATCATCGCCAACCAGCCGCAGTCGCTGGCCGGCGTCCTGGACATCAACGCCAGCGAGAAGGCCGCGCGCTTCGTCCAGATGTGCGACGCCTTCAACATCCCCCTGGTCACCATGCTCGACGTCCCCGGCTTCCTGCCCGGCGTCGACCAGGAGCACGACGGCATCATCCGGCACGGCGCGAAGCTCCTCTACGCCTACTGCAACGCGACCGTGCCGCGGATCCAGCTGATCCTCCGCAAGGCCTACGGCGGTGCCTACATCGTCATGGACTCGCGCTCGATCGGCGCCGACCTCTCCTTCGCCTGGCCGACCAACGAGATCGCCGTCATGGGGGCCGAGGGCGCGGCCAACGTGATCTTCCGTCGGGACATCAACGCCGCCGACGACCCGGACGCGATGCGCAACCAGAAGATCAAGGAATACAAGAGCGAACTGATGCACCCGTACTACGCGGCCGAGCGCGGCCTCGTGGACGACGTCATCGACCCCGCCGAGACCCGCCAGGTCCTGGCCTCCTCGCTGGCCATGCTGCGCACCAAGCACGCGGATCTGCCGAGCCGCAAGCACGGCAACCCGCCGATGTAGCAGTGCCGCCCGGCCCGAGCAGTACGGCCGGCCACGCCGACGACCACACACCTCTTCCGCCGGGAGAAATCCGGACCATGACCGCTTCCGCCGAACCACTCGTCCGCATCGTCCGCGGCTCGCTCACCGACGAGGAGCTCGCCGCCCTGACCGCCGTGCTGATGGCCCGCGCCGCGGCCGCCCAGCAGGCGGCGGCCGCCGCCTCGCCGGTCGAGCCGATCGCCAACTGGCAGCGCCTGGAGCGCCGCCCGGCGTACTTCTCGCCGGTCAGCTGGCAGTGGGCCGCCTGACGGCTCGCCCGACCGCCGTTCGACCGTCGGCCGGCCACCCGCAGCACGGGGGTGGCCGGCCGACGGCGTTCCCCGCGGGGTACCGGGCGCGCCGGGCGCGCGGGACACGCACCGGTGCCCGAAACGGCTCGAAAGGGTCGCTACCGGGCGGTACGCGGACCGTCGCCCGGCCCGCCCCCGTAGGATCCAGCAGCTGACGACCGGAACCGACCAGGGAGACTGCGATGGCCAGGCAGGCCCGGGCGCTGGCGACCCGCCAGACGGTGCTGCGCGCCGCGGCCGAGGTGTTCGACGAGCGCGGCTACGCGGGCGCCACGATGGCCGAGATCCTGGACCGGGCCGGGGTCACCAAGGGCGCGCTCTACTTCCACTTCCCCTCCAAGGAGGAGCTGGCGCTCGCCGTGATCGAGGGCCAGGGCTCCTGGCTGGCCACCTGGCAGCCCGCCTCCGACAGTCCGGTGCAGACCCTCATCGACCTCGGCTACGCCTTCGCCCACGCGCTGCTGGACGACCCGCTGCTGCGCGGCGCGATCCGGCTGACCGTCGAGCACGGCACCTTCACCCAGCCGCAGATCGGCGCGTACCAGGGCTGGACGGACGCGGCGCGCGAACTGCTGGAGCGGGCCAGGGACGCCGGCGAGCTCCAGCCGGGGGTGCGGCCGGCGGCCGCCGCGGGGGTGATCACCGGCGCGGTGACCGGCATCCAGCTCAGCTCGCAGGTGCTGACCGACCGCAAGGACCTGCTGGAGCGGATGGCCGACCTCTGGGCGCTGCTGCTGCCCGGCCTGGTCGAGCCGCGCACCCTCGCCCGGCTGAACACCGTCGACCGGGCCTGAGGTCCTGGGGTCCGTCTTCAGACCCGGTACTCCGCCAGCCGCTCGGCGGGGACGAGCGACGGCAGGGCGGCCGACCAGAGGCCGGTGACGGCCTCCTCGGCCAGCCGGCCGGTGGACTCGGCGGCGAACAGGACCAGGCCGGCCGCCAGGGTGGTGAGCAGCCCGGCCGCCTGGGCCCGGTCCAGCCCGGGGCGCAGCTCGCCGGCCACGCCGGCCCGGTCGAGCAGGGTGCGGAAGACCGCGGTCAGGCTCCACCAGGCGTCCGCCGAGGGTTCCGGCGGCGAGCCGGCCGGGGACACCACCGCGCCCACCCCGCAGCCCGCGGGACGGCCGCCGAGGCCGAGCAGCACGCCCGCCCGGACGACCACGTCCTCGCGCAGCAGCCGGGCCAGTTCGTGGGTGAGGTCGAGGAGTTGCTGGACGGCCGGCCCGCGGCCGCGCAGCGCGTGGAGCACGGCCAGGCCGATGGTGTCGGCGGCCGCGGCGCGGACCCCGTCGGCGAGCGCCTGCTTGGAGACGAAGTGGAAGTAGAGCGCGCCCTTGCTGACGCCCGCCCGGCGGCTGATGTCGACCAGGCTGGCCGACTCGAAACCCGCGTCGGCGAAGGTGTCCGCCGCTGCGAGCAGCACGGCCTGCCTGGTTCGCCCCGCCCGTTCCTGCTTAGCCACTCGGCCCCTCCGGCCCCCGGCCGCGGCGAGCTCCGGCTCGCCCGGTTGCTGTCACGGCGCCGTCGTCGATGCCGCGGCGCCCCGTCTGCGGGCCGTCGGTGGCGCGTCGCGCCCGCCCGAAACCGCATGGTTGGTATCTAATCTAGCCCCTGCCCGGCCCCCGTCGTCCAGGGGGGACCGGCCCCCGCCCAAGGTCCGGAGCGGGCCGCCCGGGCGTTACCGCAGGCAGGCGCGCGGGTACGGTGAACCCGCCGGGTGCACGCCAGGAGCCACCCCGCAGGGGGAGCAGAAACCGGGTGGCCTGTATGTTTTGGCGAGGGCCGCCCGTACGGCCGGCCGACCGACACCCGGGAGTGGGGCCAGTCATGCCAGTGTTCACCGCGATCGACGGCGACGCTCCGTTTCCCCACACCGGTCCCGGCCACCCGGGCCCGCACCGCTACGACTTCCACGAACGGACCGTCTCCCGCCAGTTGGTCCACCGCTCCTCGGTCGCCGAGGTGCTCATCACCGGCTGGCAGTCCACCGGCCCGTACGACTTCCTGCTCGGCGCCCAGTGGCCGCGGGTGCACGGCTTCTACCGGCTGCCCGGGGACCGCCACCACGACCCGGTGCTGATGGCCGAGACGCTCCGGCAGGCCGCGCTGCTCGTCGGCCACGCCGGTTTCGGCGTCCCGCACGACCACCACGCCGTGCTCGACGAACTCGGCTACACGCTCGGCCCGGCCGGCCTCGACGGTCTCGCGGTCCGCGCCGCCCCCACCGAGCTGATGCTCCGGGTCACCTGCCACGACGTCCGGATGCGGCACGGCCGGCTGGTCGCGCTGCGGGTGCAGGCCGAGATCGAACGCGACGGCCGGCCGGTCGGCCGCGGCGTCGGGGGCCTGCGGATCCTCTCCCCCGCCGCGTACGACCGGCTGCGCGGCCCCGGCCGCCCGGCCGCCCCGCCGCCCCGGCTCCCGGAGCAGGTCGTCGCGCCGGAACTGGTGGGCCGTCAGCAGGCCTCCGACGTCGTGCTCGGCCCCGCGCTGATGCCCGACAGCTGGCTGCTGCGCGCGGACGCCGGCCACCCCGCGCTGTTCGACCCGATGGACCCGGCGCCCGGCCACCTGCCCGGGATGCTGGTCCTGGAGGCCGCCCGGCAGGCCGCCCAGCGCCTGCACCACCCGGACCGGGTCGTGCCGGTGGACGTGGTGACGTCCTTCCACGATCCGATCGCGCCGGACCGCCCCTGCGTGGTGCGGGCCGTCCGGGAGGTCGGTCCGGACACCGGGCAGGACGGCGGCGGCGGCCGGCGGGCGCCCGTCCGGGTCGTACTGGTGCAGGACGGCCGGACGGTGGCCGAGGTCCGGCTGATCGGCGCTCCGGCGGACGGCGCGCCGGCCGACGGCGGCCCGTCCGCGGCCGCTCCGGCCCCCACCAGACGCGGCCTGCCGCTCGCCAGCTGAGCACGCCGCGCGCCCGGCACCCCCGTACCCCCGCCGGGTCAGGCCGCCACCAGCGCGGACGACGGCCGCCCGGCGTGCATCACGCTGAGGTTCTCCGCCAGCCGCCCCGGGTCCTGGGCCAGCCAGAGCCGCAGCGCGGCGCCCAGCATCGCGCTGGCCGAGCCGATCCGCACGTGGGTCACCTGGGCGATCCGGGCCGCGCCCGGGACGAGCAGATCGGCCAGCGGCGTCGGCAGCCAGACGGTCAGCGCGCACGGCGCGGGGGCCGCCAGGGCGGCCAGCAGCCGGTGGGCGTCGGCCGGTGAGGCGAACGTCGGGATGACGTCCAGCAGCCCGTCGGCCACCACCTCGGAGACGTCGCTGCGGTGCCCCTGGGCGAGCCGGCGGAGCAGCAGGTGCTCGGCGGCGGTGATTCGGACGGTCAGCATGACCTCGTCGCACTCCATCGCGCGATTTCCTCCTCGGTTCCTCCCCGTGCCGGACCGGGCGGCCGGCACGCTCTTACCCACCCCTGTCGCACCTCGGCCCGGCTTCCTCGTCTGGAGCGCCGGGCCGGTGGGTGGATGCCGTTCCGGTCAGATCCCCGCGTAGGAGTGCTTGCCGGTGACGAAGATGTTCACGCCGTAGTAGTTGAACAGCCAGCAGGCGAAGGCGGCGAGGGCCAGGTACGCGGCCTTGCGCCCCTTCCAGCCGGCCGTGGCGCGGGCGTGCAGGTAGCACGCGTAGCCGACCCAGGTGATGAACGACCAGGTCTCCTTCGGGTCCCACTCCCAGTACTTGCCCCAGGCGGCCTCGGCCCAGATCGCGCCGGCGATGATGGTGAAGGTCCAGAGCGGGAAGACCAGGGCGTTGATCCGGTAGGACAGCTTGTCCAGGGTCGCGGCCGCGGGCAGCCGGCGCCAGATCGACGGCGAGGTGCCGAGCGGGCCCTTGGCCAGGCCGGCCGCCATCCGCTGGTCGAAGGAGTCCTTGCCCAGGTACAGCAGGGTCGTGATGAACGCCGCGTAGAAGGCGCCGCCGCAGATGATCGCGGTGGAGACGTGGATCGCCAGCCAGTACGAGTGCAGCGCCGGGACGAGCTGCTCGGAGTCGGTGTAGAGCACCGAGACGGCGACGCCCAGGGTGAGCAGCACCGCCAGGGTGACCGGCAGGCCGAGCCAGCGGACCGGCTTCTTCGCGACCAGCAGGCCGAGGAAGGCGACCGTCATGGCGAGCGCGAAGGCGCAGGAGAACTCGTACATGTTGCCCCACGGCCAGCGGGAGACCGAGAGGCCGCGGGTGAGCACGGCCGCCGCGTGCAGCAGGGCGGCGAGCACGGTGAGCGAGACCGCGATCCGGCCGGACAGGTCGGCCTTCTCGCTGGTGCCGGCCGCGCCGGGACCGTCCACGTCCTCGTCGCCGCGTCCGCTGGTGACCACCGTCGCGCCCTCGCCGGCCAGCGCCGTGCGGGTGAGCGTGGTGGTGCCGCCGCGCGCCGAGGCGACCGTGACGGTGACCTTCTTGGCGCCCTTGGCCCTGGCCTCCGCCTCGGCCACGGTCCCGGCCAGTCCGGCCTGCTCGGTGGAGCGGACGGCGACGGCGCCCTTGGCGCCGAAGGTCCACTCGAACATGTAGGCGAACATGGCGATCAGATAGACCGCCATCGCCGAATAGATCAGCTTGTTGGACAGGTCGGCCAGCTGCGGGTCGACCGACGAGGCGAGGTGCACCGTCTACTCCTTGGAGTTCTGGGCGGCGGGGACTGCGGATTCTGCGGGTGCTGAGGCCTCGTCGGCCTCGGTGGTGTCGTCGTCAAGAGCGGGGGCGTCGTCGAGCGCGGGGGCGTCGTCCAGCGCGGGGGCGTCGTCCTGGAGGTCCACCGCGAGCGCGGCCAGCTCCTCGGCGATCTTCGCCGACTCGCTGCGGCCGAGACCGGCCAGCTCGACCAGGGTCCCGCCGTCCGGCAGGGCCACCGCCCGCACCCAGATCCGGCGCCGCTGGATGAACAGCGAGCCGATCAGACCGGCGATCGCCAGCACCGCGCCGGTCAGGGCGATCCCGTTGCCCGGGCGGTGCGAGACGTTGAAGCTGGCCCACTGCCGGTAGCCCTCGAAGGTGACGCTGCCGTAGTTGTCCGGCAGGCTCCAGGCCTGGCCCGGCTTCAGGCGGGCCTTGGCCGGCTCGCCGTCCTGCTGGAGCTGGGTCAGGTTCTTCGTGTTGAGCTGGTAGATGTTCTGCGGCAGGCCCGAGTCGGTGCCCAGGTCGCCCGCGTAGGCGTTGAGCACCAGCGCCGGGTCCGCGTCCCCGGGGAACAGCGAGCGCGGGCCGGTGTTCCGGTCGAAGGCCACCGGGGCGGTCGGCAGGAAGAAGCCGGACAGGCCCAGCTGGGTCTTCTGGCCGTCCTTGTCGCCGTAGTCGGAGACCTTGATGACGCCGGTGGAGGTCAGGTTGCCGTCCTGCGGCAGGAACGGGGTCGCGCCGGTGTAGACGATCTCACCGGCGGCGTTGCGCACCGTGACCACCGGGGCGTAGCCGTGCCCGATCAGGAAGAACTTGCTGCCGCCGATCTCCAGCGGGTGGTTGACCTCGATCTTCCCCCGCTTGAGCTTCGCCGGGTCGGAGCCCGCGTAGTACTCGACGTTCGCGGTGAACTCCCGCGCGCTGCCGATCTGCGAGCCGTTGTTCTGGAACTTCGAGGTGAACGTGTCCAGCTTCACGTAGAAGGGGTCGAGGTCGTCGGAGCCGTAGAAGCGCGTGCCGGTGAAGTCGTCCAGCTGGGTGATGGTGTTGGAGTAGCCCTCGCCCTCGACCAGCAGCTTGCCGCCGGTGCCGCTGGCCAGGCTCGCCCAGGCGAAGCCGCCGAGCAGCGCGAACAGCGACAGGTGGAAGACCAGGTTGCCGACCTCGCGCAGGTAGCCCTTCTCGGCCGCCACCGCGCCGCCGTCCAGGTGCGCCCGGAAGCGCCGCCCGCGCAGCAGCCGGTGGGCGGCGGCGTTGACGGCCGCGGGGTCCGCGTCCGTCCGCCAGGCCGCGTACACCGGCATCCGGGTCAGGTTGCGCGGCGCCGCCGGCGGCCGGGAGCGCAGCACGCCGACGAACTGCCAGGTCCGCGGGACGATGCAGCCGGCCAGCGAGACGAACAGCAGGATGTAGATCGCCGAGAACCAGACCGAGCTGTAGACGTCGAACAGCTGGAGCTTCTGGTAGATCGGCGCGACCGTGCCGTGCTGCGCCTTCCAGGTCTCGACCTTGAACTGGTTCTGGCCGTTCTGCGGGATCAGCGAGCCGGGGATGGCGGCCAGCGAGAGCAGGAACAGCAGGATCAGCGCGACCCGCATCGAGGTCAGCTGGCGCCACATCCAGCGCAGCCACCCGAGCACGCCGATGCCGGTGGGGCCGTCGGACTCGGCCGGCGCGGTGCTCAGCCGCTCGGCCGCGTCCTCGGCCGCGCCCTGCGCCGCGGCGGCCGTGTGCTGCTCGCGGTCGGTCGTGGTCTTGGTCACGGGTCAGATTCCGATCTGGAAGTCGGCGAACTGGTTCTGCAGGTCACTCACCATCGAGTCCCAGACCCCGGTGACCAGCAGCAGACCGACCACGACGAGCATGCCGCCGCCGATCCGCATGACGAGCGGATAGTGCCGCTTGACCCAGCCGAAGGCGCCCAGCGCCCGCCGGAAGGCCACGGCGGCCACGATGAACGGTACGCCGAGGCCCAGGCAGTAGAAGAACATCAGCAGCGCACCGCGCTGGGCGTCGGCCTGGTTGAGCGCGAGGTTGGTGACGGCGGCCAGGGTCGGCCCCATGCACGGCGTCCAGCCGACGCCGAAGACCACGCCGAGCAGCGGTGCGCCGACCAGCCCGACCACCGGGCGGCGGTGGGAGCGGACCTCGCGCATGCTCAGACCGGGCACCAGCCCCATGAAGGCGAGGCCCATCACGATGGTGACCGCCCCGAGCACCTTGCTGATGACCGCCTGGTGCTCCCTGAGCGTGTCGCCGAACTGGCCGAACAGCGCGCCGCCGGAGACGAAGACGGCGGTGAAGCCGAGGATGAACAGCCCCGCGCCGGCCAGCATCCGGCCGCGCCGGGCCCCGCGCGCGTCGGCGAGGTCGGCGGCCGAGAAGCCGGTCACGTAGGAGAGGTAGCCGGGGACGAGCGGCAGCACGCAGGGCGAGAAGAACGACACCAGGCCCGCCGCCAGCGCGATCGGTGCGGCGACCAGCAGCGCCCCGCTCTGGATGGTCCCGATGTTGTCGGCGAGCTGCTGCGTCGCGCTCACCGCTGCTGCTCCGCCAGCACCGGCTGGAGCATCGTCTCCAGGGCGTCGTCGGTCTGGCCGCCGACGGCGCGGGCGGCGAGCCGGCCGTCCCGGTCGATCACCAGGGTGGTCGGGATGGACTGCGGGTTGAGGCTGCCCTTGGGGAACTTCAGCAGCTGGGCGCCGGCCGGGTCGTAGATGCTGGGGAAGGTGACGCCCTTCTCCTGCTCGAAGCGGACGGCGTTGCTGATCTCGGGGTCCCGGGTGTTGATCCCGAGGAACTGCACGCCCTGGCCCTGGTACTTCTCCCAGATCCGCTGGAGGTCGTCGGCCTCCGAACGGCACGGGCCGCACCAGGAGCCCCAGACGTTCACCACGACGACCTTGCCCCGGTAGTCGGAGAGCTTGGCCGGGGCGCCCTCCAGGGTGTTGCCGCCGATGTCCGGCGCGTCCTGGCGGTGGCCGGCGGCGGCGGTGGAGATGTTGGTGCCCTTGGCGGTGACGAAACCGATCTGCCCGTCACCACTGGCCGAGGAGCCGGAGGAGCTGCAGGCGGTGAGGACCAGCGCGGCAGCGGCGGCGGTGACCGCGGCGGCGGCGAGACGGGGACGGGGGCGCGTCATGCCAGACATGTGAAAAGTTTCGCATGGAGTCACGGGCAGGTACCGGGGGGTCCGGCATTGTCTGCCGGACCCCCTCTGACCTGCGGCGGGACGGCTCGGCGGGGTGTCGCGGGAGTGTGACCCAGGTCTTACTCACACGGCGCTTACACCGCATCGGGAACCATGAGCACCGTTCCGCTCGTCCGGGCTTCCTCGGCGTACCCGGATCCCGGCGTACCCGGATCCCGGCGTACCCGGGGCCGGTGTCGGCCCCGGAGCCGGCGTCAGGCGCCGAAGCTCTTGCCCACCGGCTTGCTCTTGCCGCCCTTGCCGACCAGGTGGGCCGGCAGCAGGTCGCGGGCCGGCTCGCGGTAGCCGACCGAGACGATCCGGTCGCCCTCGTAGGTGAAGCTGGTCAGCGAGGCCAGCGAGCACTGCCGGTTGCGCGGGTCGTGCCAGAGCCGGCGGCGCTCCACGAAGGAGCGGACGATCCAGATCGGCAGCTGGTGGCTCACGCAGACCGCCTCGTGCCCGCGCGCGGCGTCCCGGGCCGCGGCGAGCGCGCCCATCATCCGCACCGCCTGCTCCAGGTACGGCTCGCCCCAGGAGGGCTTGAACGGGTTGGTGAGGTACCTCCAGTAGGACGGGTTGCGCAGCGAGCCGTCGCCCACCCCGAAGGTCTTGCCCTCGAAGATGTTCTCCGCCTCGATCAGCCGCCCGTCCGTCGCGAGCTCCAGGCCGTGCGCCTCGGCGATCGGCGTGGCGGTCTCCTGGGCGCGCTCCAGCGGGGACGCCACCACGTGGGTGATGTCCCGCCCGGTCAGGTCCTCGGCGACCCGCTCGGCCATCTCGCGGCCCAGCTCGGACAGCCGGTAGCCCGGGAGGCGGCCGTACAGGACGCCCTCCGGGTTGTGCACCTCACCGTGCCGCATCAGGTGGACGACGGTGATGTCCTTGGCGCTCACTTCTCAGTACTCCTGGGGCTCGTAAAGGCCGGGGTCCGGGAGGACCCTAGGCCGTGGCTTCGGCGGCGGCCCGGGCGGCGGCGGGCAGGGCGGCGGCGATCCGCTCGATCGCCCGCTCGTCGTGCGCCGCGGAGACGAACCAGGACTCGAAGGCGGACGGCGGCAGGTAGACGCCCCGGGCGAGCATCGCATGGAAGAACGCGGTGAAGCGGAACGCCTCCTGGGTCTTCGCCTGGGCGTAGTCGGTCACCGCGTCCTCGGTGAAGAACACCGAGAACATGTTCCCGGCGGTCTGCAGCCGGTGGGTCACGCCCTCCTTGGTCAGCGCCGCGGAGACCAGGCCGGAGATCTCGGCGGAGACCCGGTCGACGGTCGCGTAGACCTCGTCGGTGCAGCCCCGCAGCTGGGCCAGCCCGGCCGCGGTGGCGATCGGGTTCCCGGACAGGGTGCCGGCCTGGTAGACCGGGCCGGCCGGGGCCAGGTGGGCCATCACGTCGGCACGGCCGCCGAAGGCCGCCGCCGGGAAGCCGCCGCCCATGACCTTGCCGAAGGTCAGCAGATCGGGCGCCCAGCCCTCGTTCGCCGCCTCCAGGCCGTACCAGCCGGCCTTCGAGACGCGGAAGCCGGTCATCACCTCGTCCGAGACGAACAGCGCGCCGTTCTCCCGGCAGAGCCGGGCCAGGCCGCCGTTGAAGCCGGGCAGCGGCGGGACGACGCCCATGTTGCCGGGCGAGGCCTCGGTGATCACGCAGGCGATCTCGCCGGGGTTGGCCCGGAAGGCCTCCTCGACCGCGGCGAGGTCGTTGTACGGCAGCACGATGGTGTCGCCGGCCTGGGCGCCGGTGACGCCCGGGGTGTCCGGCAGGCCGAAGGTGGCGACACCGGAACCGGCGGCGGCCAGCAGCGCGTCCACATGACCGTGGTAGCAGCCGGCGAACTTCACGACCTTCGCGCGGCCGGTGAAGCCGCGGGCCAGCCGGATCGCCGACATGGTGGCCTCGGTGCCGGAGGAGACCAGGCGGACCTGCTCCACCGGGGCGACCCGGGCGACGATCTCCTCGGCCAGCTCGACCTCGCCCTGCCCGGGCGTGCCGAAGGAGGTGCCGCGGGCGACCGCGGTCCGCACGGCGTCGAGGACGGCGGGGTGCGCGTGGCCGAGGATCATCGGACCCCACGAGCAGACCAGGTCGACGTACTCGCGGCCGTCGGCGTCGGTCAGGTAGGGGCCGGTGCCGGACACCATGAAGCGCGGCGTACCGCCGACGGCGCGGAAGGCGCGCACCGGGGAGTTGACGCCGCCGGGCGTGACGACCGAGGCACGATCGAAGAGCGACTGGGACTGAGGTGCTTCGTAGGGGTAGCTCACGGGAGACATGGTCTCAAATCGTGTCCTTCACCTCTGCATGTCGGACCTCATCATCTGGAACGATGATCCGGGCGCCCGAGTCTGTACGGTTATCCGTACAACAGGACCCCTGGCTGCGCCGGCCCCCCGGACCAGTCAGACTATGTACCCAGAGTGTCTCCGGGGTTCGGCCGGCCATCAGGACGGGCAGGAACTCCGGGTCGACGCAGGGGTCTGGAGAGGACTGCCGCGTACCGCGACTGGGTACGGCGGCGCATGACGGGTAAGGAGCATGTCCGGAGGACACCGGACGTGCGGGGGTCTGTCGATTCCGGCGAATTCCGGTGAGGATGGTCCGAGTGTCCGAGGCGCAGGACGGCCACGACGAGGCCGCGGGTGGCCCCCGCCGGCCCACCGAGGCCGCACGCGGGGGTACGGGAGCGGGAACGGGGCGTGGCGGCCGTGGCCGTGAGAGGCGGGGTGAGGGACGCGTGGGGGTGACGTACAAGTACTTCGGCGCACCCGACCGGGCGACCGCGGCCCGGGTCCCGACCGCGCTCGGGCCGGGCGGGCTCGGCCTGGACGCGGGCGAGCTCGGCTCGCTCGGCCGGCTCGGCGACCTGATGGAGACCAGCGGCTCGCCCAACGGCCACCTCTCCACCAAGATCAAACCGGAGACCATGAGCGCGATGGTTCTCACCGGCATCCAGGGCGTGCCGCTGCACCAGGTGCCGCCGCTGGAACTGGTGGTGCTGCACCCGGACTACGCCGTCGTCCAGCTCCCGCACAACGTGGTCGAGCCGCTCCGGAAGGCCGACGAGACCGAGCTGGGCGCCGCCGCCTTCATCTGGTCCACCGTCCCCGACCGCCGGGGCCCGCGCGACGCCTTCGTGATCTACAGCATGCTGCACGAGTGGCAGGACTTCGCCAACCGCCTGCACGACGCCGGCCACCAGCTGTACTGCCTGGTCTGGCCCTGAGCCGACGGCTCCCCGCCACGAGCGGGGAGCGGGAGCGGAGACGGGCGGGGCCTCGGCGGGGAGCCGGGGCGCCGCCCGTCGGTGTTCGCGGGAGCCGTCGGGGGCTCAGCCGCCCGAGCCGTAGCTGGTGTTGGCGCAGATGTCGTCGTCCGCCGAGCGGGCCTCCTCGGTGACCGAGCTGGGCAGCGGGGCGGGGGCCGCGGGGGCTCCCGAGGCGCCCGGGGCGGAGGCGCCGGCACCGCCGTTGGCGTCCGCGTAGTCCTTGCCGAGGACGACGCTGATGCCGGCCGCCGAGGTGGCGGTGAGGGTGGCCCCGGGGAACAGCTCGGCGACCTTCTCCGCGTTGGCCTTCTGCCCGGCGCCGTACTCGATCGCGGTGGTGGCCTTGTTGGTGGACTTCGCCTGGTTGATGCCGGTGACGGTGAACTGCGCCGCCTTGAGCGCGTCGCCCGCCTTGGCGCCCAGGCCGTTGACGGTCGTTCCGTTGTAGACCGCGACCTTGATCGGCGCCGCCGGGGCGAGGTGCGCGGTGGGCGCGCTGGTGGTCGGCGCGGGCTCCGGCGCGGCCGGGGCCTGCGGCGTGGCGGACTGCTCGCCGGTGGCGTCCTTGCCGTCGAGCGTGCGGTCGGCCTTGATGGCCTCCCAGAGCCGGTCCACGTCCGGCTTGACCAGGTCGAGGTTGGCGTCGCTGTAACGCCACGGCGGGGTCACGAACTTGAGGTCGTGGAGGTCGATGTTCTTCAGCGACAGGGCGAAGGACATCAGCTTGTCGACCGAGTTGAGCCCCTCGTCGACGCGCAGCGACTTGGTGGCGGCGTCGGCCAGCGGCAGCAGGGTGGTGGGCTCCAGGCCCTTCTTCTTCACCGTGCTGATCATCGAACTCATGAAGGCCTGCTGACGCTTCATCCGGCCGATGTCGGAGCCGTCGCCGATGCCGTGCCGCAGCCGGACGTAGTCGAGCGCCTTCTGGCCCTCCACCTTCTGCCGTCCGGAGGGGAGGACCTGCGCGCCCTTCTTGGGGAGGTTCGGGTTGATGTCGCCCTCGAAGATGGGCTTGGGCAGGCAGACCTCGACGCCGCCGACCGCCTTGGTCATCGCCGCGAAACCCGAGAAGTCGACCACCAGGGTGTGGTCGACCCGTATCCCGGTGAGCTTCTCCAGCGTGTTCTGGGTGCAGGCGGCGTTGCCGTCCGGCGACTCGCCCTGCGTGAACGCGGCGTTGAACAGGACGTCCTTGCCCTTCTGCTCCTTGGTCCACTTGCCGTTGGGGAGCTTGCAGGGCGGGATGGTGACCAGGGTGTTGCGCGGGATCGAGACGCCGATGGCGTTCTTGTGGTCGGCGTAGACGTGCAACAGGATCGTGGTGTCCGAACGGGCGCCCGCGGCGTCGCCGCCGCCGAGGTCGGAGTTGCCGCCGCCCCGGCTGTCGGAGCCGATCAGCAGGATGTTCACCGGCTTGTTGCCGTTGGCGTCGGCCGTGGCCTCCGGCGGGCGGTCCTTGCTGAGGCCGTCCGCGTCGATGGTCTTGATGTTGCCGCTGAGCTTGAAGTAGATCGCGCCGCCGGTCCCGGCTATCAGCACCAGGGCACCGACCGCCGTCCAGCCGACGATCTTCTTGATGTTGCGTTCGGGCTTCTTGCCGCGTCCGCCGGAGCGGCGGTGGCCCGAGCCGTTCTGCCCGCCGTCGCCGCCCTGTCCGCCCTGTCCGCCGCGGCCCTTGCCCTGGGCCGCCCGCCGGGCCTCGGCGCGGCCGCCGGGCCGGGGGGCCGGGATCGAGCCCGTGGCGCCGGTCGTCCCCGCGCCGGCCGTGCCGCCGCCGGAACCACCGCCGGAGCCACCACTCGCGGCTCGGCTGCCCGTGGAGCCGCTCCGGGTGCCGCCGGAGCCCGCCGAGCCGGTCGAGCCCTCCGAACGCGGTCCGGCCACGCTGGGCTGACTCCTGTCTCGGCGACCCGACATCCCCGCACCTCTCACGGCTGTGCCATCGAACGATCGGCGGCCAAGGTTGTGCCCCCAGGCGCCAGGTGGAGCATACAAGCCGACCGGAAACGACCGTTCGCCGCGCCGGGTTCCGCGGGTGCGCGGGGGCCCGGGGCGGGCGGCCCAGGGCGGTCACCCGCCGACGGCCGCCCGTCGGCGGGTGCGGACGGGCGACCGCGGCCCGGCGGCCGTCACCGCGCCGGACGCAGCACCAGGGCGGTGACGGCGAAGGCCAGCGCCAGCAGCCCGGTGGCGACCGCGAAGGCGAGCCGGAAGCCGCCGGTGAGCGCCTCGGCGGCCGGGTGGCCGGCGGCGGCCAGGGCCTCGCCGTGCGAGGTCGCCAGGGTGGAGAGCACGGCCACCCCGAGCGCCGCGCCGACCTGCTGGGTGGTGTTGAAGAGCCCGGAGGCGGTGCCCGCGTCCGCCTCGCCCGCGCCGGACATGCCCAGCGAGGCGAGGCCGGAGAGCACCAGTCCTCCCCCGCCGACGAGCAGCATGGTCGGCAGCAGGTCGACCGCGTAGCCCGCGTCGGCCGGCAGCCGGAGCAGCAGGCCGAGCGCGGCGACCAGCAGGGCGAGGCCGGCCAGCAGCACGGCCCGCTCGCCGAACCGGGCGCTCAGCCGGGCGGAGAGCAGCAGCGAGACGGCGCCGATGGCGAGGGCGGCCGGCAGCATGGCGAGCCCGGTGGCGGCGGCGCCGTAGCCGCGCACGTTCTGCAGGTAGAGGGCCACCAGGATCTGGAAGCCGAACATCCCGGAGATGACCAGCACCTGCACCCCGTTGGCGACGGAGACGGCCCGCGAGCGGAACATCCGCAGGGGCAGCAGCGGTGTCGCGGCCCGGGCCTGCCGGGCCAGGAAGCCGGCCAGCAGGACGAGCGCCAGGGCGCCGAGGCCGAGGGTCCGCGCGGAGGTCCAGCCGTGCTCGGCGGTGCCGACGATGGTGAAGATGCCGAGCATCAGCGCCGCCGTGATCAGCACCGCGCCGAGGGCGTCGGCGCCGGCCCGCAGTCCGGGCCCGCGGTCGGGGGCCAGCACGCGCAGGGCCAGCAGGGCGGCGGCCAGGCCGAGCGGCAGGTTGATCAGGAAGATCCAGTGCCAGTCCAGCGCCTCGGTGAGGATGCCGCCGAGCACCTGGCCGATCGAGGCGCCGGCCGCGCCGACGAAGCTGAACGCGCCGATGGCGCGGCCGCGCTCGCCCGGCTCGGGGAAGAGCGTGACGATCATGCCGAGGCTGACCGAGGAGGCCAGCGCGCCGCCGACGCCCTGCAGGAAGCGGGCGGCGATCAGCATGCCCTGGTCGGTGGCGAGCGCGCAGAGCAGCGAGGCCGCGGTGAACAGCAGCAGCCCTGCGACGAACACCTTCCGGCGGCCGACGAGGTCCCCGAGCCGGCCGGCGAGCAGGAGCAGCCCGCCGAAGGCGATCAGGTAGGCGTTGACGGTCCAGGTGAGGTCGGCGGAGGTGAACCCGAGGTCCCGCTGGATGGCCGGCAGGGCGACGGTGACGATCGAGCCGTCCAGGACGATCATCAGCATCCCCGCGCAGAGCACCGCCAGGGCGAGCGCCCGGGAGCGGGTCGGGGAGGTCCTGGGCGGGGCGCTCCCGGCCGGTTCCGCCGAGGCGGGTCGCGGCGCGGTCGGGTCGTGCTTCATCGGGGCGTGCGTGGTCATGGTGGGTCTCCCGGTCGTCGAGTACCGGGTAAGACGCTAACAGATGGTTTTGTTGTGGACTATCTTTTCCCGGAGAATCTCCTGCCGGATGATCCTCTTCGTGACATCAGCGACATCATCCCCGGGAGCGGCGGGCGCGGCGGACCGTCCGCTCGCTCTCCACCGGTTCGGCCAGCGGGCCGCCCACCAGGCGGGTCAGCGCCGAGACGAAGGCGGTGCGCTCGTCGTCCGGCAGCGCCTCCAGCACCTCCCGGTGCACCCGGTCGGCGATCGCCGTACCCCGCTCGACGGCGCGCTCCCCCGCCCCGGTGACCGAGATGATCCGGGCCCGGCGGTCGACGGCGGACGGCCGGCGCTCGGCCAGCCCGGCCTTCTCCAGCTCGTCGACGGTCACCACCATGGTGGTCTTGTCCAGGTCGGCCAGCTCGGCCAGCTGGATCTGGGTGCGCTCGGCCTCCATCGCGTGGAAGAGCACGCAGTACGCGCGCGGGGTGATCCCGAGCTCGGTGAAGGCGGCCGCCATCCGGGTCGCGAGCACATGGCTGGCGTGGTCCAGCAGGCCGGAGATGTCACGGATCTGCCGCGCGGGCGGGCTGGTCGTCATGGTTCCGAGGTTAGCAACGACCGTCCGCCGACGGATGATCCCGTGCGGGACCGCTTCGGCCCCCAGGGACCGGCCCCGGTCGGCCTACGGGATGCCGAGCTCGAACAGCGCGTACCCCGCGTACCAGCCGGCCGCCACCGCCGGCATCGCGAACAGCCCGGCCACCGTGCTCGGCCGCAGCCGGCGCAGCGCCACCGCCAGGCCGATGCAGAGCGGGAAGGCCGGCAGCAGGTAGCGCGAGATGTTGCCGTAGATCTGGTTGCTGCTCAGCGCCATGAAGACGGTCATCAGCGTGTAGACCACCAGGACCAGCGGCGGCCGCAGCCGCAGCAGCAGCACCAGGAGTCCCGGCAGGGCGATCAGCAGGGCCACCGCGATGAGGTCCGGCGCCGGGTTGGACTGCCAGAACGTCCAGTGCCCGGTGATCGTGTCCAGGGTGCTGCGCGCGGTGGACGCGCCCCAGTCGAAGTAGCGGTTCCAGGCCCCGCGCTGGAGCTTGAAGTAGCCGGTCCAGTCGCCCATCCGCCAGCCGACCCAGGCGATGTAGCCGAGCATGCCCCACGGGGTGATCAGCATCGCGGTCAGCGGCCGGGCCACCCCGTCGGTGCGCCGGACCAGCGCCACCAGCGCGGCGATCGAGACGGCGGCGATCAGCGTGGCCGCGGTCGGCCGGTTGAGCCCGGTCACCAGGGCGAGCACCCCGGCGGTCAGCCAGCGGCGGGTCATCACGCAGTAGCAGGCCCAGGCCGAGAGGGCGACGAAGAGCGAGTCGGAGTAGACCGCCCACTCCACGCCCGAGCCCGGGAACAGGCCCCAGACCACCGCCGCGATCACGCCGGCCCGGAAGCCGCCGAGCCGCTCGGCGATCGCGAAGATCCCGGCCGCGGCGACGAAGGAGGCGAGCACCGAGACCACGATGCCCGAGCCGTACGGGCCGAGCCCGGTCACCGCCCCGACCAGCCGCATCAGCCACGGGTAGAGCGGGAAGAACGCCGCCGAGTTCTCGTAGTAGGTGGCCAGCGGGTAGCCGTGCAGCGGGATCAACTGCGGGTCGTAGCCGTTCTCGGCGATCCGCTGGTACCAGACGCCGTCCCAGGTGCCGAGCACGTCCCAGGGCCGGGCGCCGCCGCCGCGCCCCGGGTCCTTCTTGAGGAAGTCCTCGGTGTGCGAGAGCAGCAGCAGGAAGACGGTCAGGCCGGTCGCCTTGACCATCGCGTACGCGCCGAGCGCCGGTGCGAAGCGGTCCACCAGGGCACCGAACCGGCCCGGGCCGGGCCGCGGAGCCGCCGGCCGCTCCGCGCCGTCCGCCCCGTCGGCCGTCCTCGGCGACGAGGGCGACGGCGTGGAGGACGACGGCGTGGAGGACGACGAGGGCACGCCCGCGCCACCCCCCGACGACTCGGTGCTCGATGCCGTGCTCATCAGCTCTGGTACTCCCCGCCCCACTCGTGACCGGCGCGCCGAACCGACACCGCGACGCCGGGCGAGCCTACGACACGGCCGCCGCCGCACGGGCGGGCAGCCCGCCCGGTGGCCGGACGGCGGGTCGCGGACGGAACATCCGCGCAGGTGGCGGGTGCCGGGCCCGGTCGGCCCCCGGGGCCGGGCCGGATCGGTCCGGCCCCGGGAACGCCGCGAGCCGCCACTCCGCACCCCAGGAGGGAAGCGCGGGAGCGGCGGCTCGCACCGGCCGGACCGAGGAACGATCAGCCGTGGTTGACGCAGGTGTTGCCGAACGCCGGGTTCAGCAGACCGATCACGTTGATGGTGTTGCCGCACAGGTTGACCGGGATGTGGATCGGAACCTGCAGCTGGTTGCCGGAGATGACACCGGGGGAACCGGCGGCAACACCCTCGGCGCCGGAGCTGGCCATCGCGGTGCCGGCACCGGCGGCCACGATGCCGACAACAGCGGCGCCGACGGCGGCCGTCTTCTTGATGCTCATGAGGAGCCTCCTGACTGTTCGACAGAGATGCACGGGGAGTGCGACATCTCCAACGAGGCCCGGTCAGCCCGGTTGCGAGGGCACCCCCGTTGTCACCCGTCCGGAGGAACGGCCCCACCGGCCGGGCATTCGGGTGACTGCCGCGTCCGACCGTTTCCCCCGGCCCGGCGCCTCGTTCTCCCAGTCGGAACACGCTCCACCCGCCCCGCTACGACGAGGAGATCCGCCGCCGGTCCAAGCCCGTCCGGAATTCCTCCCGGTCGCGCGTCGATGCGAATTCTTCCCGGCCGTGCGGGAATCGTTCGCGACGCACGGTACCGCGGCGGCCGCTCATCGCCCGAGCCATGGGCGACACGCGCCATCTGGGCCGCCCGAGTGACAATCACGGCATTCCCAGACGCCAACGGGCCAGGATTTCCCCTCGCCCGGCTCCCGACTATTCCACAGACGGTCGGGCAGAAATCGGAGGAAGAACCACATGCGTAACCTCAAGAAGGCTGCCGCCCTGTCCCTCGCGACCGCCGGCCTGGTGGTCGGTGCGGCCGGCGGCGCGTTCGCCAGCTCCGGTGCCCAGGGTGTCGCCGCCGGCTCCCCGGGCGTGCTCTCCGGCAACCAGATCCAGATCCCGGTGCACGTCCCGATCAACGTCTGCGGCAACTCCATCGGGATCATCAGCATCCTGAACCCGGCGTTCGGCAACACCTGCATCAACAAGGGCTGAACCGGTGGCCGCCGACCCGGCGGCCGCGGTTTCCCCGTACCCGTGCCGCACCCCGCCGCCGGCGGGGTGCGGTCCGCTCAACCCGTGTGTGATCGAGGAGATCAACCCCCATGCAGAACGTGAAGAAGGCCGCCGTCCTCTCCGCCGCCGCTGCCGGCCTGGTGCTGGGCGCGGCGGGCGGTGCCTCCGCCAGCTCCGGCGCCGAGGGCGTCGCCGCCGGCTCGCCCGGTGTCGTCTCCGGCAACCAGCTGCAGGTCCCGGTGCACATCCCGGTGAACCTGTGCGGCAACTCCATCGACGTGATCGGTCTGCTGAACCCGGCGTTCGGCAACACCTGCATCAACGCGGAGGCCGAGCACCACCACCACGACATGGACGACTGCTGATCCCGATCGGCACGCGTTCCGCCCGCACTGCCCCCCGGCCCGCCGGCCGGGGGGCGGTTCGGCGTACCCGGGCGCGGTCCGGTCGCCCGGGGACTTCCTCCCCCCGAAGGTGATTGCGCATGGTTTCGAAGAAGAGCGGGGCCGGCCTCGCCGCCGCCCTGGGCGCCGCGGTGCTGCTCGGCGGTGCCGGCGCGGGAGCGGCGCACGCGGCCCCCGCCGAGGGCGGCGCCGCCCTGACCAAGACCGACGTCGCCCAGGCGCTCGGCGGCACCACCACCGGCCTCGGCTACGGCATCGCGCCGGTCAAGGACCTCCGGCTGGACCCGTGGGCCAACTCCTCCGCCGACGTGCTGAACAACGGCGCGACCGTCCAGCCGGAGAACTCGGGCCTGGCGCCGGTCGGCACCGACCTGCTGACCGGCCCGCTCAGCGCCGGCGGCGGCCCGCGCGACCTGCCGGTGGTCGGCGGGCTGCTCGGCGCGCTGCCCGGCTGAGCCGCCGCGGCGGCACCACACCGCGAACGCCGGGAGCCCGGCACCCCGTCCTGCGACACGGGGTGCCGGGCTCCCGGCGTTCGGCCCTACAGCTTCGGCCCTACGACTCCGGCCCTGCAGCTTCGGTCCTACAGCTGGGCCAGGCCCGCCAGACCGGTCTCCTGGACGACCCCGGTGGCGGTGGCCGTCGTGGTGGTCGCCAGGTTGTCCACCGAGTCGGTCACCGAGATCCGCTCGTCCTCGTTGCCCAGGGTGGCGCTGGCGCCGGGCACGGCCTGCACCGCGCCGGTGATCAGCCGCGGGTCGATCTCGTCGATCTTGACCCGGCCGTCGGCGAGCTGGCCGGTGCCGTCCTGGGCCAGCGAGAGCGGCTTGCCGAGGCCGATCCCGGGGGTGTCGGCGTGCAGCGGCGCGGCCGGGGCGTCCAGCAGCAGTTCGCCGAGGTCGGCGCCCCGGTCGAGCAGCGGCAGCGGCAGCTCGGCCTTGGCGGTCGGGCCGACCTTGCCGGTACCCAGGGCGGGCACGATGCGCTCCGGGATCAGCGCGTCGCCGGTGGTGTGGGCGGGCACCGGCGGCATCACCAGCGAGGTCGGGATGCCGCCCGAGATCCGGCTGTCCAGCGGCGCCACCGGAATGTCCACCGGCACCTGCTGGGTCGCCAGCTTGTCCTCCAGCGCCCCCACCTGCTCGGGACCGACCGGGGCGGCGGACGCCGCCCCCTGGGAGGCGAGCACGCCCGCACCGACCGCCAGCAGCATCGCGCCGGCCCGCTTGGAGAACCTCATGCTTTTCACCGTTCTGCCTGTCCGTACTGGAGATCTCTCATGGGAAGGCTGCGCGGGCGCAGCCGAAAGCAATGTGCTCAACGACCCACCCGGATCCCGGATTGCGGCGGTTAGCCGGTTCGGGCTAATAATCCGAAAAGAAACACCCGACCGCCGAGCCTCCCGGACTCTTTTCAAAAATCCCCGTAACCTTCCGTGCCGTCATTCTTTGATCTGAGCGTCAGTGACCGCAGACCGGGTCTGAGCGTTGTACGCGTTGTACGCACGGAAACCAAGAGCTTTTCAGAGAGGGATCTCCCCATGATCCAGAAGTCCTTCGCGGCCGCCGGCCTGGCCGCCGCCGCGCTGGCCGTCGCCGCGGCGCCGGCCTCGGCCATCGGTGACTCGGACGGCTCCGCCGGGTCGTTCCAGGGCAACGGCGGCACCAACTTCACCGGCACCGTCGGTGACCACAGCCCGAACTTCCACTTCCTGGACAACGCGAACGTCTGCCTCCCCGAGATCCACAACATCGCGGTCGGCGTTCTCGGTGTGGCCGTCCCGGTCGAGGTCCCGATCGCCAACAGCGGTGGCAAGCAGTACTGCACCCAGGGCCAGGGCACCCAGACCAAGGGCGACTCGGGCGTCTCCCACCTGATCGGCTGACCCGCTCGTCCCCAGTCGCGTCACCCCCCTGAATCCACCCTTCGAATCGCTCCCCGATTCACCCCTGAGAGGAACACCGAAATGATCAAGAAGTCTTTCGCCGCCGCCGGTCTGGCCGCCGCCGCCATCGCGATGTCCGCCGGCTCCGCCTCCGCCATCGCCGACTCGGACGGCTCGGCCGTCTCGGTCCAGGGCAACGGCGGCACCAACCAGACCGGCACCCACGGCGACCACAGCCCGAACTTCCACACCCTCGACAACGCGAACATCTGCCTGCCGGAGGTCCACAACATCGCGGTCGCCGTCCTCGGCGTGGCCGTCCCGGTCGAGGTGCCGGTCCTCAACAGCACCCCGAAGCAGATCTGCAACGTCGGCCAGAACACCCAGTCCTCGGGCGACGCGGGTGTCTCGCACCTGATCGGCTGATCCGGCCGCACGGCGCGACGGAGGGCCCGGGGACGTCTGGTCCCCGGGCCCTCCGGGCGTACCGGACCGGACGGCCGGCCGCACCGCACGGCCGCCGTCCGGCCGGTGACGGGCCGTCGGCGCGGCGCGCGGGGCGCCGTGCTGGACGGCACCCGGGTGCTCCCGGGCCGGGGCGGGACCCCGGCACCGACCGGAGCACACACCAGAGGCAGAGCGCCCGCAGGGGGCGCTCCGGAAGAGAGGGCAGAGATCCATGAAGAGCAAGCTGGGCAAGATCGCTCTGACCGCCGTCGGCGCGCTGGCACTGGCCGGCCTCGCCGCCCCGGCGGCGTCCGCGCACGTCGGCCTGGCCGGCGGCGCCGAGTTCATCGCCTCCGCCCACCCGGTGTTCGCGGCCGGCGAGTGGGGCGGCATCGCCCACACCTCGCACATCCTCACCGGTGCGCACGGCTGGGGCGCCGCCACCTCCACCGACGTGGTCGGCGGCGAGGAGGGCTTCGCCCACATCGGCGGCTGGTAGCACGCGCGAAGGCCGGGTCCCACCCCTCGGGGGCGGGACCCGGCCTTCGGTGCGTCCGGACCGGGCTACTTCACCATCGCGGCGGCCTCGACGGCCCAGTAGGTGAGGATCTGCTCGGCACCGGCGCGGCGCAGCGAGGTCAGCGTCTCCAGGATCATCCGCTCCCGGTCGATCCAGCCGTTGGCCGCGGCGGCCTCCACCATCGCGTACTCGCCGGACACCTGGTACGCGGAGACCGGCACCGGCGAGGCGTCGGCGATCTGGCGCAGGATGTCCAGGTAGGCCATGCCCGGCTTGACCATCACCAGGTCGGCGCCCTCGGCGAGGTCCAGCTCCAGCTCGCGCAGCGCCTCCCGGGCGTTGGCCGGGTCCTGCTGGTAGGCCTTGCGGTCGCCCTTCAGCGAGGAGCCGATCGCCTCCCGGAACGGGCCGTAGAACGCCGAGGCGTACTTGGCGGTGTAGGCGAGGATGCCGACGTCCTGGTGGCCGGCCTCGTCCAGCGCCTTGCGGACCACCGCGATCTGGCCGTCCATCATCCCGGACGGGCCGACCAGGTGGACGCCCGCGTCCGCCTGCACCCGGGCCATCTCGGCGTAGCGCTCCAGGGTGGCGTCGTTGTCCACCGAGCCGTCCGCGGCCAGCACGCCGCAGTGGCCGTGGTCGGTGTACTCGTCCAGGCACAGGTCGGACATGACCACCAGGGCGTCGCCGACCTCGGCGACCACGTCCCGGATCGCCTGCTGGAGGATGCCGTCCGGGTTGGTGCCCTCGGTGCCGGTCGCGTCCTGCGTCTCGGGGACGCCGAACAGCATGACGCCGCCCAGGCCCGCCTCGGCCGCCTCGGTGACGGCCTTGCGCAGCGTCTCCCGGGTGTGCTGGACCACGCCCGGCATCGACGCGACCGGGACCGGCTCGCGCACGCCCTCGCGGACGAACAGCGGCAGGATCAGCTCCGCCGGGTGCAGCCTGGTCTCCGCGACCAGCCGGCGCATCGCCGGGGTCGAGCGCAGCCGGCGCGGGCGGACGTACGGGAATTCAGCGGACACGGCTTCTCTCTCCGAACGGTGGTGCGGGCGCCGGGGGCGGTCCGGGTGGTCCGCTCCCGGCCTGGATTCAGCGCGCGGCCTTGCGGCGCGAGCCCGGACGGCGCTCACTGGGCCGGTAGACCGGCTCGCCGGCGGCGGTCGCGGTGTCCCGGCGCTTGGCGCCGAAGTCTGCCAGGGCCTGCGCCAGCGCGGCGGCCGACGGGGCCGGGGCCATCACGTCGACCCGCAGGCCGTGCTCCTCGGCGGTCTTCGCGGTGGCCGGGCCGATGCAGGCGATGACCGTCACGTTGTGCGGCTTGCCCGCGATGCCGACCAGGTTCCGCACGGTCGAGGACGAGGTGAACAGCACCGCGTCGAAGCCGCCGCCCTTGATCGCCTCACGGGTCTCGGCCGGCGGCGGCGAGGCGCGCACCGTCCGGTACGCCGTCACGTCGTCGACCTCCCAGCCCAGCTCGACCAGGCCGGCCACCAGGGTCTCGGTGGCGATGTCGGCGCGCGGCAGCAGCACCCGGTCGATCGGGTCGAACACCGGGTCGTACGGCGGCCAGTCCTCCAGCAGCCCGGCGGCGGACTGCTCGCCGGACGGCACCAGGTCCGGCTTCACGCCGAAGTCGACCAGCGCCTGGGCGGTGGTCTCGCCGACCGCCGCGACCTTGATCCCGGCGAACGCCCGGGCGTCCAGGCCGTACTCCTCGAACTTCTCGCGCACCGCGCGCACCGCGTTCACCGAGGTGAAGGCGATCCACTCGTACCGGCCGGTGACCAGGCCCTTGATCGCCCGCTCCATCTGCTGCGGGGTCCGCGGCGGCTCGACCGCGATGGTCGGCACCTCCTGCGGCACCGCGCCGTACGAGCGCAGCTGCTCGGACAGGCCGTGCGCCTGCTCCTTGGTGCGCGGCACCAGGACGTTCCAGCCGAACAGCGGCTTGGTCTCGAACCAGGAGTGCGAGGAGCGGTGGGCGACCTGCTCACCGACCACGGCTATCACCGGGGTGGCCGGGTCCACCGGGGCGGAGACCGGCGCGGGCAGCACCCGGGCGGCCTTGAGGTCGGCCGCGATGGTGGCCAGGGTGGCGGTGAAGGTGCGCTGACGGGTGGTGGTGCCGGAGAGCGTCGCGCTGAGCGCCGACTCCGGCTTGCGGCCGTTGGCGACCAGCGCGTTGGCGGTGGCCGGCAGCTGGCCGAGGGTGGTGCGCACCACCAGGGTGGTCTCCGGCGCGCCCAGGTCCACCGGGGAGCCGGCCAGCAGCGCGCCGGCCTCCACGAAGCGGACGTCGGTCCCGGCGGCGCCGCGCAGCGGCACACCCGCGTAGGCCGGCACGCCGACCGACTGGGCGACACCCGGGATCACCTCGAAGGCGATCCCGGCGCCCGCGCAGCCGAGCATCTCCTCGGCGGCGCAGCCGTCCAGGCCCGGGTCGCCGTCGACGGTCCGCACCACGTGCTTGCCGGAGCGCACGGCCTCGGCGACCAGCCCGGCCAGGTCGAAGTCCGGCCCGTCCGCACCGGGGGTGTGCACCTGCACACCCGACGGACAGTGGCTGCGCACGGCGGCGGCGGTCAGCGGGTCGGCGACCAGGACGTCGGCCGAGGCCAGCACCTCGACCGCGCGCAGGGTCAGCAGGCCCGGGTCGCCCGGGCCCGCCCCCAGGAAGGTGCACCGGCCGGTCGCGGGGACCGTGCCCCCGAACGGGCTGTCGGCCGGGAACGGGCTGTCGGTGGCGGCGGTGGGGCTCATCGGGCTCGCTCCCCCATCAGGGCGGCCGCGCCCGCGTCGAGCAGCCGGGCCGCCAGCGCGCGGCCGAGGGCCGCCGCCTGCTGCTCGGCGGCCTCGTCGAGGACGATCGGACCGTGGGCGGACATCTTCAGCAGGGTGGCGCCGTCGGTGGTGCCGACCACGCCCTCCAGCCGCAGTTCGGATCGGTGGACCCAGCCGGCCAGCGCGGCGACCGGTGCGGAGCAGCCGGCCTCCAGGGTGGCGAGCAGGGCGCGCTCGGCGGCCACCGCGGCCCGGGTGGGGGCGTGGTCGAGGCCCGCCAGCGCGGCGGCCAGGGCGGTGTCGGCGGCGGCGCACTCGACGGCCAGCGCGCCCTGGCCCGGGGCCGGGGTCATCAGCTCGGGGTCGAGGTGCTCGGTGATCTCGGCGGACCGGCCGAGCCGGTTCAGGCCGGCGGTGGCCAGCACCACGGCGTCCAGCTCGCCGGAGGCCACGAAGCCGATCCGGGTGTCCACGTTGCCGCGGATCGCGACGGTCTCCAGCTGGGCGCCGCGGGCGTGGGCCCAGGCGTTCAGCTGCGCCATCCGGCGCGGCGAACCGGTGCCGATCCGGGCCGGGCGGCCGGCTCCGGCCAGCTTCTCCACCAGCTCGCCGAGCGCCAGGCCCTCGCGCGCCACCAGGGCGTCGCGGCTGTCCTCGCGCTCGGGGACGGCGGCCAGCACCAGGCCCTCGGGGGCCGCGGTGGGCAGGTCCTTGAGCGAGTGGACGGCGAAGTCGATCCGGCCCTCCAGCAGCGCGTCGCGCAGCGCGGAGACGAACACCCCGGTGCCGCCGATCTGGGCCAGCGCCTCGCGGGAGGTGTCGCCGTAGGTGGTGATCTCCACCAGTTCGACGGGGCGCCCGGTGAGGCGGGTCACCTCGCGGGCGACCATGCCCGACTGGGCCATGGCGAGCGCGCTGCGCCGGGTGCCGAGCCGCAGGGGTGCCGCGGTGGTGTCCGGTGCCTGGCCGGTGAGCGGTTGACCATTCATGGGGTGATCGTCCCGGTGGTACTCGTGGGATGGCTGACGGTTCATCCGGCGCCCCCGCCCGCAGGCTGCTGGGTGCCGATCGGGGTGCCCGAGACCGCGTGCACGGCGGCCGGGTCGAGGTCGAACAGTTCACGCAGTGCCTCCGCGTAGGAGGCGCCGCCGGGCTCGGCGGCCAGCTGCTTCACCCGCACGGTGGGGGCGTGCAGCAGCTTGTCGACGACCCGGCGGACGGTCTGGCCGATCTCGGCGCGGGAGCGCTCGTCCAGACCGGGCAGCCGGGAGTCCAGGCGGCCCAGCTCGGCGGCGACCACCTCGGAGGCCATCGCGCGCAGCGCGACCACGGTCGGGGCGATCCGCGCGGCCCGCTGGGCGGCGCCGAAGGCGGCGACCTCCTCGGCGACGATGCCGGTGACGGCGTCGACGTCCCCGGCGCCGGGGGTGGCGGCGTGGGCGTGCGAGAGGCTCTCCAGGTCGACCAGGAGCGCGCCGGGCAGCTCGTGCACGGCGTGGTCGACGTCGCGCGGCATGGCGAGGTCGAGGAAGGCGAGCGGGGTCGCGGAGCCGCGCGCGGCGAGGGCGGCGGCGACGTCCTCGGCCCTGATCACCACGCCGGCCGCGCCGGTACAGGAGATCACCAGGTCGACGTCGGCCAGCGCCTCGGGGACCTTGGCCAGCTCCAGGGTGCGGGCGACGTCGCCGCCGAGGATCTCGACCAGGCGCTCGGCGCGCTCGGCGGTCCGGTTGGCGATCAGCAGGTCGGTGACGCCCGCGCGGACCAGGGTGGCGGCGGCCAGCGAGCTCATCGAGCCCGCGCCGACCACCAGGGCCCGCTTGCCCGCGATCGGGCCGGCGCCGGCCGCGACCTGCTCCAGGCCGAAGGTCACCAGGGACTGGCCGGCCTTGTCGATGCCGGTCTCGCTGTGCGCCCGCTTGCCGACCCGCAGGGCCTGCTGGAACAGCTCGTTCAGACCGCGCGCGGCGGTGTGCTCCTCCTGCGCCCGGGCCAGCGCGTCGCGCAGCTGGCCGAGGATCTGGCCCTCGCCGACCACCATCGAGTCCAGGCCGCAGGCCACCGAGAAGAGGTGGTGGACCGCGCGGTCCTCGTAGTGGACGTAGAGGTGCGAGGTCAGCGCCTCCAGGTCCACCCCGCTGTGGTGGGCGAGCAGCAGCGACAGCTCGGCGACGCCGGCGTGGAACTTGTCCACGTCCGCGTACAGCTCGATCCGGTTGCAGGTGTTGAGCAGCGCGGCCTCGGCGACGGTCGCGGACTCGGCCGCGTCGTGCAGCAGCCGGGTCGGCACCTCACCGGTCAGCGCGGCCCGCTCCAGCACGCCGACGGGGGCCGTGCGATGGCTCAGCCCTACGACGAGAAGACTCACGCCCGCCCCCTGGTCCCACGAATCTCGGTCCCGCTCATGCCGGCATCACCGCCGACAGCTCGCCCTCGCCGGTCTTGCCGGGCTTGCCCTTGGCCGCCGGCTCCGCGTCCTTGGCCGACTCGGCGGCGGTGCGGGGCTTGCCGTTGCCGCCGGCCGCGCGGCGCAGCTTGGCGGCGGCGGCGCGGACCGGACCGGGGGCGCGGTCGAGCACGGACTCCGTGCGGTCCGGCTCGTCGCCGGCCTTGCGCTGCTCGTGGAAGGCGAGGATCTGCAGCTCGATGGAGAGGTCCACCTTGCGCACGTCCACGCCGTCCGGGACGGTCAGCACGGTCGGGGCGAAGTTCAGGATGCTGGTGACGCCGGCCTCGACCAGCCGGTCGCAGACCTGCTGGGCGGCGCCGGGCGGGGTGGTGATGACACCGATCGAGACGTGCTGGCTCTCCACGATGGACTCCAGTTCGTCCATGTGGCGCACCGGCAGGCCGGCCGCGCTGCTGCCGACCACGGCCGGGTCGGCGTCCAGCAGGGCGGCGACCCGGAAGCCGCGGGAGGCGAAGCCGCCGTAGTTGGCGAGCGCGTGGCCGAGGTTGCCGATGCCGACGATGACGACCGGCCAGTCCTGGGTCAGGCCCAGCTCGCGGGAGATCTGGTAGACGAGGTACTCGACGTCGTAGCCGACCCCGCGGGTGCCGTACGAGCCCAGGTAGGAGAAGTCCTTGCGGAGCTTGGCGGAGTTCACCCCGGCCGCGGCGGCCAGCTCCTCGGAGGAGACGGTCGGCACCGAGCGCTCGGAGAGCGCGGTGAGCGCGCGCAGGTAGAGGGGCAGCCGGGCGACCGTCGCCTCCGGGATGCCCCGGGCACGCGAGGGTCGGCGCGCGGCGCCCTGGTCGGGCGTCTGCGAACTGCTCTGTGGTGATCGGCCGATTGCCACGGTGCTCCTGTGGGTGAAGCTGGGCTTTGGCAGCCAGGCTATGCGTTTGTGAACGTGTGCACAAAGATGGTGTCCGTTTTGTCCACGCACAGTGATGCGCATCACGCCGTCGAACCCATAGCACCGGATGATTTCAGGGCCATCGCCGGGGGCGGTTCCAGGGGCGGCCGAGGGCCGTACAGCAGGCCGTTCGGCAGGCCGGACGGGGCCGCGTGGACGAGTTCCCGCGGGAGCAGCGGCACCGGCGCGGACCGGGCCCGCCCCAGCCGCGGCCACGGCACCCGGGCCGCCTCCCGCAGCGGCTCGGCCCAGTCGCCCGGCGGGCAGGACGGCGCGCCCAGGCAGTGGCGGAGCAGGGCGGCGGTGGCCCGGGCGTCGCCCAGCGCGGTGTGCGCGGCGAACCCGCCCAGGCCGGCCGCCGCCACGCAGGCCGCCAGGCCGAACCCGCCGGCCTCCGGCAGGTGGTCGCGGGCCAGCCGCATCGTGCACAGCGACGGCACCGGCGGCAGCGGGACGCCGATCCGGGCGAACTCGCGGTCCAGGAACGCGTGGTCGCAGGTGACGTGATGGCCGACCAGCACCCGGCCGGCCAGCAGGTCCAGGAGTAACGGCGCGATCTCGCGAAAGCGCGGGGCGCCCTCGACGTCCTCCTGCGCTATCCGGTGCACATGGGTCGGGCCGACCGGGCCGAGCGGGTCCAGCAGAGTGCAGAACTCGCCCTCGGGGCGGAGCCGCTCGTCCAGCAGCACCACGGCCACCTCGACCATCCGGTGCCGCCAGGGGCTGCGGCCGGTCGCCTCGACGTCCACCACGGCGAAGCCTCCGCGGGCGGCCGACGGCTCGGCGGGCATGCCGGGGGGCGGACCGGGAAGCATGGCGGCACTCCTCGTGTGCTCAGCCCCCCATGGGCGCAAACGAGTTCGATCGTAAGCCGAGCACCGGGGGGCCTCCCAAGCCGAGCGCGCGGAATCTTCACAACGATTCGGCGAACCGCCCCCGCCGTCCGGCGGGGGTCCGGGCGCCTCCGGCCGGGTGGGGGCGGCGCGCCCGCGGTGGGGCGGGTCAGGCGCCGAGCGCGGTGCGGAGGCGCTTCTCGTCCACCCGCCAGAAGTCGTGCTGGCGACCGTCGATCAGGGTGACCGGGATCTGCTCCCAGTACAGCCGGTGGAGCTCCTCGTCCTGGGTGATGTCCCGCTCCTCGAAGGCCGCGCCCAGCTCGGCCGTCACCCGGACGATCACCTCCCGGGCGTCGTCGCACAGGTGGCAGCCGGGCTTGGCCACCAGGGTCACCGTCCGGTCGGCCGGCTTCGGGCCCCGGTTCTTGTCGCGTCGCAGCAGTGGACTCACCCCGCCATTGTGCGCCGCCCCCGCGGGTGGGCCGGACACGACCGTGCTTCGCTCCGTTCACCCTCCGGGCACGTCGCCGTCACGGCCGCCGCACAGGTGGCTGGCTATGCTCGGTGGCATGGCCGTGCTCCGAAGGCTCCTCCAGGCAAAGCGCCCCACCGGCTCGCGGGCCGCGCTGGCGGGCGAGGCCGCGGCCGAGGCGGCGGAGGCCGCCCTGCGGGCCGCACCGGCGCCGTCCGCCCCCGGGGAGACCGCCGCGGAGGTCGCCGCGGAGACCGTCGGGGAGACCACCGCGGAGACCGTCGGGGAGGCCGCCGGGGACGTACGGCCGGCCAGGCGCGGCAAGGCGCCCAAGGCCCCCGCCGAGAACCACACCCCCGAGCCGGACGACCCGCACGCCGCCGCCTTCTTCGACTGCGACAACACCATCCTGCGCGGCGCCGCGATCTTCTACCTCGGGGTCGGCCTCTACCGCCGGGGCTTCCTCACCCGCCGGGACATCGCACGGTTCGCCTGGCAGCAGACCTGGTTCCGGGTGCACGGCGCCGAGGACCCGGACCACGTGGCCGGCGCCCAGCACACCGCGCTGGGCCTGGTCGCCGGCAAGCGGACCGCCGATCTGGAGGCGCTCTGCGAGGAGGTCTTCGAGGAGGTCATCGCCGACAAGGTGTGGCCGGGCACCCGCGCGCTGGTCCAGATGCACCTGGACGCCGGGCAGCGGGTCTGGCTGGTCACCGCCGCCCCGGTCGAGGTGGCCCGGATCATCGCGGCCCGGCTCGGCATGACCGGGGCGCTCGGCACCGTCGCCGAGGCGCGCGACGGCGCGTACACCGGCCGGCTGGTCGGCGAGCTGCTGCACGGGCCGGCCAAGGCGGCCGCGGTGCGCTCGCTGGCCCGGCGGGAGCGGCTGGACCTCGACCGGTGCGCCGCGTACAGCGACTCGGCCAACGACATCCCGATGCTCTCGCTGGTGGGCCACCCGTACGTGGTGAACCCGGACGGCGCGCTGCGGCGGCACGCCCGCGCGCAGGGCTGGCGGGTCCGGGACTTCCGGACCGGGCGGAAGGCGGCCCGGGTGGGGCTGCCGGCGGCCGCCGCGCTCGGCGTGGTCGCCGGCGCCGCCGCGGCCGGGGTCGCCCTGCACCGCCGCCACCGGGTCTGAGCGACTCCGCCGCGCGCCGAGCGGGTCCGCCGCGCGACGCCCGCCCGGAGGGCCCCCGGCGGGGTGAGTCCGGTCAATTCGCGCGCTGACGATGCCGCCCGTACGGGCGAACTCCCGCGCGTCGCAGGGCCGTCCGGCCCCATCGACCGAACTCGCCAGCCAGTGACCGGATCTGATCGTTCGCCAGCCCGGGAAAGTCAGGGGTTATCGGGCCCAAGAACCGGGAAACCACCCGCCACACCGCCGAATTGGTCACCTGACGCACTCGTTCTGTCACGTTGGGCCAGCCGATCGCCGACACGTTCGGTCAGTGTCGGCCGGATATGTGCCCAATGCGGATCCCAAACGACCACTTCGACCACACGGTGTAGCTGTCATTGCACAAAGCGTTATTCTCTCCTGGATGCACGTCACCCACCCGCCCCAGCACGACCGGGCGGTCGGGCGTGCTCTCCGCGCAGGCGGAGGTGATCCGTCCACAGTTCTGCCTCTGGGAGTCCCGTGTACCCACCCGTCCGGAACGACGCGCCTGCACCCTCCCGCCCGTCGTCCGCGCCCCTGCGCTCCCGCACCAGCCTCCGCGGCCGGCCGGTCCCGCCCCGGCAGATCTCCACCGGCCTGGACCTGCTGCGCACCATGCTCCGCAGCCAGCTCGCCGCCACACCCCAACTGGTGCCCGCCGGAGGCGCGTTCGGCCAGGGCCCGGCCCAGCCCGGTGCCCCGCTGCTGCGCACCACCGCGGCCGGCTCGGCCGGCGCCGGGACCCGCGGCCGCGCCGGCAGCACCGGTGGCCGCAGCCGGTCCCGCACCACCACCGGCCCCGGCTACGAGACCGAGCACAACCCGATCATGGAGCTGGTCGAGCGCGCCCAGGCGGGCGAGAGCGAGGCCTTCGGCCGGCTCTACGACCACTACGCGGACACCGTCTACCGCTACATCTACTACCGGGTCGGCAGCCGGGCCACCGCCGAGGACCTCACCAGCGAGACCTTCCTGCGCGCGCTGCGCCGGATCGGCACGTTCACCTGGCAGGGCCGGGACTTCGGCGCCTGGCTGGTGACCATCGCCCGCAACCTGGTCGCCGACCACTTCAAGTCCAGCCGGTTCCGGCTGGAGGTCACCACGGGCGAGATGCTCGACTCCAACGAGTGCGAACGCAGCCCCGAGGACTCGGTGTTGGAGTCGCTCTCCAACGCGGCCCTGCTCGAAGCGGTCCGCCGGCTCAACCCGCAGCAGCAGGAGTGCGTCACGCTGCGCTTCCTGCAGGGGCTCTCGGTCGCCGAGACCGCCCGGATCATGGGCAAGAACGAGGGGGCCATCAAGACCCTCCAGTACCGCGCCGTGCGCACCCTGGCCCGGCTGCTCCCGCCCGACGCGCGGTGAGCCGACGCGCGGTGAGCCGACGCGCGGCGGGCCGGCGGCGCTCCGGGGAGGACCCCGGGGATGCGGCCGGGGACGCGGCCGGGGAGATAGGCCCGCCCGTCCGCGTCCCGCCGGGCGCGCCGTCACCCTCGACGGCGGCCCGACACATCCGGGTGAACGGTCGGTCCGATGATCAGTCGTGCGTAACCGACCGCCCGCACCGCTCGTTGGCCAAGGTGCAAGCCTCCACCAGGCGTGCGGTCAAGTCGAATTGCGACCTCTCACCCGATGGAGTGGCTTTGGCTTGCCGGGGCAACCGTCCGGCAGGCCGGGGTGTCGACAACGACGAAGGGAGGTGTGGCCCGTGACGGCAAACGTGCTGGAGCACCGGCGGGCGAAGGCCTTCGCCGAGGCGCTGGAGGCCCACCAGGCGGAGCAACGCGCTGCCGACGGCAACGGAACGGCCAACACCGCAACCGGCAACGCCGGTTCGGCCGCGATGGCCGAACTCATCGACACGGTCGGCGCGCTCGGCGCGCTGCCCGCCCCGGAGCTCGGCCACGAGGTCCGGACGGTCCAACGCGCCCAGCTGATGGCCGCGTTCGAGCAGGCCTTCGCGGGCGGCCCGGGCGCCACGGTGCCGCGGCAGCGCCGCCACCGGGCGGTCCGCACCGCGCCGCGCGGACGCTGGAGCCGCCGGTTCGCGATCGGCGGGCTGGTCGCCGGCCTCGCCGTCGGCAGCTTCGCCGGCGCCGCGGCCGCCAGCGGCAACGCCCTCCCCGGCGACCCGCTGTACGGCATGAAGCGCGGGTTGGAGGGCCTGCGGCTCAACCTCGCGGACACCGACAGCGAGCGCGGCGAGCTGCTGCTCGACAACGCGGCCACCCGCCTCGGCGAGGCCCGGTCGCTGGTCGGCCGCGCCGGCACCGGCGGCTCGCTCAGCCCGGGCACCGTCGACCAGGTCCGCCAGGCCCTCGACGACATGCACAGCGACGCCCTCAAGGGCCGCGACCTGCTGCGCGCCATCTACCGCAACAACGGCTCGCTCGACCCGATGCGCACCCTGGCCGGCTTCGCCCAGGACGAGGACGGCACCTGGGCCGAGGTCCAGTCCAGGCTCCCCGTCCAGCTCATCCCGCAGGCCCATCTGGTGGACCAGCTCTTCGACGACATAAGCCAGGACGTCGCGCCCCTGCGTCTGGTCCAGCAGCCCGCCAAGAGCGGTATGCCGGACGACGGCGGGGCGGGCGACGGCACCCGCGGGCCCGGCGCCCCGGGCGGACCGTCCGTCGGCACGGCCCCGGCCCCGTTGCTCGGCGGGGTACCGGCCCAGGGCGGTGCCACCGGCGGACCGGCCGGCAGCACGGTCAGCGGCAGGCCCGGCGGCACCCCGCAGGTCCCGCCGCAGGGCGGCGCGCCCGCTCCGCTGGCGCCCGCGGCCCCCGGCGGACCGGCGGCTCCGGCTCCCAGCGGCGAGTCCAACGTCGTCCCGGCCCCGGTCGGCGGGCTGGTCGACAACCTCACCAACGGGCTCACCGGGGCCAGGCCCTCGCCCAGCGCGGACGCCCCCGCCCCGGCACCGGCTCCCGACCGGTCCCCGGCGCAGCCGTCCGAGTCGCCCACCGCGAGCGGCGGCGCCGCCCAGCAGGGCGTCGAGGTGCCCCCGCTGATCCCGGGCCTGCTGCCCGGCCTGCGGATCCTCGGCGGCTGACCTGGCGGCCGAACGGCGGGGCCCCGGCGGACGAGCTGTCCGCCGGGGCCCCGCCGCGTCGGTCCCGGGCGCCGTGGACCGCTCAGAAGAACACCGAGCGCCGCCGCACCAGCAGCTGGTAGAGGGTGTGCTGGATGGTCTCGCGGACCTCGTCGGCCAGGTCGAAGACCAGCATCGGGTCCTCCGCCGCCTCCACCGGGTGCCGGTCGGTGGCGATCGGCTCGCCGAACTCGATGATCCACTTGGTCGGCAGCGGCACCGCCCCCAGCGGGCCCAGCCAGGGGAAGGTCGGCGTGATCGGCACGTACGGCAGGCCCAGCAGCCGGGCCAGTGTCTTGAAGTTGCCGATCATCGGGTAGGTCTCCTCCGCCCCGACGATCGAGCACGGCACGATCGGCACCCGGGCCCGCAGCGCGGAGGAGACGAAGCCGCCCCGGCCGAAGCGCTGCAGCTTGTACCGCTCGGAGAACGGCTTGCCGACCCCCTTGAAGCCCTCCGGCCAGACCCCGACCAGCTCGCCGCGCTCCAGCAGCGCCTGGGCGTCCTCGTTGCAGGCCAGCGTGTGCCCGGCCTTGCGGGCCAGCTCGTTGACCCCGGGCAGCACGAAGACCAGGTCGGCGGCGAGCATCCGCAGGTGCCGGTGGTGCGGGTGGTGGTCGTGTATCACCACCTGGGTCATCAGGGCGTCCAGCGGGATCGTCCCGGAGTGGTTGGCGACGATCAGCGCGCCGCCCTCGGCCGGGATGTTCTCGATCCCGCGCACCTCGACCCGGAAGTACGTCCGCGCCAGCGGCCGCACCAGCCCGAGCAGCACCTCCTCGGTGAGCTCCCGGTCGAAGCCGAACTCGTCCACCTCGTAGTCGCCGGTGATCCGGCGGCGCAGGAAGGCCAGGCCGTCGGCGGCGCGGTCCTCCCAGCCCTTGCCGAACGCGCGGGTCGCGGCGGCGCCGAGCCGCCCGGCCAGCGCGCCGCCGACCGCGTCGGCGACCCGGTCGGCCAGGCCCGGGCCCTCGGCCGGCGGCTCGGTCCAGCTGGGGGCGGACTCGATCGGGATGACCTTCGCCTCGCCCGGCCCGTTCTCGGCGGCGGCACTCATTCGGGTTCAGCTCCTGGGTCGGTGCGGTCGGTCGGGGGTGCCCGGGTCGGTGGGCCGGCCGGCCTCCCGGGCGGCCCGGTGGCCGGACTCCGGCCCGAGCAGCGCGGCCAGGCCGTCGGTGACGGCGGTCAGCCGCTGCGGCGGCAGCAGGCCCGGCGACTGGGCGGCGGCGAAGTCCGCGAAGGCCTCCGGGGTGGTGAACGCGGGGCGGTAGCCGAACGCCTCCCGCAGCCGCGTGGTGTCCACCACCCGGCCGTGGGTCAGCAGCCGCAGGTGCTCGGGCGAGACGTCGACCAGCCGGCTCCGCCGGGCCAGCCCGGCCATCCAGCTGACCGCCGGCAGCAGCAGCGGCAGGGTGGGCCGGCCCAGCCGGCGGGCGCACTGGGAGAGCAGCAGCACGCCCTCCCCCGCGACGTTGAAGGTGCCGGTGTTCACGGTGCCCGGCTCGGCCGGGAAGGCGGCCCGGCAGAGCACCTCGGTCACGTCGTCCTCGTGCGCGAACTGCAGCCGGGGGTCGTACCCGAGCACGGTCGGCAGCACCGGCAGCGCGAAGTAGTCGCTCAGCGGGGTGTCGGCGTTCGGGCCGACGATGTTGGCGAACCGCAGCACCGTGACGGCGACGTCCGGGCGGCGCCGGGCGAAGCCGCGGACGTAGCCCTCGACCTCGGCCGCGTCCTTGGCGAAGCCGCCGCCCGGCAGGGTCTTCGGCTGGGTCCGCTCGGTGAACACCGCCGGGTCGCGCGGGGCCGAGCCGTAGACGCCGGTGGTCGACTTCACCACCAGTCGGCGGACGCCCGGCGCCTTCTGGCAGGCCCCGAGCAGTTGCATGGTGCCGATCACATTGGACTCCTTCACCGCGGAGCGGTGGGTGGAGCCAAGACCGGTGGCGCTGACCGCGAGGTGGACCACGGTGTCGACGCCGTGCTCGGCGATCACCCGCGCCACGGCGGGGCGGCGCAGGTCCAGCTGCTGGAACCGGTACGGCGCGGCGGGCCCGTCCGGCTCCACGAGCGCGCGCAGTGCCGGGCGCGGCGGCTGCACGTCCACGCCGACCACCAGGTCCACCCCGGGCCGGCGGCGCAGCTCGGCCGCGAAACGGGCGCCCAGGTGCCGGGCCACGCCGGTGACGAGCACGACCGTTCCCACAGCGCTGCACCCCATTCCTCGGCCCGGGCGACCTGCGTGCACCGTACCGCGCCGCCGGGGCGGGCCGGGAAACGACACCGCCCGCCCGGGCCACGAGGGCCTGGGCGGGCGGTGCGAAGCGCTGGGCGCGCAAGGCGCGGCCGGGGCCGCTTACTTCTTGTTGCGACGCTGAACGCGCGTGCGCTTGAGAAGCTTGCGGTGCTTCTTCTTGGCCATACGCTTGCGACGCTTCTTGATGACAGAGCCCACGGAACAACCCTCGCTCACTGAGACTCTCGCCCGTGAGAGACGGAGTCCATACGACTGACGGAGGGTCCAGCCTACCGTCCACTTGCCCAGGGTCGTAATCGTGCTCCCCGGAGCAGGCGAACCGCAGGCGAATCCGGGGCGAACGGATGCGGGGTCCACCGGCGGTGGACCCCGTACGGACCGGCCTGCCTACGCGCTCTCGAGCCGCACGTAGGACTCCTTGAGGTACTCGTGCACTGCCTGCTGGGGCACCCTGAACGAGCGGCCCACCCGGATGGCGGGCAGCTCACCGCTGTGCACCAACCGGTAGACCGTCATCTTGGAGACCCGCATGACCGCGGCCACCTCGGCCACGGTCAGGAAGACGACGTCCTGCAAGGGGCGTTCGCCGGAACTCATGACCATCACCCGACCCTTACCCGTGTGCAAGGCACCGGCTTCCCCTCCGGTGACTCCACCGGCACACGTGTATCCCCAGAGTAGTTATGGGTGGTACCAGTGGGAAGAGGGGGAAGCGCAGTCCTCGTACGGTGAGGGATAAGCCCGTTGCAGTACGTAGCCGATCGGCGGTCTGTACCGGTCGCCCTGCGCACGGAACGCGACCGGGCACCAGGTCTCCACAAGCGGACGGCGCGGATTCGCCGGCCAGGTCAGGGCAGCAGGCCGTGGT
Organism: Kitasatospora misakiensis; assembly: GCF_042656005.1. NCBI lineage: Bacteria > Bacillati > Actinomycetota > Actinomycetes > Kitasatosporales > Streptomycetaceae > Kitasatospora > Kitasatospora misakiensis. The sequence continues at coordinate 69,823 of NZ_JBHSOF010000010.1, read as the reverse complement.
GCGGCAGGACGGCGCGGCGGGTGGCCAGGATCGCCTGGTCGAGGCGGTCGGCCGGATCGTATCCCGCGTCGAAGTCGCGCCAGACCGGGCGGGCGCCGTCGGTCATCCGCAGCGGGGCCGGGCGACGGGTGCGCCGGTAGACCTCGGCGCGCCAGGACTCCGGGGTCTCGGTGGCCGGGTCGATCGGCCGGCCGGCGGCGGTGGCGACCAGATGGGTCCAGGTCCGCGGGACGACGTCGACGACGGCGTAGCCGCCCCCGCCGAGGGCGAGCCACCGGCCGCCGGCGTGCTCGTGGGCCAGCGCGTGCAGCTCCTGGGCGATGGCCCGCTGGGCGTCCACGGTGACGGCGAGGTGGGCCAGCGGGTCCTCCAGATGGGTGTCCGCGCCGTGCTGGGTGACCAGGACCTGCGGGCGGAAGGCCGCGAGCAGCTCCGGCACCAGGGCGTGGAAGGCGCGCAGCCAGCCGGCGTCGCCGGTGCCGGCGGGCAGCGGGAGGTTGGCGGCGGTGCCCTCGGCGTTCGGGCCGCCGGTCTCGGTGGCCCAGCCGGTCTGCGGGAAGAGCGTGGCGGGGTGCTCGTGCAGGGAGACGGTGAGCACCCGGGGGTCGTCCCAGAACGCCTCCTGGACGCCGTCGCCGTGGTGCACGTCCACGTCGACGTAGGCGATCCGCTCGGCGCCGAGTTCGAGCAGCCGGGCGATGGCGAGGGCCGGGTCGTTGTAGACGCAGAAGCCGGAGGCCCGGTCGGGCATCGCGTGGTGCAGACCGCCCGCGAAGTTGACGGCGTGCGGGGTCTCGCCGCGCCAGACGGCCTCCGCGGCGGCGACCGACTGGCCGGCGATCAGCGCGGAGGCGGAGTGGACGGCGGGGAACGACCAGTTGTCGTCGGTGCCGAGGCCGTGGCGCCGGTCCTGCCGCTCGGGGTGGGCGGCGGCGAACTTGACCGCCTCGACGTACTCCGCGGTGTGCACCAGGCGGAGGGTGGACTCGCCGGCGGCGGGCGCGGCGCGGACGGTGACGCCCGGCCCGGCGGCGAGGCCGAGGGACTCCACCAGGCGCATGGTGAGCGACAGCCGGGCCGGATCCATCGGGTGGCCCGGGCCGAAGTCGTAGGCGGTGACCGCCTCGTCCCAGAAGAGGTGCAGGCCGCAGGAGGTGTCGCGCTCGGCGTCGGGCATGGCCTCCACCGTAGTGGGTGGCGGCGGTGCGGCCGGGCAACGGGTCCTTGAACTCCGGCGGTACGGACGTCAGGCCCGGGCGCCCGCGTCCGGGGCGGGCGCGCCGGCGGGGGCCGGGGCGGTCGGGGCCGGGGCGGTGCTCGGGGCGGGGCGGCGGCCGGCCAGCTTGCAGCCGAGGCAGTCGGGGTGGCCCCGGCGGCCGGCCGGGTCGGGGGTGCGCCAGTGCCGCAGCCCCGGGGGACGGGGCCCGGTGGGCTTGCCCCACCCGGCCAGGTGGAGCGCCCAGGCGGTGAGCGCCCCCAGGACGGTCACCGCCGCGCCGGCCCAGAGCCCGGGGACGGAGCCGGCGACGAGCGCCACGCCCGCGACGGCGAAGCCGAGGGTGGTGACGGCCGTACCGGTCCAGCCGGCCACGGTGTGGCCCATGTCGTGTTCACCGTGTGCGCCCATGTCTCCTCGTTTGGTGTGATGGACGGGTTCGCGGGCCCGCCCGACGACGGCCGGCCGCGAACACTGGACGTCTTATCTCGCAAGATAAGTAACTTAGATGCTAAGGAGATACCTCGTGGAAGGCAAGCCGCGCCCGGAGGCGACGGCCGAGCAGGCGCTCTACGCGATGGACCGGATGATCGCGCTCGCGCAGTTCGGCCAGCAGGACATCGCGGCGCGGCTCGGCCTCAACGTCACCGACCTCACCTGTCTGGGCTTCCTGATCGAGGCGGCGATGGCCGGCGAGGCGCTGGCCGCCGGCGACCTCGCCGAACGCGCCCAGCTGACCACCGGCGCGGTGACCGGCGTGCTCAACCGGCTGGAGAAGGCCGGGTACGCCCGGCGCGAGGCCGACCCGGGCGACCGCCGCCGGGTGCGGGTGGTGCTGGAGGCCGACGCGCAGGTCCGGATCCTGGAGGTCTACGGGCCGTTCTACGAGCGGATCAACGGCCTCTTCGCCGACTACGCCCCGGCCGAGATCGCCGTCCTCGCCGACTGGTTCACCCACGCGAAGGCGATCCTGCAGGAGTCCCTGGAGGAGATCCGGAAGGCGACGCCCTGAGGAAGGCGCCCTGAGGAAGACGCGCTGAGGAAGGCGCCCCGAGGAAGGCGCCCTAAACGGCGTCCCGGACGGCCGGGCGGGCGGGGGCGGGGGCGGTGGCCGCCGCGACCGGGGCGAAGCGGTCGGCGAGCGGCAGGACGGCCAGCACCAGCAGCATCGGCGCGAGCAGCGCCCAGCGGTACGAGCTGGCGTCCGCCAGGGCCCCCACCAGCGGTGAACCGACCAGGAACCCCGCGTAGTTGAACAGGTTGAGCCGGGCCACCGCGGCGTCCGAGTCGGCCGGGAACAGCTGCCCGCCGGCCGCGAAGACCTGCGGGATGATCGCGCAGATCCCCAGCCCCAGCACGGTGAACCCGGCGATCCCGGCCCAGGCGGCGGGCGCGGCGGCGGCCAGGGCGAACCCGAGCGCGGCCAGCGCGGCCCCGGAGCGCACCACCGGGACGGCGCCCCAGCGCCGCACCGCGCGGTCGCCGAGCGCCCGGCCGAGCAGCATGGCCACCATGTAGCCGAGGTAGGAGAGCTTGGCGACGTCCTCGGGGCTGCCGAGCCCGTCGGTCAGGTACTTGACGCTGTAGTTGGAGACCGAGGCGTCGGCGATGTACGCGCAGGCCATCGCCAGGCAGAGCGGCAGCAGCGGGCGCCAGGGGATCGACCGGGCGGCGGCCTCGGCGGCCTCCCGTACGGCGTCGCCGAGTTCGGCCGGCCCGGGGAGCCTCGTGCCGGCCAGCAGCGCGAGCGGGGCGATCACCCCGGCCGCCGTCCCGAACAGCACCGGCAGGCCGAGGTCGACGTGCGCGCCGAGGCCCGCGAGGGCCGCGCCGAGGATGCCGCCGAGGCTGAAGGCGGCATGGAAGCCGAGCATCACCGAGCGGCCGTAGCGGTGCTGGAGGCCGACCCCGAGCATGTTCATACTGGCGTCCAGCGCGCCGACCAGCAGGCCGAAGGCCCCCAGGGCGAGCGCCAGTTGCCAGAGCGCGTCGCCCAGGCCGGCGGCGGCCAGGGTGGCGCAGACCGCCGGCTGGACCACCCGCAGCACCGCCCGCGCGCCGACCCCGCGCACCAGCCGCTCGGAGGCGATCGACCCCACCCCGGCCAGCACCGGCACCGCGGCCAGGAAGACCGGCAGCAGCGCGTCGCTCAGCCCGTACCGGTCCTGGACCTCCGGGATGCAGGTGACCAGCAGGGCGAAGGTGACGCCCTGGAGGAGGAAGCTCGCGGCCAGCGCCGTCCGGCCGGCCCGCAGCCGCGGCGTGACCGGGCCGCCGCCGTCCCCCGCGTCGCTCCCGGAACGGTCGGCACTCTCGGTAGGCACATGCACCTCGCTACTGGCCGGTACGGCGGTCGGTGGCGAGAGCGTAGGCGCAGACGCGCGATTGCGGGAGGGGGCGTGCGCCCCGGGACGGCTACCGGTCGAGCAGGGCGCGCACCCCGGCGAGGTCGGCGATCAGGCCGGTGGCGCCGGCCGCGGTCAGCTTCTCGGGGGCGGTCAGGGCGGTGTAGCCGTACACGTCCATACCGGCCGCGCGGGCCGCGAGCACGCCGTTCGGGCTGTCCTCGACGACCAGGCAGGCCGCCGGATCGACGCCGAGGGTACGGGCGGTGTGCAGGAACAGGTCGGGCGCGGGCTTGCCCACGCCGACATCCTGGGCGCTGAAGATCCGCGCCTCCGGGAAGTACCCGCGCAGACCGGTGACGTCCAGCGCGGCGCGGATCCAGCTGTGGTGCGCGGACGAGGCCAGGCCGTAGGGCACGGCGCGCTGCTGAAGCTCCTTCAGCAGCGTCTCGGCACCCCGGACGGCGGTCAGCTCGGCGGCGAAGGTGTCGAAGACCCGGCCGTGGAACGCCTCGTCGAAGCCCTCCGGGAGCCGCGCGCCGTCGTGCCGCTCGGCGATCACGTCGTGCACGCGGTGGGCGGCGGTGCCCATGAAGTCCCGGTAGGAGTCCTCGACGGTGGTCGGGTAGCCGAGCTCGGTCAGGTAGCCGGCGAGCACCCGGTTGGAGAGCGGCTCGCTGTCCACCAGGACGCCGTCGTTGTCGAAGATCACCAGTTCGTAGGCCATACGGGCGACCCTACCGGCCGCTCCCGGCGGTCACTTGCCGCCGGAGGCCAGCTCCCGGGAGCGGTCCCGGGCCGCCTCCAGGGCGCCCAGCAGGGCCGCCCGCACCCCGTGGTTCTCCAGCTCGCGGATGGCCGCGATGGTGGTGCCGGCCGGCGAGGTGACCGCCTCGCGCAGCTTCACCGGGTGCTCGCCGGAGTCCCGCAGCATGACCGAGGCGCCGATCGCCGACTGCACGATGAGGTCGTGCGCGACCTGCCGGGGCAGGCCGAGCAGGATGCCCGCGTCGGTCATCGCCTCGACCAGGAAGTAGAAGTACGCCGGACCGGAGCCGGAGAGCGCGGTCGCCGCGTCCTGCTGGGACTCGGGCAGCCGCAGCGCCTTGCCGACCGAGCGGAAGATCTCCTCCGCCCGCTCCAGGTGCGTCTCGGTGGCGTGCGAGCCGCCGGAGATGACGCTCATGCCCTCGTCCACCAGCACCGGCGTGTTCGGCATCACCCGGACCACCGGGGTGCCGGCCGCCAGCCGGGCCTCGAACCAGGCGGTCGGGATGCCGGCCGCCGCCGAGATCACCAGCCGGTCGGGGGCGACGTGCGGCGCCAGCTCGTCCAGCAGCGTGCCCATGTCCTGCGGCTTCACCGCGAGGATCAGGGTGTCGGCGAGCTTGGCGGCCTCGGTGTTGCCCACCACGCCGACCCCGTACCGGGCGGCCAGTTCGGCGGCCCGCTCGGGGCGGCGGGCGGTCACCAGGACGTCCGCCGGGTTCTTGCCGGCCCGCAGCAGACCGGAGAGCAGGGCCTCCCCGATCTTGCCCGTGCCGAGGAAGGCGATCTTCTGTCCGTGTGCCGCGCTGCTGGTCATGGCCGCTCCTTGCCTCCGGTGCCGCGTTCCCGTCCCGCCGCCATCCTCGCACCGCACCCCGGCCGCACGCGGCGGCGTCCACTCTGCGGGCAGGGGTCTGAAGACGGCCCCTAGGGCGAATCTCGGGGTTCTCCCCTATGGCCCGGGGATGGGCGGGGGCGCACCGTGGAGGCATGGCACACGGAGAGATGTCCCGACGTGAGAACCGGCAGGTCGCCGTCGCGGCGGCGACCCTGGGCCCGTGGCGGACGGCCGCGGGAGTCGGTGCGCTGGTGGGGGCGACGGACCTGGTGATCGATCTGATCGACGGGGACTGGTCGCTGAGCATGCTGGCCGGTCCGGCCGGCGTCGCCCTGTTCTTCTTCTTCCTGGTCGGCACGGTCGGCGGCCAGCTGCGCCGGGACACCGCGGACCGGCGGCTGCGCAAGTGGGCGAACGAGCACCCCTGGCAGGCGGCGATGCCGGCCGCGGGCGGGCTGCTCGTCCTGAACACGCTGGCCCAGCTGTTCCTCGGCGACGCGGGCGTCTTCGAGGCGTTCTTCCTGTCGCTGTTCCCGGCCGCGCTGGTCCTGGGAGTCGCGGGGGTGGTCGGTTCGGTGAAGCGGGCCCGCGGCAAGGAGTGACCGCCCCCGGCGGCTCAGCGCCTGCGCCTGGCCCGCGCCCCGGCGCCGGGCCGGCCGCTGCGGCCCGCCTGCCGGCGCCCGTACCGGGCGAGCGCCTGCTCGTACCGGGCGCGCTGGACGGCCTCGCCGGGGGCCTCGCGCAGGCTGCGGACGAAGTAGGCGAGCAGGGCGCCGACGCCGCCGATCACCCAGACCACGCCGAGCGACCTGTCCTCGGCCATCCAGCCGGTCAGGTTCTCCCTGCCCTCGGCGAGCAGCTTCCAGGTGCGCAGCGCGGCGAGCAGCGAGCAGATCGCGACGGCGGCGACCAGCAGACCGTTGAGGAAGCCCCCGTTGTCGGCGACCCGGATGCCGTCCACGGCGAGGCGCAGCACGAAGGAGGCGGCCGCGGCGGCCAGCAGGGCCCCGATCGGGACGAGGACGCGGCGGAGCCGGTAGTCGCCGCCGCGGTCGACCCAGCTGGTGCCGAACCAGCGGATCGGCTCCGGCCCGGGGGCGCCGGCGGGCTGGGCGATGGGGGTGGGTTCCTGGGTCACGGGTCCGATTATCCCCGGCGGGCGGGGAACGGCGGAGGCGCCGTCCGGTAACCGGAGGGAACGGCGGAGGCGCCGTCCCGGTGGCCGGGACGGCGCCTCGCGAGGTCCTGTCGGGGAGGGTCAGCCGAGCTTGCTGACGTCCCGGACGGCGCCCTTGTCGGCGGAGGTGGCCATCGCGGCGTAGGCGCGCAGGGCCTGGCTGACCTGGCGGTCGCGGTTCTTCGGCCGGTAGCCGCCGGCGGCCTCCAGCGCGCGGCGCCGCTCGTCCAGGACCTCGGCGGGGACCTCCAGGGAGATCGTCCGGCCCGGGATGTCGATGGCGATGGTGTCGCCGTTCTCGACCAGGGCGATGGTGCCGCCGGAGGCGGCCTCCGGGGAGGCGTGGCCGATGGACAGGCCCGAGGTGCCGCCGGAGAAGCGGCCGTCGGTGACCAGCGCGCAGGCCTTGCCCAGGCCCCGGCCCTTGAGGAAGGAGGTCGGGTAGAGCATCTCCTGCATGCCGGGGCCGCCCTTGGGGCCCTCGTAGCGGATGACGACGACGTCGCCCTCCTTGATCCGCTTGGCGAGGATCGCCTCGACCGCGTCCTCCTGGGACTCGACGACGACGGCCGGGCCGCTGAACGTCCAGATCGACTCGTCGACGCCGGCGGTCTTCACGATGCAGCCGTCCTCGGCGAGGTTGCCGTACAGCACGGCGAGGCCGCCCTCGACGGAGTAGGCGTGCTCGACCCCGCGGATGCAGCCCCGGGCGGCGTCGGTGTCCAGCGACTCCCAGCGCTCGGACTGCGAGAAGGCCTCGGCGGAGCGGACGCAGCCGGGGGCGGCGTGCCACAGCTCGACGGCCTCGGCGGACGGCGAGCCGCCGCGGACGTCCCAGGTCTTGAGCCACTCGGCGAGCGAGTCGGAGTGGACGGTGTGCACGTCCTCGTTGAGCAGCCCGCCCCGGTACAGCTCGCCGAGGATCGCCGGGATGCCGCCGGCCCGGTGCACGTCCTCCATGTAGTACGAGCCGTTGGGCGCGACCTTGGAGAGGCAGGGCACCCTGCGGGAGACCGCGTCGATGGCCCGCAGGTCGAAGTCCAGCTCGGCCTCCTGGGCGGCGGCGAGCAGGTGGAGGATGGTGTTGGTCGAGCCGCCCATGGCGATGTCCAGGGCCATGGCGTTCTCGAAGGCGGCGCGGGTGGCGATCGAGCGCGGCAGGACGGAGTAATCGTCCTGGCCGTAGTGGCGGTTGGTGATCTCGACGACGGTCCGGCCGGCCTTCTCGTAGAGGGCGCGGCGGGCGGTGTGGGTGGCGAGGACGGAGCCGTTGCCGGGCAGCGAGAGGCCGATCGCCTCGGTGAGGCAGTTCATCGAGTTGGCGGTGAACATGCCCGAACAGGAGCCGCAGGTCGGGCAGGCGTTCTCCTCGATGATCGCGATGTCCTCGTCGGAGACGTTCTCGTTGACCGCCTGGGAGATCGCGTCGACCAGGTCGAGCCGGCGCACGGTGCCGTCGACCAGGGTGGCCTTGCCGGCCTCCATCGGACCGCCGGAGACGAACACGGTCGGGATGTTCAGCCGCAGCGCGGCCATCAGCATCCCGGGGGTGATCTTGTCGCAGTTGGAGATGCAGATCAGCGCGTCGGCGCAGTGCGCGTTGACCATGTACTCGACCGAGTCGGCGATCAGGTCGCGCGAGGGCAGCGAGTAGAGCATGCCGCCGTGACCCATCGCGATGCCGTCGTCCACCGCGATGGTGTTGAACTCGCGGGGGATGCCGCCCGCCTCCTTGATCGCCTCGGAGACGATCCGGCCGACCGGCTGGAGGTGGGTGTGGCCGGGGACGAACTCGGTGAAGGAGTTGGCGACCGCGATGATCGGCTTGCCGAAGTCCTCGCGGGCTACGCCGGCCGCCCGGAGAAGCGCCCGGGCGCCTGCCATGTTGCGACCGTGGGTGACCGTACGGGACCTCAGCTCGGGCACTGTGCTCCACTCCTTCGGAGGACTGGCGGCCCCGCTCGGTGAGGAGGGTGCGGAGCCACTGTGTCCGTCGAGCCTACGCCCGCCGTCCGGGCGGCGGACGGCGCGTCCGCGATGCGGTCAGCGGGACGCCCCGTCCCGGGCCCCGTCCCGGGCTCAGGCCGGGGTGACCGCGACGGTGAGGTCCAGCACGTACGGCTCGACGACCGTGCCGTCCGGGAACGCCGCCAGCAGGGCCTCGCGCTCGACCGCCAGCAGCGGCGCGCGCTGCTCCGGGGTGAGGGCGGCGAGGTACGAGCGGGAGGTGAGGTCGGTGATCACGTGGTCGACGCTGACCCGGCGCTCCCAGCGGAGCACGACGTGCTCGGTCCGCAGGTCGTACGGGGCGAGGTGCGAGGTGATCTCGTTGACGGCGCCGTAGCCGTGGTAGGTCGCGGGCAGCGCGGCGGCGAGCCGCTCGCCCATCGCCCGCACCCAGGCGACCCCGCCGTCCTTCACGTTCCACCAGGTGGCCAGCGCGCCGCCGGGCCGCAGGACCCGGATCGCCTCGGGCACGGACCGCTCCGGGCGGGTCCAGTGGAAGGCCTGGGCGTAGGTGACGAAGTCCGCCGAGTCGTCGTGGAACGGCAGCGCGTCGCCACTGCCCCGGACCAGCCCGAGCCCGGCGGAGGCGGCGAGGAACTGCGCGGCCATGCCCGCGCTCGGCTCCACCGCGACGACGTCCGCGCCGCGCGCGGCCAGCAGCCGGGTCGAGATGCCGGTGCCCGCGCCGACGTCCAGCACCCGCGCGCCGCCGAGGCCGCGGCCGGCCAGCCGCTCCAGCGCGTCGAAGAGCTCGCCCGGGTAGGACGGCCGGGCCCGGTCGTACTCCGCCGCCACCCCGTCGAAGGACTTCGCGAGCTCGCGGTAGTCGCTGCTGGGCCGGGTCTGTTCCGCCATGTCTCCCCCTGTGGACGGCAGTTCGTGTGCCGTCAGCGTACGCGCGCGGGGGTGGCCAGGTGCAAGCGGGTAAAGGCGAGCGCCTCGGCGAGATCGGCCTCGCGTTCGGCGGGCGACGCGGCGCGGCGGGTGTTGACCTCCAGCACCACATGGCCGTCGAAGCCGGTCCGGGCGAGGTGTTCCAGCAGTTCCGCGCAGGGCTGCTTGCCCCGGCCGGGGATGAGGTGCTCGTCCTTGCCGGAGCCGGAGCCGTCCGCCAGGTGGATGTGGGCGAGCCGGTCGCCCATCCGCTCGACCATCTCGAAGGCGTCCACCCGCGAGGTGGCGACGTGCGACAGGTCGATGGTGAAGTGCCGGTACTCCTCCTCGGTGACGTCCCAGCCCGGCGCGTACGCCAGCATCTCGCGGTCCTTGTAGCGCCACGGGTACATGTTCTCGACGGCGAAGCGGACGTCCGTCTCCCCCGCCATCCGGTGGATGCCCTCGACGAACTCGCGGGCGTACTGCCGCTGCCAGCGGAACGGCGGGTGGACGACCACCGCGCTCGCGCCGAGCTTCTCGGCCGCCGCCCGGGCGCGGACCAGCTTTGTCCACGGGTCGGTGGTCCACACCCGCTGGGTGATCAGCAGGCAGGGCGCGTGCACGGCGAGGATCGGCATGCCGTGGGCGTCGGAGAGCCGGCGCAGCGCGTCGACGTCCTGGCTGACCGGGTCGTTCCAGACCATCACCTCGACGCCGTCGTAGCCGAGCTTGGCGGCCAGCTCGAAGGCGACCGCCGTGTTGGCCGGGTAGACCGAGGCGGTGGAGAGGACGACCTTGGTGTCCGGGATGTGCAGGGTCGGGTGCGGGGGCAGCACCAGGCGGTCGGTGGTGCGCAGCAGCGGCGGGCGGGCGGCGGCCTGCCGGGCGGCCTTGACGGACTTCACCGACTGGACGGCGGCCTTGGCGGCGCCGGCCGCCCGGGCGGTCCGGGTGGTGCGGGGCGGCTCGGCGGCGGGGGCTCCGGTGGGCTTGGGCGCCTTGGTGGTCTCGGTGCTCCTGGCAGCCTTGGTGCTCTTTGCGGTCTTGGTGGCTTTCGCGGGGCCGGTCGCGGCGGTCCCGCGTGCCTTGGCCGTCCTGGCCGTCTTCGCCGTCTTGGTCGCCCTGGCCGTCCTGGGGGCCTCGCCGGCCTCGGTGGCCTTGGCTGGCCTGCCCGCCGTCCGGCCCGCCGCCCTGGTCGCGGCCTTCCGGGCCGCCTTCTCGGCGACGCCGCCGGCCACCTCCCGGGCCGCCTTGACGCCCTGGGCCGCCTTGCCGAGCGGGCGGGGGCGCCCGGGTTGGGCGGGGTCCGCCGGACCGGCCGGGTCGGGGGCGGCGTCCGGGGCGGCGGCCGGGGCCGTGCCGGGGGCCGTCCGCGTGGAGCGGCGGCCTGCGCGGCGCGGGGCGTCCGGCCGCGGCTTCCCGTCCTCGGGCGCGCGGCCCTCCCGCGTCCCGTCCTCGCCCGCTGGTTGCGCCACGGGAGACAGCGTAAGCGGACCGCGCCCGGAACGGGGAGCCGGTCGGCGCGCGCCCGGCCGCCCGGCGGGCCCGGTGTCAGGGAGTGAGGGCGGGCCGACGGCGGTCGGCGGAGCCGTCCATGGCGTCCAGTCGGCGCAGGATGATCCCCTCGCGCAGCGCCCAGGGACAGACGTCCAGCTCGTCGAGGCCGAACAGGTCCATCGCGGCGTCCGCCACCAGCGCGCCCGCGAGCAGCTGCTTGGCGCGGCCCTCGGAGACCCCGGGGATCCGCGCCCGTTCGGCGGCGGTCATCGCGGAGAGCCGGGGCAGCCAGGCGGCGAGGTTGCTGCGGGTGAGCCGGCGGTCCGCGTACGGGCCCGCGTCGGCCGGGGCGGCGCCGGTCATCCGGGCGAGCTGCTTGAAGGTCTTGGAGGTGGCGACGGCGTGGTCCGGGGCCCCGAGCCGGGCGATCTCGCCGACGACGGTGGCGATCTCGGCGCGGATGTGGCGTCTGAGCTCGCGCAGCTGCTCGGGGTCGGCAACGTCGCCGGGCAGCCAGCGGGCGGTCAGCCGGCCGGCGCCGAGCGGCAGCGAGCAGGCCGCGTCCGGCTGCTCGTCCAGGCCGCAGGCGATCTCCAGCGAGCCGCCGCCGATGTCGAGGTTGAGCAGCCGGCCGGAGGACCAGCCGAACCAGCGGCGGACCGCCAGGAAGGTGAGCCGGGCCTCGTCCTGGCCGGAGAGCACCCGCAGTTCGACGCCGGTCTCCTCGGCGACCCGGCGGAGCACCTCCTCGCCGTTGGCGGCCTCGCGCACGGCGGAGGTCGCGAAGGGCAGTATGTCGACCACGCCCTTGTCCTCGGCGACCCGCAGCGAGGAGGCGATCATGCCGACCAGCCGCTCGACGCCGGCCTCGCTGATCGCGCCCTGCCCGTCGAGGAGTTCGGCGAGCCGCAGCTCGGCCTTGTGGGAGTAGGCGGGCAGCGGGGCGGCGCCCGGATGGGCGTCCACCACGAGGAAGTGGACCGTGTTGGAACCTACGTCGAGCACACCGAGTCGCATAACCCTCCACGCTACGCGATCCCGTGCCGGGCCAGACCGGCTATGCCGGTGTTCGTGCTGGTCCGGGCGGTGAACTCGTCGTAAACCCGGTGGCCGCGGACGGTTCACGGCCGCGTGAAGGCTCTACCCTTGCCGGGTGGCAGCAGCAGAGACCTCCCAGCACAGCAGCACCTCCAAGGGCGACAAGGCCGGCAGAGCCGACAAGGCCGCGAAGGCCGAGAAGGCCGGCACGTCCGAGAAGGGCGGGAAGAACAGGGCGAAGGCCGGCGGTCCCGCCCCCGTCGACCTGGCGATGCCGACCCTCCGCTCCGAGCTCCGCCCCGAGGTCCCGCTCGACTTCCCGCGCGCCTGGGTCGAGTTCACCGACCCGGACGACGAGGAGCAGGTCTTCCGCTGCGACCTGACCTGGCTGACCTCCCGCTGGTCGTGCGTCTTCGGCCAGGGCTGCCACGGCATCCGGGAGGGCCGGGGCGAGTCCGACGGCTGCTGCACCCTGGGGGCGCACTACTCGGACGAGGACGACGAGAAGCGCGTCGCCGGCCACGCGGCCCGGCTGACCCCGGAGCTGTGGGAGAACCACCCGCACGGCACCGACGCCAAGGGCCGGCTCAAGCTCGACGGCGGCATCACCATGTTCGACGAGGACGGCGACCGCCAGACCCGGCGGGTCGACGGCGCCTGCGTCTTCGTCAACAGCCCCGGCTTCGCCGGCGGCACGGGCTGCGCCCTGCACGCGCTGGCGCTCACGGAGGGCCGCGAGCCGCTGGAGACCAAGCCGGACGTCTGCTGGCAGCTGCCGGTCCGCCGCACCTACGACTGGATCGACCGCCCGGACGACACCCGCTACCTCCAGGTCACCATCGGCGAGTACGACCGCCGGGGCTGGGGCCCGGGCGGCCACGACCTGCACTGGTGGTGCACCGGCAGCCCGGAGGCCCACCAGGGCGCCGACCCGGTGTTCGTCAGCTACCGCCCGGAGCTCACCGAGCTGATGGGCCGGGCCGCCTACGGGGTGCTGGCCGGGCTCTGCGAGGAGCGGATCGCCACCAAGGGCGACCGGAAGGTGGCCCCGCACCCGGCCGACCCGGTGAAGCGGCCGAAGGCGCCGAAGAAGTAGCGCGGACGGGGGCGGGCCCGGCCCGCCCCCCGCCACGGGTCCAACGGGCCTACTTGTCGATGTCGCCGACGACGAAGAACATCGACCCCAGGATCGCCACCATGTCCGCGACCAGCGCCCCGGGCAGCAGCTCGGTCAGCGCCTGGATGTTGTTGAACGAGGCCGAGCGCAGCTTCAGCCGCCACGGCGTCTTGTCGCCGCGCGACACCAGGTAGTAGCCGTTGACGCCGAGCGGGTTCTCCGTCCAGGCGTAGGTGCTGCCCTCGGGGGCCTTGAGCACCTTGGGCAGCCGCAGGTTGACCGGCCCGGGGGCGAGCGTGGCCAGCTTGTCGAGGCAGGCGTCGGCGAGGTCCAACGCGTTGACGGTCTGCTCCAGCAGGCACTCGAAGCGGGCCAGGCAGTCGCCCTCCTCGCGGGTGACCACGGTCAGCACCCGCCGCAGCTCCTCGCTGCCGTACGCCAGGTAGGGCTCGTCGCGGCGCAGGTCGAGGTCCAGGCCGCTGGCCCGCGCGATCGGGCCGCTGACGCCGTACGCCTCGGCCTGCGCCCGGGTCAGGATGCCGACCCCGGCGGTGCGGGCGCGGAAGATCTCGTTGCCCAGCACCAGCTCCTCGAAGACCGGCAGCTGGGAGCGGACGACGGCGACGGCGGACCGGACCCGGCCGAGCCAGCCGGCCGGCAGGTCCTCCTTGAGGCCGCCGACCCGGTTGAACATGTAGTGCATCCGGCCGCCGGAGGCCTCCTCGAGCACGTGCTGGAGGTCCTCGCGGCCGGTGAAGGCGTGGAAGATCGGGGTGATCCCGCCCAGCTCCAGCGGGTAGGAGCCGAGGAACATCAGGTGGTTGAGGACGCGGTTCAGCTCGGCGAGCAGGGTGCGGATCCACACCGCGCGCTCGGGCACCTCCATGCCGAGCATCCGCTCGACGCCGAGCACCACGCCCAGCTCGTTGGAGAAGGCCGAGAGCCAGTCGTGCCGGTTGGCCAGCATGATGATCTGCCGGTAGTCCCGGGCCTCGAAGAGCTTCTCCGCGCCCCGGTGCATGTAGCCGATCACCGGCTCGGCGCTGACGATGCGCTCGCCGTCCAGCACCAGCCGCAGGCGCAGCACGCCGTGGGTCGCCGGGTGCTGCGGGCCGATGTTGAGCACCATGTCGGTGCTGTCACCCGTGCCCGTGAAGTTCTCGGCTCCCGCCCCGATGCCGACCGTGGTCTCCCTCATGGGGTCAGAGTCTGCCATCCCGGCAGCGTCCCGAGGCTCGGCGGTACCGGCATGCGGACGGTCTGCGCGAGCCAGCCGAATCCGCCCAGGCCCGCCGGGTCGGTGAGCTCGGCCCCCTCGCCGGCGCCGCCCAGCGCGCGCAGGTAGCCGACCGGGTCGCTGGAGGCGAGCGCGAGCGCGGGCCTGGCCCCGCTCACGCCGAGCGCCCGCAGCGCGTCCCGCTGCGTCGTCCACAGGCTGTGGAGACCGGTGGCGGCGACGGCGTCCAGCGCGACGTGCGCGGTGACGTCGCAGGAGCCGTCGGGCACCGGGGGCACCTCGCGGCCGGACCGGAAGCCGGTGCGGGTGGGGAACGGCGGGCGGCGCCCGGCGGTGTGCCCGTAGTCGACGGCGACGGCCAGGCCGCGCTCCAGCCCGGCCACCGCGTGCGCCCAGGCGGCGTCCCGGGGCGCCCCGAACTCGACGAAGTCCCCGGGGCGTTCGGCCGGCCACCAGCGGGCGGCCCAGTCCGCGTCGGCCGCGTCGACGGGCGCGCCGAGCCGCTCCTCGCCGGTCGCGGGCTCCACCTCCAGGTAGCGGAGCAGCCCGTCCTCGTCGACCTCGCCGGTGTCCAGCGGCACGTTGTCCAGCCACTCGTTGGCGAACAGCAGCCCGGTGACGCCGCGCGGCACCTCCGCCGTCCACTCCACCCCGGCCCAGCTCCGCTCCGTCCACAGGCCTGTGGACGGAGCTGCGGGCGGCGCGGCCGGGCGGGCGGCGAGCTCCACCGCCCACACCCGCAGCCGCTCCGCCAGCTCCGGGGGCAGTTCGGCCAGCACCCCGGCGACCAGCTCGCCCCGGCCGGCGCCGACGTCCACGAAGGCCAGCTCCGCCGGCCGGCCGAGCGCCGCGTCCACCTCCAGCAGCAGCCGGGCGACCGCCCGGGCGAACAGCGGCGAGGCGTGCACCGAGGTCCGGAAGTGCCCGGCGGGGCCCTCCGGCCTGCGGTAGAAGCCGCCGTCGGGGTCGTAGAGGGCACGCTCCGTGGCGGGCGCCCACCGCATCCAGCTCATGGAGCGGGACGCTACACACCCTCTCCGTACCCGCCCAATCCGTACGGCAGCGGTACGGCGGGCTCTCCGACCTAGGGAGTAGGACGGATCGCCCTCCCGGCGGACCTGGGCACGGTGCGCGACTGCCTACGCTTGAGTCGTGCATCGACTCAACGCCTGGCTCCGCCGTCACCCCATGGTGGTCGACTCCGTCTGGGCCGCGATGGTGCTTTTTCTCGGCGTACTGCCGGAGGACGGGACCGGCACCGGCGGCTGGCGGCTGGCGGTCCACTACGTCATCGCCGTCGTGCTGCCGCTGCTGATGGTGGTCCGCCGCCGGTTCCCCGACGCGGCCGTGGCCGCCGCGGGCCTGGTCGGCCTCACCCAGGTCCTCCTGGACGTCAACCCGGCGGTCTCCAGCATCGCCTACCTGGTGTTCGCCTACACGGGCGCCGCCTTCGGCAAGCCGTGGACGTCCCGGTTCGCGCTGGTCGGCGGGCTGCTCGCGGGGCCGCTGGTGTACTGGCGGCTGCATCCGCAGAAGATCCAGTCGGTCGGCGAGTCCGACGTCCACTTCGTGAACTACTCGGTGCCCGAGTCGCTGCTCCTCATCGGCCTGATGACCACCCCGTTCATCCTCTGCTGGGCGTGGGGCCGGCTGACCCGGGTCCGCCGGGCGTACCTGGTGGAGTTGGAGGACCGCGCGGCGCGGCTGGAGCGGGAGCGCGACGCCCAGGCCAAGGTGGCGGTCGCCGCCGAGCGGGCCCGGATCGCCCGCGAGCTGCACGACGTGGTCGCGCACAACGTCTCGGTGATGATCGTCCAGGCCGACGGCGCCGCCTACGTGCTGGACAACTCGCCCCAGCAGGCCAAGGAGGCGCTCGGCACGATCGCCTCCACCGGCCGCC
Organism: Kitasatospora misakiensis; assembly: GCF_042656005.1. Lineage (NCBI taxonomy): Bacteria > Bacillati > Actinomycetota > Actinomycetes > Kitasatosporales > Streptomycetaceae > Kitasatospora > Kitasatospora misakiensis. The sequence goes on along the minus strand of NZ_JBHSOF010000010.1, from coordinate 53,807 downwards.
AGGCGCTGGTCGAGATGCGCCGGCTGCTCGGGGTGCTGCGCACCTCCGACACCAAGGGCGAGGAGTACGTGCCGCAGCCGGGCGTCGAGGAGCTGCCGGAGCTGCTGGACCAGTGCCGCACGGCCGGCCTCCAGGTGGACTTCGCCACCTCGGGCCAGCCGCGCGAGCTGCCGCGCGGCGTCGAGCTGACGGTCTACCGGATCGTCCAGGAGGCGCTGACCAACGTCCGCAAGCACGGCGGCCCCGATGTGCACGCCCGGGTCGCGGTCGACTTCGGCGAGCGCGAGCTGGCCGTGCTGGTCGAGGACGACGGCCGCGGCAGCACCGACGAGCAGCTCGCCGCCGGCGGCACCGACGGACAGGGCCACGGCCTGATCGGCATGCGCGAGCGGGTCGGCATGGTCAGTGGCAGTCTCGACGTCGGGCCGCGCCCCGGCGGCGGCTTCCGGATCCGCGCCGTCCTGCCGCTGAAGACCGCCTGACCCGGACACCCACCGACCCCGCCGTTCCCCCCAGGATCTAGGAGCCACCCTTGACCATCCGCGTGATGCTGGTCGACGACCAGGAGCTGCTGCGCACCGGATTCCGGATGATCCTGCAGTCCCAGGGCGACATCGAGATCGCCGCCGAGGCCGGGGACGGCGCCCAGGCCGTGGAGAAGCTCCGGCACACGGAGGTGGACGTCATCCTGATGGACGTCCGGATGCCGCGGCTGGACGGCGTGCAGGCCACCCGGCGGATCTGCCTCGCCGAGGACGGCAGCCCGCTGCCGGACGCCCCGCACGTGCTCATCCTCACCACCTTCGACCTCGACGAGTACGCCTTCGCCGCGCTCAAGGCCGGGGCCAGCGGCTTCCTGCTCAAGGACGTGCCGCCGACCGAGCTGGTGGCCGCGATCCGCGCCGTCCACGGCGGGGACGCGGTGGTCGCGCCGACCACCACCCGCCGGATGATCGACCGGTTCGCCGAGGTGCTGCCCACGCCGCAGACCGGTCCGGGCGGCGCGAACACCCTGGGCCCGCTCACCGAGCGCGAGCGCGAGGTGTTCCTGCTGGTCGCGCAGGGCCTGTCGAACGGGGAGATCGCGGCCCGGCTGGTGCTGTCCGAGGCCACCGTGAAGACCCACGTCGGGCGGATCCTGGCCAAGCTGGGGCTGCGCGACCGGGTCCAGGCGGTCGTCCTGGCCTACGAGGCGGGCCTGATCCGGGCCGGCGCCACCGACTGAGCCGGCCGCCGGGCGCTCCGGCCCCGGCCTGGCCCTGACCGCTCCGCGGCCCCGGCGCCGGTCCCGCCCGTAGAATGGGCCGGTACGTCCGGTACCCGGCAGTGGACTGGAACGGAACCCTGGACAAAGGTGGACGCGTGAGTCCGTCCGACTTCGCCGACCACGGCGAGTTCGCCCCGCTCGCCGACGGCCTCGGCGACCCGGCCGACCCCGGCAACCGCCCCGCCCGCCTCGCCGTCGGCGTGGTCGGCACCGGCCGGGTCGGCCCGGCGCTCGGCGCCGCCCTCCAGCTCGCCGGCCACACCGTGGTCGCCGCCTCCGGGGTGTCCACCGCCTCGCGCCGCCGGGCCGAGACCCTGCTGCCGGGCGTACGGATCGTCACCCCGCCGCAGGTGCTCGCCGCCGCCGACCTCGTCCTGCTCACCGTCCCCGACGACGCGCTGGCCGACCTGGTCACCGGCCTCGCGGCCACCGGCGCCGTCCGCCCCGGCCAGCTGCTGGTGCACACCTCCGGCGCGCACGGCGTGGCCGTGCTGGAGCCGGCCACCCGGGCCGGCGCGCTGCCGCTCGCCCTGCACCCCGCGATGACCTTCACCGGCACCTCCGTCGACCTGGCCCGGCTGGCCGGCTGCCCGTTCGGGGTGACCGCCCCCGAGGAGCTGCGGCCGGTCGCCGAGGCGCTGGTGGTGGAGATGGGCGGCGAGCCCGAGTGGGTGCCCGAGCACGTCCGCCCGATGTACCACACCGCCCTCGCGCACGGCGCCAACCACCTGGTCACGCTGGTCGCCCAGGCGATGGAGCTGCTGCGCACGGCCGGTGTCGCCGAGCCGGGGCGGATGCTCGGCCCGCTGCTCGGCGCCGCGCTCGACAACTCGCTGCGCTCCGGCGACGCGGCCCTCACCGGCCCGGTCGCCCGGGGCGACGCCGGCACCGTGCGCCGCCACCTGGCGCAGCTCAGTACGGTGTCCCCGGACATCCCGGCCGCCTACCGGGCGATGGCCCGGGCCACCGCCCAGCGCGCCCTGGCCAACGGGACGATCGACGAAACGTCGGCGGCGGCGCTGCTGGACGTACTGAACGAGGAGAAGCAGTAATGGCACGCGGCAAGCAGCCGGGCAAGACCCAGCGCGCCCCGAAGGTCCACCGGGCCGTCGTCACGCGCACCGTCGACGAGTTCGAGTCGGCGTTCTGGCCGGACGAGCAGCCGGTCGACAACGCGGTCGTGATGACGATGGGCGCCCTGCACGAGGGGCACGCCGCGCTGATCCGGGCCGCCCGCAAGCAGGTCGGCCGGGACGGCCGGGTCGCCGTCACGGTGTTCGTCAACCCGCTGCAGTTCGGCGCCGGCGAGGACCTGGAGCGCTACCCGCGCACCCTGGACGAGGACGTGCGGCTCGCCGAGGCCAACGGCGCCGACGTGGTCTTCGCGCCGTCCGTCGACGAGGTGTACCCGAACGGCGAGCCGCAGGTGCGGCTGGCGGCCGGCCCGATGGGCGAGCGCTACGAGGGCGCCACCCGGCCCGGCCACTTCGACGGGGTGCTGACCGTCGTCGCCAAGCTGCTGCACATCACCGACCCGGACTTCGCCCTGTTCGGCGAGAAGGACGCCCAGCAGCTGACGGTGATCCGCCGGATGGTGGCCGACCTGGACTTCGACGTCGAGATCATCGGCGTGCCGACCGTCCGCGAGGAGGACGGCCTGGCGCTCTCCTCCCGCAACCGCTACCTCTCGGCGGACGAGCGCGGCCACGCGCTGGCCCTGTCCGGGGCGCTGTTCGCCGGCCGCGACGTGGCCGCGCAGGGCCCGAAGGCCGTGCGCGAGGCCGCCGCGGCCGTCCTCGACACCGCCGAGGGTGTCGAACTCGACTACCTCGCCCTGATCGATCCGCACGACTTCACCGAGGCGCCGGACGACTTCCAGGGCGAGGCGGTGCTGGCCGTCGCCGCCAAGGTGGGCGCGACCCGCCTGATCGACAACGTCCGCATCATCGTCCGGTAGCCACGGCGCCGGACGGCACGGCACCGGACGCCCGCCCGCAGGGCGTCCGGCCGCAAGTACCCCCTAGGCATGCACTCACAGGAGGCGTGACCCGCGATGCTCCGCACCATGCTCAAGTCCAAGATCCACCGGGCCACCGTGACCCAGGCCGACCTGCACTACGTCGGCTCGGTCACGGTGGACGAGGACCTGCTCGACGCCGCCGACCTGCTCCCCGGCGAGCTGGTCCACATCGTCGACATCAACAACGGCGCCCGGCTGGAGACGTACACCATCGCCGGCCCGCGCGGCACCGGCGTCATCGGCATCAACGGCGCCGCCGCCCGCCTGGTCCACCCCGGCGACCTGGTCATCCTGATCGCCTACGGGCAGATGGACACCGCCGAGGCCAAGGGCTACCTCCCCAAGGTCGTCTTCGTCGACGAGCACAACCGGATCACCGGCACCGGCGGCGACCCCGCCGAGGCCGGGGAGGGCACCGGGCTGCTGCGCGGCGACGCGGCGTACCGTGGCGGCAACGGCGCGGCCGACCCGGTCGCGCGCTAAGGAGCCACTGAAGCCATGTCCGTCACGCACCGTCTCACCGCCCCCGCGCCGGGCTGGACCACCGACACCGACGTCGTGGTGGTCGGCTCCGGCGTGGCCGGCCTCACCGTCGCCCTCAACGTCCGCCAGGCCGGCCTGCGGGTCCTGGTGGTCACCAAGGCGATGCTGGACGACGGTTCCACCCGCTGGGCCCAGGGCGGCATCGCGGCCGCCCTGGGCGAGGGGGACACCCCCGAGCAGCACCTGGCCGACACCCTGGTGGCCGGTGTCGGGATCTGCGACGAGGAGAGCGTCCGCACCCTGGTCACCGAGGGCCCGGGCGCGGTCCGTCGGCTGATCGCGGTCGGCGCGGCCTTCGACCAGGACGAGGACGGCGGCGTCCTGCTCACCCGCGAGGGCGGCCACCACCGGAACCGGATCGCGCACGCCGGCGGGGACGCCACCGGCGCCGAGATATCCCGCGCCCTGGTCGAGGCCGTCCGGCGGGACCCGGACATCGAGCTCATCGAGCACGCCCTAGTCCTCGACCTCCTCGCCGACGCCGACGGGCACGCCGCCGGGCTGACCCTGCACGTGATGGGCGAGGGCCAGCGGGACGGCGTCGGCGCCGTCCGGGCCCGCGCGGTGGTGCTCGCCACCGGCGGCATGGGCCAGGTCTTCTCGGCCACCACCAACCCGGCGGTCTCCACCGGCGACGGCGTGGCGCTCGCGCTGCGGGCCGGCGCCGAGGTCACCGACCTGGAGTTCGTCCAGTTCCACCCCACCGTGCTCTGGCTCGGCCCCGAGGCGGAGGGCCAGCAGCCGCTGGTCTCCGAGGCGGTCCGCGGCGAGGGCGCCCACCTGGTCGACGCGGACGGCGTCCGGTTCATGGTCGGGCAGCACGAGCTGGCCGAACTGGCCCCGCGCGACATCGTCGCCAAGGGGATCACCCGGCGGATGCAGGCCAACGGCACCGACCACATGTACCTGGACGGGCGGCACTTCGGCGCCGAGATGTGGCAGCGGCGCTTCCCGACCATCCTGGCCTCCTGCCGCGCCCACGGCATCGACCCGGTCACCGAGCCGGTCCCGATCGCGCCGGCCGCGCACTACGCCTCCGGCGGGGTGCGCACCGACAGCCGCGGCCGGACCTCCGTCCCCGGCCTGTACGCCTGCGGCGAGGTGGCCTGCACCGGGGTGCACGGCGCCAACCGGCTGGCCTCCAACTCCCTGCTGGAGGGCCTGGTCTTCGCCGAGCGGATCGCCGCCGACCTGACCGCCCGGCACACCGCCGACGACCTTCCCGAGCGCACCGTCGACGTGGCGGCGGCCCGCGCCGCCCGCCCGGTGCCGCTGCCCGCCCCCGAGGCGCGGGCCGAGATCCAACGGCTGATGTCGCGCGGCGCGGGCGTCCTGCGCTCGGCCGCGTCGATCGCCGCCACGGCGGAGGGGCTGGCGCTGCTCGCCGAGCAGACCCGCGCCGCCGTCGCCGAGGAGAAGCCGGCCGACCCCCGGGTGGAGACCTGGGAGGCCGCCAACCTGCTGCTGGTCGCCGGCGCGCTGGTCACCGCCGCCGGGCAGCGCGAGGAGACCCGCGGCTGCCACTGGCGCGAGGACTTCCCGGAGCGGGACGACGCCCACTGGCAGCGCCACCTGATCACCACCCTCACCGCCTCCGGCGGCCCCGTCAGCACTCCCGAGGAGCAGTAACCACCATGACGACCGACGCGACCGACGTGACCCACCTGCACGAGCACGAGCACGACGAGCTCCCGCTGGCCGGCGGCTGCGGCGACGGCTGTGCCTGCGGGGACGGCGAGGGCTACGAGACCGGCCTGGACCCGCAGCTCGCCGAGCTGCTGGAGGAGGCCGGCCTGGACCCGATCGAGGTCGAGGACATCGCCACCCTGGCGCTGGCCGAGGACCTCGCCGGCGGCGAGGACGTCACCTCGGTGGCCACCGTGCCGGCCGAGGCCGTCGCCACCGCCGACTTCACCGCCCGCGAGGCGGGCGTGGTGGCCGGCCTGCGGATCGCCGAGGCGGTCGTCTCGCTGGTCTGCGAGGAGGAGTTCGAGGTCGAGCGGCACGTCCAGGACGGCGACCGGGTCGAGGCCGGCCAGGTGCTGCTCTCGGTCCGCTCCCGCACCCGGGACCTGCTGACCGCCGAGCGCAGCGCGCTCAACCTGCTCTGCCACCTGTCCGGCATCGCCACCGCCACCCGCGCCTGGGCGGACGCCCTGGAGGGCACCGGCGCGGTGGTCCGCGACACCCGCAAGACCACCCCGGGCCTGCGGGCGCTGGAGAAGTTCGCGGTCCGCTGCGGCGGCGGCGCCAACCACCGGATGGCGCTCTCCGACGCGGCCCTGGTCAAGGACAACCACGTGGTCGCGGCCGGCGGCGTCGCCGAGGCGTTCCGGGCCGTCCGGGCCGCCTACCCGGAGCTGCCGGTGGAGGTCGAGGTCGACACCCTGGAGCAGCTCGCGCCGGTCCTGGAGGCCGGGGCCGACCTGATCCTGCTGGACAACTTCACCGTCCCGCAGCTGCGCGAGGCGGTCGCCCTGGTGGCCGGCCGGGCTCGGCTGGAGGCGTCCGGCGGACTCACCCTGGCCAGCGCGCGCGAGGTCGCCCAGACTGGTGTCGACTACCTGGCGGTGGGCGCGCTGACCCACTCCTCGCCGATCCTGGACATCGGCCTGGACCTGCGCGCCTGACCGTCGGCCCGCCTGACCCTCCGTCCACCTGACCGTCCGTCCGCCTGACCGTCCGTCCGCCCGCTGGTCCTCGACGCAGAAAGCTCCTCATGCTGCTCACCATCGACGTCGGCAACACCCAGACCACCCTCGGCCTGTTCGGCGGCGAGGACGTGGTCGAGACCTGGCGGATCTCCACCGATCCGCGCCGCACGGCGGACGAACTGGCGGTGCTGCTGCACGGTCTGATGGGCTCGAACACCGCCATCGCCGAGGCGAAGGTCGAGGGCCTGGCGATCTGCTCCTCCGTCCCCTCCGTGCTCCACGAGTTCCGCGAGGTGGCGCGCCGGTACTACGGCGACGTCCCCGCGGTGATCGTGGAGCCGGGGGTGAAGACGGGGGTGCACGTCCTCATGGACAACCCCAAGGAGGTCGGCGCCGACCGGATCGTCAACGCGCTGGCCGCCAACCACCTCTACGGCGGCCCGTGCATCGTGGTCGACTTCGGCACCGCCACCACCTTCGACGCGGTCAACGCCCGCGGCGACTACGTCGGCGGCGCGATCGCCCCCGGCATCGAGATCTCGGTCGAGGCGCTCGGCAACCGCGGCGCCCTGCTGCGCAAGATCGAGCTGACCCGCCCGCGCAACGTGATCGGCAAGAACACCGTCGAGGGCATGCAGTCCGGCATCCTCTACGGCTTCGCCGGGCAGGTCGACGGCCTGGTCGACCGGATGGCCCGCGAGCTGTCCAAGGACCCCGACGACGTCCAGGTGATCGCCACCGGCGGCCTGGCCACCCTCGTCCTCGGCGAGGCCGCCTCCATCGACGTCCACGAGCCCTGGCTCACCCTCATCGGACTGCGCCTCGTCTTCGAACGCAACCGTCCGAGCTGACCCCCGGCGGACGGCGCGACCCCGCCCGGCCGGCGGCGGGCACCGGGTCCTGTCCGGCCAAACGTGGGGGATCGGCGCGACGTTACCGACAAATCGGATATTCCTCACGTAGTGTCAGCCCATGCCTACGCCACACGGATCGCGCGGCGGCATGGCCTTCAGCGCCGACGAAGTCCGCGTGCTGCGCCGCGCCCTCGCCCAAGCCCTGCACCCCGCCGTCCCCCTCCACGTCCGGCTCCCCGAACGGCTCGCGTACGCCGACCCGGGCGCCGCGCTGTGGGCCGAGGACGTCCAGGAGGCGCTGCGCCTGACGGAGGCCATCGACGAGGCCGTCCAGGAGGGCGGCCGGCTGCGCGCCTTCCTCCTCGCCGACCTCGCCCGCTACCGGGCCGCCCTGCCCGGCAGCGCCGGCGGCTACCTGGAACGGCTGGAGGAGGCGGTGGCCGACGGCTACCTCCCGGGGCCGGAGGACCTCACCGCCCTGCGCGGACTGTCCCGCCAGCCCTGCGGCCAGCACGAGCGGTCCCGCCGCTCCCGGCTGGCCGGCCGCTGCCACGCGCTGGCCGAGGCCGCCGTCCGCGAACGGCTCGCCCTCACCACCGGCCAGCGCCACCTCGTCGCCGTACCGAGCCCCGCCGCACCCCCGAGCAGTCCCCTCATCCCTGTTGGAGGACGGATCCCGATGAGCAGCACCGAGCCCCCCGTCGAGCAGCCCGCCGCGCCCCGCAAGGGCGCGCCCCGCGGCCCGCAGGGCCAGCAGCCCGCCCGGCCGCACCGGATGCCCACCCCCGCGGAGCTGTTCGGCCGCCGTCCCAAGCCCCCGGCCCACCCGGACCGTCCGGCCCAACCGGCCTCACCGACCGATCCCGAGGATCTGGAGCTGGCCACCGGCACCGGCTGAGCCCGCACCGCCACCGCCTCCCGGGGAGGCCGCGCCGCACCGAGCGGCCCGGCCTCCCCGGTCCACGTGTCGACAATCCCGCTCCCCGGCGCTTTGGTTCGCGTCACAACTCGATAACCATCACCGCGCGCGCCGCCGGATCGCTCCCGTCCTGTACGAATTGATGGGCGATCACCCGGCTTGACGTCCGCCCCGCCGTCCATAGGGTCGCGGGGACACCCCACGATCAGGACGATCAAGAGGATCCCCGTGAACTCGACCCGCACGCGCCGGGTGCTCGGCTCGGCCGCCGCGACGGCCGTCGCCGCCCTGTCCGTCGGCACGCTCGCCGTCCCCGCCCACGCCGCGGACCACGCCCTCAGGCTCGACGTCGGCGCCGTGGTCCAGATCCCGGGCGAGCCGGCCACCCAGCCGCAGTTCGGGGACAACGTCTTCCTGCGGATCGGCCGGACCGGCACGGGCCCCGTCATGGGCACCAGGCTCACCCTCGACACCGGCGGACTCGACGGCGTCGCCGCGCTCACCGCGTCCGGCGGCCGCTGCACCACCGCGGCCCGGACCATCACCTGCGACATCGGCTACCTCGACAGCGACAACGTCAACATCACCGACCACCTGTGGCTGAGCGCGCTGCCCGGGGTGAAGCCGGGGTCGAGCGGCACCGTGCACGCCACGCTGTCCGCGCCCGGCGCCGAGTCGGCCGCCGCGGACTTCACGGTCGAGGTCGGCGGCGCCGCGTTCCGCACCGCCGAGATCGCCCCCAAGCAGCACGCGAAGGTGGGCAGCACCTTCACCCCGGCCGTCCGGTTCGCCAACCGCGGCGGCGTCTCGGCCGCCCGGGCGATCGTCGAGGTCATGATGCTGCCGGGGCTGAAGGTCGAGAACTGGCCGTCCAACTGCGAGTACGCCACCGACCCGGGCCAGCTCGGCCGCGAGGGCTTCGGCACCGCGATCCCGACCGTCCACGGCATCTGCGCCGTCGAGGGCGAGATCCTGCCCAACGAGCCGGTCCGGCTGAACGGCCTCGACCTCACCGTCACCTCGGAGGCCGAGTACACCTTCGCGGACTTCGCGGTGCTCTCCGGCCCGGACGCGGCCGGCGCCCAGGGGCCGGCCCTGCGCAAGCGGCTGGCCTTCCAGCGCGGCACCGGCGCGCCCGCCACCCTGACCAGGGACGCCGCCGAGGGCATCCCCTCCGGCTACCCCGACGTCAACGGCCACTTCGCCGAGCAGGAGGTGTTCGCGGACAACGGCGCCGACTTCGAGCTGACCGCCACCTGGGCGCCGGACGCCTCCGGCCGCGAGGGCGCGCTGACCGTCACGGCGGCCAACCGCGGCCCGGCCGCGATCTACGACCGCAGCGGCGGCGAGGGCACCCCGTTCGTCCGCGTCCAGCTGCCCGAGGGCGCCTCGATCACCGGGCTGCCCAGGACCTGCCGGGCCAACGACTACGCGCAGGGGCAGAAGCAGGACCACCCGCTCAACAAGTTCGACTGCGACGCCTTCGACTTCTTCATGCCGAACGGCGCGACCAGCACCCACGTCCTGGGCGTGCGGCTGGCCGAGGGCAGCACCCCGCTGGCCGCCACGGTCTCCTTCCAGAACCAGTTCAGCGACCTGGAGGAGGGCTACCCGACCGCTCCGCTGAGCTGGGACCCCAACCCGGACAACAACCGGATCAAGGTCGCGCTGCGCTCGGCCCCGGCGCCCGCGCCCAGCACCCCGGCTCCCGCCCCGAGCACGCCGCCGGCCGCCGTCCTCCCGGTCGCAGCGGCGGACCCCGCCGGGACGGCCGCCGGCACCGCGGACACCCCCGCCGGCCGGGCCTCCCGGACCTCCACGACGACCACCACCGGCAGCACCGGCACCGCCGGCACCGGCCGGACGACCGCCTCGGCCGGTCTCGCGGCCGGTCTCGCGGACGGCGGCGAGCTGGCCGACAGCGGCCGCGGCGACGCCGTCCCGCTGGCCTGGGCCTCCGCCACCGCGCTGACCCTGGGCGCGGGCGCGCTGCTCACCTCCCGCCGCCTCGGCCGCCGGCGGTCCTGACCCCGCCGCGCTGGCGGGGCACCCGCCCCGCCAGCGCGGCGCGGCAATCCCGTGGCGGAGCACCTGTGAGGGCTGGCTACCCTGGTGGGGTGAGCGATCAGAGTCCCATCACCGCGACCGACGACCTTCCCGAGCAGATGCGCGTCCGGCGCGAGAAGCTGGACCGGCTCCGGGCCGCCGGCATCGACCCGTACCCGGTCGGCTTCCCCCGTACCAGCACCATCGCCGACCTCCGGGCCAAGCACCCGGACCTCGCCCCGGACACCGCGACCGGCGAGCGGGCCGGCATCACCGGCCGGGTGATCCTCTCCCGCACCGGCGGCAAGCTCTGCTTCGCCACCCTGCGCGACGGCTCCGGCGACCTCCAGGTGATGTTCTCCCTGGACAAGCTGGGCGAGGAGCGGCTGGCGGCCTGGAAGTCGGACATCGACCTCGGCGACCAGGTGGGCGTCGAGGGCGAGGTGATCACCTCCCGGCGCGGCGAGCTGTCGGTGATGGTGGACCGCTGGGAGCTCACCGCCAAGTGCCTGCGCCCGCTGCCGGACAAGCACAAGGGCCTGACCGACCCGGAGGCCCGGGTCCGCCAGCGGTACGTGGACCTGATCGTCAACCCCGAGGCGCGCGAGATCCTGCACCTGCGCTCCAAGGTGGTCCGCTCGATCCGCCGCACCTACGAGGAGCGCGGCTACATCGAGGTCGAGACCCCGATGCTGCAGCCGGTGCACGGCGGCGCCAACGCGCGTCCGTTCAAGACGCACATCAACGCCTACGACATCGACCTCTTCATGCGGATCGCCCCCGAGCTGTACCTCAAGCGGCTGGTGGTCGGCGGCGCGGAGAAGGTCTTCGAGATCAACCGCAACTTCCGCAACGAGGGCGCGGACTCCACCCACAACCCCGAGTTCACCTCGCTGGAGTCGTACGAGGCCTACGGCGACTACGACACCCAGGCCGAGCTGATCCGGGCGACCATCATCAACGCCGCCCGGGACGCGCTCGGCAGCACGGTGATCAAGGGCCTCGACCCGCACGGCGTGGAGCACGAGATCGACCTGGCCGAGCCCTGGGACGAGGTCGCCGTCTACCCCGGCATCTCCGCCCACCTCGGCGTCGAGGTCACCCCGGAGACGGGCGTCGAGGAGCTGCGCAAGCTGGCCGCCGAGCACGGCATCCCCTTCGAGAAGGAGTGGGGCCACGGCCAGATCGTGCTGGAGATGGTCGAGCGCCTGCTGGAGGAGAACGCCGTCCGGCCGACCTTCATCAAGGACTACCCGACCGAGGTCTCCCCGCTGACCCGCCAGCACCGCTCGATCCCGGGCGTGGCCGAGAAGTGGGACCTGGTGATCTTCGGTACCGAGATCGGCACCGCCTACTCCGAGCTGATCGACCCGGTCGAGCAGCGCGCCCGCCTCACCGCGCAGTCCCTGCTCGCGGCCGGCGGCGACGTCGAGGCGATGCAGGTCGACGAGGACTTCCTGCGGGCCCTGGAGTACGCGATGCCGCCCACCGGCGGCCTCGGTCTCGGCGTGGACCGCCTGATCATGCTGCTCACCGGCAAGAACATCCGGGAGACCGTGCTCTTCCCGCTGGTCAAGCCGGAGCCCAAGGCTTCCGCCGGTGCGGCGGAGCAGACCGAGGAGGAGTGACCTGATGGACTACGTCAGCGCGATCGTCCCGCCGCTGGTCATGGCGATCGGATTCGGCTTCCTGGTGCGGGCCATCATCCGCAGCCAGGGCGGTGCCCAGAAGGCCAAGGAGGACCTGGTCGACTGAGTGCCGCCCGGCGGTCGCCCGCCGTCCGCCCGGAGCACACCGCGCGCCGCCATTCCCGGATTCCGGGGGTGGCGGCGCGCCGGTTTGGCGGCACTTCACAAGATTTGCCCCATTCACTCCCTATCCTGGCCGGACTATGGTCCGGCAACTCGGCGAACTTGAGAACGCCATCATGACCCGGGTGTGGCAGTGGAACCGACCGGTCACGGTACGCGAGGTTCTCCTGGATCTGCGGTCGGAACGGGAAATCGCGTACACCACGGTGATGACCGTCCTGGACAAGCTGCACAGAAAGGGCTGGCTCCGCCGGGAGCGCGCCGGCCGGGCCTATCGATATGAACCGGTCTCCTCGCGCGAGGCGTACACGGCGGCCCTGATGAACGACGCGTGGGCCACCGGCGACAATCCGGCCGCGGCCCTGGTGCACTTCTTCGGCCTGATGTCGCCGGAGCAACGGGAGGCGCTGCGGGACGCGTTGCGGGTGGCCGCTCTGTTCCCGTCCGATCCGGCGGGCCCGGATTCCCCGGAGAGCGGACCGGATACCGGTGGGACCCGATCGGGGCCGGCACGATAACGTCCCGCCATGGAGGTCACCATCCGCCGGGCGCGGACCACGGACGTGCGGGCAGTGCGCGGGCTCATCGACGCCTACTCACGGGACGGGATTCTGCTCGACAAGCCCACCGTCACGCTGTTCGAATCGGTGCAGGAGTTCTGGGTCGCGGAACGCGACGACAACGGCACGGTGGTGGCCTGCGGCGCACTGCACGTGATGTGGGAGGACCTCGCCGAGGTCCGCACCCTCGCCGTCGATCCGTCCTGCCGCGGCCACGGGGTCGGGCACCTGCTGCTGGAGAAGCTGCTGCAGACCGCCCGCTGGCTCGGCGTCCGTCGGATTTTCTGCTTGACGTTCGAGGTCCCCTTCTTCGCGAAACACGGTTTCGTGGAGATCGGGGAGGTCCAGGAAACCGATGATGGTACGACAGACCCGGCGGCGATCGCTACGGATGTCTATGAAGAACTTCTCCGCTCGTACGATGAAGGTGTCGCCGAGTTCCTCGACCTGGAGCGGGTGAAGCCCAACACACTGGGCAACTCACGCATGCTGCTGCACCTGTGAGCCGCCCCCGGGACGGTCAGGGGTTTGTGTTTTCCGGAGAAAGGCGCTTTCCTTTCCTTAGGCAATGGGTCGTTTAGCGGAAAGGGAAGCCCGTGGCACAGAGGGTGCAGGTCATTCTTGAAGACGATCTCGACGGCGGGTCGGCGGACGAGACGGTGACGTTCGCCCTCGACGGCGTTGCCTACGAGATCGATCTGAAGAGCGTCAACGCGGACAAGCTCCGCGATCTGCTGGCGCCGTACGTCGAGAAGGGGCGCAAGCAGAGCGGCCGGCTCGCCGGTCCCCGCCGCGCCGCCCGCGGCACCGCCCCGCGCCCGTCCGGCAGCGTCCCGGACACCGCCAAGATCCGCGCGTGGGCCAAGGAGCAGGGCCTGGAGGTCAACGACCGCGGCCGCGTGCCCAGCAACGTGCGCGAGGCCTACGAGAAGGCCAACGTGGCCTGACCCGGGCGACCCCCGGCCGCCCGGACGGGTGCGGGGTTCCGGGTGGCACCCGGGCCGTCGACGGCACACGCGCGGGGCGCGGAGGATTCCTCTCCGCGCCCCGCGGCGCACATCCGGACGGCGCTCCGCGGGCCCGGCGCGGGCGCGGCTGCCCGTTCGGGCAGCGGGCCGGGCGCGGATTCGGGCGGCGGGCCGGGCGCGGATTCGGGCGGCGGAACCGTCACGGCCTGTGCAACGCTGGAGGGGCGAAGCGGTAACGCGGACCACCGTGGCGGCGTACCGGCCGCCCGGGCCGCGGCTGACCGACCGTCAGCGGCGGCCGACTTCTCGCCAGGCGAACACCGCCACCGCGGAAACTGCGCGAGAACCGCGCCGATACCGGGTATGAATGCAGATGGACGAGGTCCGTGACCCCGTCCGGGGCAGTACGCGTGACCGGTCGGACGCCCACCGACCGCGCCGCGGCGGAGGTTGTTCGCCGATGGCGTAGCGGTATCCGGTGCATCCGGCCCGCGTGCGGGAACACCGTCTCCCAACATCGGGTTGGGATTGGTGTCGGCTGGTCGCGCAGTATGTCGCTCCCCTACCAGGGAGTGAATCCGTGGGCCGCGCCGCTGAGCGGGACTAGCATGCGGAAGGACAGGGCGGGGACGGACCCCGAACTGCCCGACCGCTCTGAGGAGCGATAAACGATGTTCGAGAGGTTCACCGACCGCGCGCGGCGGGTTGTCGTCCTGGCTCAGGAAGAAGCCCGGATGCTCAACCACAACTACATCGGCACCGAGCACATCCTCCTGGGTCTGATCCACGAGGGTGAGGGTGTCGCCGCTAAGGCCCTGGAGAGCCTCGGGATTTCTCTTGAGGCCGTTCGCCAGCAGGTCGAGGAGATCATCGGCCAGGGCCAGCAGGCCCCGTCCGGTCACATTCCCTTCACCCCCCGGGCGAAGAAGGTCCTGGAGCTGTCGCTCCGGGAGGCCCTGCAGCTCGGCCACAACTACATCGGCACCGAGCACATCCTGCTCGGCCTGATCCGCGAGGGCGAGGGCGTCGCCGCCCAGGTCCTGGTGAAGCTGGGCGCCGACCTCAACCGGGTCCGTCAGCAGGTCATCCAGCTGCTCTCCGGTTACCAGACCCCCGGCGGCAAGGAGTCGGCCACGGCCGGCGGGCCGGCCGAGGGCACCCCGTCGACCTCGCTGGTCCTGGACCAGTTCGGCCGCAACCTGACCCAGGCCGCCCGCGAGGCCAAGCTCGACCCGGTCATCGGGCGCGAGAAGGAGATCGAGCGGGTCATGCAGGTGCTGTCCCGCCGCACCAAGAACAACCCGGTGCTGATCGGTGAGCCCGGCGTCGGCAAGACCGCCGTGGTCGAGGGCCTGGCCCAGGCGATCGTCAAGGGCGAGGTCCCGGAGACGCTCAAGGACAAGCAGCTCTACACGCTGGACCTGGGCGCCCTGGTGGCCGGCTCCCGCTACCGCGGTGACTTCGAGGAGCGCCTGAAGAAGGTCCTCAAGGAGATCCGCACCCGCGGCGACATCATCCTGTTCATCGACGAGCTGCACACCCTGGTCGGCGCGGGCGCCGCCGAGGGCGCCATCGACGCCGCCTCGATCCTCAAGCCGATGCTGGCCCGCGGTGAGCTGCAGACCATCGGTGCCACCACGCTCGACGAGTACCGCAAGCACCTGGAGAAGGACGCCGCGCTGGAGCGCCGCTTCCAGCCGATCCAGGTCGCCGAGCCCTCGCTGCCGCACACCATCGAGATCCTCAAGGGTCTGCGCGACCGCTACGAGGCCCACCACCGGGTCTCCATCACGGACGCCGCCCTGGTCGCCGCCGCCACCCTGGCCGACCGGTACATCTCGGACCGCTTCCTGCCGGACAAGGCCATCGACCTGATCGACGAGGCCGGCTCCCGGATGCGCATCCGCCGGATGACCGCGCCGCCGGACCTGCGCGAGTTCGACGAGAAGATCGCCGACGTGCGCCGCGAGAAGGAGAGCGCGATCGACGCGCAGGACTTCGAGAAGGCCGCGTCCCTGCGCGACGACGAGAAGCAGCTCCTGCAGGCCAAGGCCAAGCGCGAGAAGGAGTGGAAGGCCGGCGACATGGATGTCGTCGCGGAGGTCGACGAGGAGCTCATCGCCGAGGTCCTGGCCACCGCCACCGGCATCCCGGTCTTCAAGCTGACCGAGGAGGAGACCTCCCGGCTGCTGCGCATGGAGGACGAGCTGCACAAGCGCGTCATCGGCCAGAAGGACGCCATCAAGGCGCTCTCCCAGGCCATCCGGCGCACCCGTGCGGGCCTCAAGGACCCGAAGCGCCCCGGCGGCTCGTTCATCTTCGCCGGCCCGTCCGGTGTCGGTAAGACCGAGCTGTCCAAGACGCTCGCCGAGTTCCTCTTCGGCGACGAGGACGCGCTGATCGCGCTGGACATGTCGGAGTTCTCCGAGAAGCACACCGTCTCCCGGCTCTTCGGTTCGCCCCCCGGCTACGTGGGCTACGAGGAGGGCGGCCAGCTGACCGAGAAGGTGCGCCGCAAGCCGTTCTCCGTCGTCCTCTTCGACGAGGTGGAGAAGGCCCACCCGGACATCTTCAACTCGCTGCTGCAGATCCTGGAGGACGGTCGCCTGACCGACTCCCAGGGCCGCGTGGTCGACTTCAAGAACACCGTCATCATCATGACGACCAACCTCGGCACCCGGGACATCTCCAAGGGCTTCAACCTGGGCTTCGCGGCCCAGGGCGACACCCAGACCGGGTACGAGCGGATGAAGGCGAAGGTCGGCGAGGAGCTCAAGCAGCACTTCCGCCCCGAGTTCCTGAACCGCGTCGACGACATCGTGGTCTTCCACCAGCTGTCCGAGGACGACATCATCCAGATCGTCGACCTCATGATCGCCAAGGTGGACGAGCGGCTCAAGGACAAGGACATGGGCCTGGAGCTCAGCGTCGAGGCCAAGAAGCTGCTGGCCAAGCGCGGCTACGACCCGATCCTGGGCGCCCGGCCACTGCGCCGGACCATCCAGCGCGAGATCGAGGACCACCTCTCCGAGAAGATCCTCTTCGGCGAGCTGCGGGCCGGCCACATCGTGGTCGTCGGTGTCGACGGCGACGGCAAGGACGCGAAGTTCACCTTCCGCGGCGAGGAGAAGTCCGCGGTCGCGGACACCCCGGCCGCCGTTGCCTCGCCGGGTCCCGACCTGACGAAGTAGCAACATTTAACAGATAACAGCAACGGTTTAGGCCCCCGGCGTTCGCGCCGGGGGCCTATTCCGTTTTTCACCTCCGCGCCGAAGCTGTGATCCTCAACACGAAGCGGCAGGTCGGGGGCCTGAACGGGGGACGCTGCGGGTGCGACCGAAGTCTTAGTCATCTTTAATGGCAATGTTCTTGACAGGACGTCACCTGATACGCAGTCGCGGAGGATAGCGTTGTGGCCATGTCATGGTCAAGGTCTATCTTTTCCGTCCACACTTAGATCAAATGACGTCCACCTGTCTTTCATTGGTTTACCGGAAGGCCAAGAGCCGGACGGTTTGGGGAGGACGTCACAACGTTGAAGATGACCAGGAAAGCCGCTGCGGTCGCCTCGGCCGCGGCGGTCATAGCCGCGCTCGGCGCGGGACTGCTCCCGAGCACGGCGGTCGCCGCCGGCGCCGCCCCCGTCCCGCAGGACCCGGCCGACGCCGTTCAGACCAGCACCGACCACAACATTCCCGGTCCGTTGACCGAGAAGGTCGAGGCTGAGCAGAAGGCCGCGACCGAGCAGCTGATCGCGGGCACCGCCCAGATCGAGCAGCACGGCGGCGGCTCCAGCATCAAGCTGGGCAAGGACAAGTACGTCGAGCTGGCCCGTGAGCGCACGGACAAGATCTTCACCATCCTGGTGGAGTTCGGCGACGAGGTCGACAACACGACCAAGACGCCGGACGGCAAGATCAAGTACGGCGGTCAGCCCGGCCCGCAGCGCAACCAGATCGCGCAGCCGGACCCGGCGACCAACAACTCCACCCTCTGGCAGGCCGACTACAACCGTCAGCACTACCAGGACCTGTACTTCAGCAAGACCGGTGACTCGCTGAAGACCTACTACGAGAAGCAGTCCTCGGGCCGCTACTCGGTGGACGGTCAGGTCACCGACTGGGTGAAGATCAAGTACAACGAGGCCCGTTACGGCTCGGACTACTGCGGCCAGCACGTCTGCGCCAACGCCCAGGACCTGATCCGCGACGCGATCGACACCTGGGTCGCCGACCAGAAGGCCAAGGGCCAGACGGACGAGCAGATCAAGGCCACCATCGCGCAGTACGACCAGTGGGACCGGTACGACTACAACCACAACGGCAACTTCAACGAGCCGGACGGTTACATCGACCACTTCCAGATCGTGCACGCCGGTGAGGACCAGTCTGCGGGCGGCGGCAAGCAGGGTACTGACGCCCTGTGGGCCCACCGCTCGTACGTCTACGGCACCGGCGCCGGCACCACCGGCCCGGCCACCAACAAGCTGGGCGGCACCCCGGTCGGCAGCACCGGTGTCTGGGTCGGCGACTACACCATGCAGCCCGAGAACGGCGGCCTGGGAGTCTTCGCCCACGAGTACGGCCACGACCTCGGTCTGCCGGACCTGTACGACACCTCGGGCAGCGGCATCGACAACTCGGTCGGCTTCTGGTCGCTGATGTCGTCCGGTTCCTGGCTCGGCGAGGGCAAGAACTCGATCGGCGACATGCCGAACGACCTCGACGCCTGGAGCAAGCTCAAGCTCGGCTGGCTGAAGTTCGACAAGGCCAAGGCCGGCACCGAGTCGACCCACCACATCGGCCCGGTCGAGTACAACAGCCAGCTCCCGCAGGCGCTCGTCGTCGACCTGCCGAAGAAGTCCGTCACCACCACCATCAACAAGCCCTTCGCGGGTGCGAACGAGTGGTGGAGCGGCAGCGCGGACGACCTGAACGTCTCGCTGACCCGTGACCTCGACCTGACCGGCAAGACCAAGGCCGCGCTGTCGGCCAAGGCCTGGTACGACATCGAGCAGGACTTCGACTACGGCTACGCCGAGGTCTCCACCGACGGCGGCGCCCACTGGACCGCCCTCGACGGCACCTACAACGGCGTCGCGCTGCCGAAGGACCCCTCCGGCAAGGCCTCGCTGACCGGCAACTCGGGCGACAAGTGGGGCGACCTCGCCTTCCCGCTGGACGCCTACGCCGGCCAGGCCGTCAAGGTCCGCTTCCGTTACACCACCGACGGCGGCCTGCACCTCAAGGGCCTGGCCCTGGACGACATCGCCGTGACCGCCGACGGCGCCTCCGTCTTCACCGACGGTGCCGAGAACGGTGACAACGGCTGGACCGCCAAGGGCTTCTCCCGCACCACCGGCTCGTTCACCAACGAGTACAACCAGTACTACATCGCGGAGAACCGCCAGTACGTCTCGTACGACCGCACCCTCAAGGTCGGCCCGTACAACTTCGGCTTCGCCGACAAGCCCGGCTGGGTCGAGCACTACCCGTACCAGCCCGGCCTGCTGATCTGGTACTGGGACGAGTCGCAGAGCGACAACAACGTCACCAACCACCCGGGCCAGGGCCTGATCCTGCCGGTCGACTCGCACCCGACCCCGCTGAAGTGGAAGGACGGCACGCTGATGCGCCCGCGCATCAACGGCTACGACTCCACCTTCGGCTCGCGCCGCACGGACAGCCTGACCCTGCACCGCGCGGGCGTCGAGACGGTCATCCCGAAGGCCAAGGGTGTCGACGAGTTCTCCGACCTGAAGTCCTACTGGACCAAGGACAACCCGTACAGCAGCGTCATCGTCCCGAAGACGGGCACCAGCATCGAGGTCGAGAACGAGTCCTCGAACTACCTGGAGACCTGGATCCGCGTCCGCCCGGTCGACAACTGATCGACCGCGCTCTGACGCCCGGTCCGTGACCAGGCACCGCTGAGCCGATCCGGCCCGCTCCCGCACCCGCGGGGGCGGGCCGGATTTCTTTCTCCCCGGACCGGCCGGGCCGGGGAGCGCCCGGCGGGCGGGTGGTGCTGCTCACAGCCCTCGGGGGCGGTACGAGCGGGGGTAGTAGGACGGCCGTGCGAACAGATCCGGCCGTCGTCCCATGGGCGGACCATCCGATCGCATGATCGTTACTCCGTCGGTTTGAATCTCCGGCGCGATGCTGACTACACGCCGTAGTACGTCACACCGTTTGGGACTCCGCTCGGTGACGGTTACACCTGAGTGGTCCCCCACTCAGCACGCCCGAACGGGCTCAGCGTGCTGCCCCCGTACGTTCGTGAGGTCGTTTCCGATGTCTCCTGTCCCGCCTCTGGGGCCGGCCCTGTGCCGGCTCGCCGACGCCTTCCTTCGGCAGACCGACCGGAACCGCTCCACCACCGCCGCCGCGGCCGGGGCGGTCGTCCTCACCGGCGCCCTGCTCATCGCCGCCTCGGGCAGCGCCTCGGCCCAGACCATCGCCCCGACCACCCCCGGCAGCTCGGCGTTCACGGCGCCGCACGGCGCGGGCCCGGCCCCGGCACTGGTCCAGGTCGCCGGTCCCAGCCCGTACACGCTGTCGTCCGAGCAGGCCTCGGCTCAGGATTCGGTGGCGATCGCCGCGAACCTGCTGACCGCGCAGGCCGCAGCACCGGCGCCGTCCGCCGACCAGGCACCGGCCGGGCAGGCGGAGGGCCAGGCGCCCGCCCCGCAGCCCGAGGCCGCCCCGCAGGAGGCCCCCGCCGCGCCTGCCCCGGCACCGGCCCCCGCGCCCGCCCCTGCCCCTGTCCCTGCCCCGGCTCCGGCTCCGGCCCCGCAGTGGTCCGCGCCGATCCCGGGCGCGCCGACCAGCAACCCGTACGGCGTGCGCAACGCCGGCTACGCGGCCGGGTACCACACCGGCGTGGACTTCGCGGTCTCCCCCGGCACCGCGCTGCTCGCGGTCGGCAACGCCACCGTGGTGTCGGCCGGCTGGGACGGCGCGTACGGCAAGGAGGTCGTGCTGCGGCTGGCCGACGGACGCTTCGCCCAGTACGCGCACATGTCGGCGCTCGCGGTGTCGCCGGGCCAGCACGTCGCGGCCGGCCAGCAGATCGGCCGCTCGGGCAACACCGGCAACTCGACCGGGCCGCACCTGCACTTCGAGATCCGCTCCGCCAACCGCTACGGCGCGGTGATCAACCCGATCGCCTACCTCGCCGCGCACGGGGTCACCAACTTCTGACCCCCGGTCACCGGGGGTACGGCCCGCGGGGGGTACGGGCCGCGGGGCCGCTCAGTCCGTCGGCGCGGGCCGGTCGATCAGCCGGCAGATCTCCAGCGCCACGTGCTGGGCGGCCTCGATCGCCTCCTCGCGGGTGACCTCCGGGACCGGGATGTCGCCGACGTAGCGGTCGACCTCCGGCCGCTTGTCCTGGTACAGCAGGAAGAGCGCCGAGTTGATGGTGAACAGCGACATCATCGCGCGCAGCCGGTCCTCGAAGCCCGCGCCCGGACCGTGCACCAGCCGGACCAGCGCGATCATGCGGTCCCGGAACTCCTGCCCGGCCGGGAGGTCGCGCAGCGCGGGCTGGTTCTCCTGGAAGAAGCGCAGCAGCGGCGCCCGCTCGTTCATCCCGGCCGCGAACCGGCGGATCAGCTCGTCCCGCACCTCGGGCGTCCAGGGCTGCTCGCGCCCCCAGACGATCAGCTCGTCGATCGGCGCGGCGGTGGTCTCCACGATCCCGTGGACGATGTCTTCCTTGGTCTTGAAGTGGTAGTAGAGCGCGGCCTTGGTGACGCCCAGCCGGTCCGCGATCTCCCGCAGTGAGGTGCGCTCGTAGCCCTGCGCGGAGAAGAGCTCCAGGGCGATCGCGACGATGCGCGCCCGGGTGTCGCTACGGGGGCTCTGCGTCGTGCCCATCGCCTGCCTCTGCCTGCGTCGTGGTTCGGTCTCCGGCGGCCCTCGGCCGCCGCGGCGTAGCGGCGGTTGCCTCCCCCGGCGACCACTGGTGCGCTCATTCTTCCTGCCCGGGGAGTCCACCGAGAAACTGGCTTGACGACCGGCTAGGGAACAACCTACCGTGCCCACGGTCCACAAACTAGCCGGGCGACAAGTAAGGGGGCTGCCGCAGGCCGCGCCGGTCGCCCGACCCGCTGTCCGGGAGTCCCACCCATGTCACACTCCAAGGCCGACAACGCGGCCCCCGAGAAGAAACCGACCGAGGACGAACAGCCCCGCTCGGCCCGTGAGATCCGCCTGGTGATGATCGGCCTGGTGGTCACCATGCTGCTCGCCATGCTCGACGGCCTGATCGTCGGCACCGCGATGCCGACCATCGTCGGCGAACTCGGCGGCGCCGAGCACCTGTCGTGGGTGGTCACCTCCTACACCCTGGCCACCGCCGCCTCCACCCCGATCTGGGGCAAGCTCGGCGACCTCTACGGTCGCAAGGGCACCTTCCTCACCTCGATCGTGATCTTCCTGGCGGGCTCGGCGCTGTCCGGCCTCTCCCAGGACATGACGGAGCTCATCGGCTTCCGCGCCCTCCAGGGCCTGGGCGCCGGCGGTCTGATGGTCGGCGTGATGTCGATCATGGGCGCGCTCGTCCCGCCGCGCGACCGCGGCAAGTACCAGGGCATGTTCGCCGCGGTGATGGCGCTCGCCACCATCGGCGGCCCGCTGGTCGGCGGCTTCATCACCGACCACCTGAACTGGCGCTGGACCTTCTACATCAACCTGCCGCTCGGCGCCGTCGCGCTCGCCGTCGTCGTCATCACGCTGAAGCTGCCGAAGGTCCGCAGCACGGCCCGGATCGACTACCTGGGCGCGCTGCTGCTCACCACCGGCATCACCGCGCTCACCCTGATCACCACCTGGGGCGGCCAGGAGTACGCCTGGGGCTCGAAGCAGGTCCTCGGCCTGTCCGCGCTGGCCGCGGCCACGCTGATCGGCTTCTGCTACGTCGAGCAGCGGGTCGAGGAGCCGATGCTCCCGCTGTCGCTGTTCAAGAACCTGAACTTCACCCTGGTCTCGATCATCGGCTTCGTGGTCGGCTTCGTGATGTTCGGCTCGACCGTCTTCCTGCCGCTCTACCAGCAGACCGTGCAGGGCGCCTCGGCGACCAACTCCGGCCTGCTGCTGATGCCGATGATGTTCGGCATGCTGGTGATCTCGCTGGTGGTCGGCCAGGCCGTGACCAAGACCGGCAAGTACCGGATCTACCCGATCATCGGCACCGTCGTGATGACCGCCGGCATGCTGCTGCTCTCCACCCTCTCCACCGACACCTCGGGCTTCACCTCCGCCTGCTGGATGGTGGTGCTCGGTGCCGGTATGGGCTTCCTGATGCAGATCACCATGCTGGTCGCGCAGAACAGCGTCGAGCTCAAGGACATGGGTGTGGCCAGCTCCACCGCCACCCTGTTCCGCACCATCGGCGGCTCGTTCGGCGTGGCGCTGTTCGGCGCGCTGTTCAACAGCCGGGTCACCGAGACCATGAAGGAGCGGCTCGGTTCGGCCGGCGGGGCGGGCGGCTCGCAGGGCGGCGACCCGGCCCAGCTGAGCCCGGCCGCGCTCAAGGCGCTGCCCGCGCCGGTCCAGGACGCCTACCACCACGCGGTGGCCAACGGCATGCACACCGTCTTCCTCTGGGGTGCGGCCGTCGCCGTGATCTCGGTCGCCGCCGCGGTCTTCATGCGGGAGGTTCCGCTGCGCGGAGCCGGCGCGCCGCCCGCCGACGGCAAGGGCGGTGAGGGCGGCGAGGCCGGGAAGGGCACCGCGGCCGACAACGTCGAGGCCGTCGCGATCTGACGCGGCCTGCCGCAGGAACGCATCAGGCCCCCACTCGCCGCATCGGCGGGTGGGGGCCCTTGCAGTGCTCCAGGTGCTCCCGGTGGCAGGGCGGCTACTGCGGCAGCCGGTAGACGCCCTGCTCGACCGGTTCGACCAGGCCGTCGGAGACCAGCCCGTCCAGGGCGCGGGCCCGCTGCACGGCGTCCGGCCAGACCGCGTCGAGCCGGGCCTGCGGCACCTCGCCGTGCGCCTCGCGGAGCACCGCGAGCAGCTTGCCGCGCACCTGCCGGTCGGTGCCCTCGTAGGACTGGCCGCGCCGGGCCGGGCCCTCGTACGGCGGGCACCCGGCCCGCTGCCAGGCGCAGGAGGTGAACAGCGGGCAGTCCCCGCACTCCGGCCCGCGGGCCGTGCAGACCAGCGCGCCCAGCTCCATCACGGCGACCGCCCAGGTGGCGGCCGTCCGGTCGGCCTCGGGCAGCAGCGCGGTGGCGGTCCGCCGTTCGGCCGCCGTGGTGGCCTGCGCCGGGTACTCCACGCCGGTCACCGCGCGGGCGAACACCCGGCGGACATTGGTGTCCAGCACCACGTGCCGCTGGCGGAAGGCGAAGGAGGCCACCGCCGCCGCGGTGTACTCGCCGATCCCGGGCAGCGAGAGCAGGGTCGCGTGGTCGTCCGGCACCTCGCCGCCGTGCTGCTCGGTGATCGCCACCGCAGCGCCGTGCAGGCGCAGCGCCCGGCGCGGGTAGCCCAGCCGGCCCCACATCCGGACCGCCTCGCCGGGCGCCTCGGCGGCCAGGTCGGCCGGGGTCGGCCAGCGCTCCATCCAGGCCTGCCAGGCGGGCAGGACGCGCTTCACCGGGGTCTGCTGGAGCATGAACTCGCTGACCATCACGGCCCAGGGCGAGGCGTCCGGGGTCCGCCAGGGCAGGTCGCGGGCGTTGGCCTCGTACCAGTCGAGGACGGTCGCGTGCAGGACCGGCAGCGGCAGCGCGAGCTTCGGCGTCGCGGCGGACGTCGCGGCGGATGTCGCGCCGGATGTCGCGGTGGGGACCGGCGGCGCGGTGGGGGTCGCGGGTACGGGGAGGGCGGGGGTGACGGTGTTGGCAGCCATGGCCCTTCGATCCTCCCACGCCCGGGGCGGCCATCGAAGCGGATCATGGAACTCCGCTTCGGCGCGCAAAACGCCCCATTCAGCCTCGCCCGAACGGCGCAAATGGCGGATCATGTGAAGGAAGGGATGACTGTGCGGTGTTGGTGCGTCAAGGGGCACACACTGTCTCGTAGAGTTTGGGCGTGCCCTCTCTGCGTCAACCCGTAGGACCACTGCCGGCCTCGATCTACTGGCGTCGGCGCGTCGTCGTGCTCATCGCCGCCGTCGCGGTCGCCGCCCTCGTCATCTGGCTGATGGCCGATCAGGGCGGGGGTGGAGACGGCGGGAAGGACAAGGCGGCGCAGGCCGCGCCGACCCAGTCCCAGAACCAGACGCCCGCTCAGACGATCACGCCGGGCGCCTCGCCGAGCGGACCGGCCAACAACTCCCGCCCCGGCAGTGGCGGCGGCAGCGGCTCCGGCGGCACCACGGGCGGCTCTGCGGGCGGCTCCGGCGGCGGCGACGTCAGCCTGAGCACCGGCGGCACGACCGGCGGCGGCGCCAACCCGGCACCCGCCACCGGCGGAGCGGCGGCGGCCGGCGCGAGCGGCGGCACCTCGGGCGGCGGCGCCCCGGCCGGTACGGGCGGCAGCGGCGGCGGCACCGGCGGCGGGACCGGCGGAGCCGGCACGGGCGGGGGCGGCACGGGCGGCCAGCCCGCGATGAACACCCCCGAGATCATGGCCCTGCCGATCTGCGCCTCCTCGCAACTGACGCTCAATCTGGCCGGCACCCAGAACTCCTACCAGCCCAAGGACAAGCCCAAGCTGGCGCTGACCATCAACAACTCCTCCGGCACCGCCTGCCGGGTGGACCTGGGCCGGACCGCCTCCGCGATCACCGTCACCGCCAGCAACGGCGAGCGCATCTGGTCCTCCGGCGACTGCCCGGCCGACCGGAACAGCACCTGGGTCCAGCTCCCCGCCAACGGCGGGCTGACCGAGACCTTCGGCTGGGACCGGGTCCGCAGCAAGCCGCAGTGCGCGACCGCCGACCCGGCGCCCGCCCCGGCCGGCACCTACCTGGTGGTCGCCGACCTCACCGGCCTCTCCGGCGGCCAGGCCTCGGCGCGCTCCTCGATCCGCCTGGAGAACTGAGCCCGGCTCAGCCTCCCGCCTCCGACGGCACGAAGAGGCCCGGACCGCCTGAGCGGTCCGGGCCTCTTCACGTTCGGTCCCCGGGTCCGGAGCGTCGTCCGGAGCTGCGTCCGGGGTGTCGTCCGGGGCGTGCCCCGGCGTCCGGAGCGGCACGGGACCGCTCAGACGTAGCGCTCCAGGATGGACGATTCAGCAAGGCGGGACAGGCCCTCGCGGACCGAGCGGGCCCGGGTCTCGCCGACGCCCTCGACCGTCTGCAGATCGTCGATGCTGGCGGCCAGCAGCTTCTGCAGCCCGCCGAAGTGCTCCACCAGCCGCTCTATCACCGTGTTGGGCAGCCGCGGGATCTTGGCCAGCAGCCGGTAGCCACGCGGCGAGACCGCCGAGTCCAGCGACTCCGGCGTGCCCGAGTAGCCGAGCGCCTTGGCCACCGTCTGGAGGTCGAGCAGCTCGGCGTGGGTCAGTGCCTCCAGGTCGGCCAGCACCTCGGTGACGGTTCGGCCCTTCTTGGCGGCGCGCTCCGGGAAGTAGTCCCGGGCGACCAGCTCGCGCTCCGGCTCCACCCCCGCGATCAGCTCGTCCAACTGGAGCGAGAGCAGCCGGCCGTCGATGCCGAGCTCCAGCACGTAGCCGGCGATCTCGGTGGCGATCAGCCGGACCATCTCCAGCCGCTGGGCGACGGCGGTGACGTCCCGGACCGTCACCAGGTCCTCGATCTCCAGCGCGGAGAGCGTGCCCGCCACCTCGTCCAGGCGCAGCTTGTAGCGCTCCAGGGTGGCCAGCGCCTGATTGGCGCGGGACAGCACGGTGGTGGAGTCCTCCAGCACCCGGCGGGTGCCGTTGACGTACATGGCGATCAGCCGCATCGAGTGCGAGACCGCGACCACCGGGAAGCCGGTCTGCCGGTTGACGCGCTCGGCGGTGCGGTGGCGGGTGCCGGTCTCGTCGGTCGGGATGGTGGAGTCCGGCATCAGGTGGACGCCGGCCCGGACGATCTTGGTGATGTCCTTGTCCAGCACCACGGCGCCGTCGAGCTTGCACAGCTCGCGCAGCCGGGTCGCGGTGAACTCGACGTCGAGCACGAAGCCGCCGGTACAGATCGGCTCGACGGTCTTGTCGAAGCCGAGCACGATCAGACCGCCGGTGTTGGCCCGGAGCACCCGCTCCAGGCCGTCACGCAGTGCGGTGCCGGGGGCGATGGCGGTGAGGGAGGCCCGCAGCAGGGCCTCCTCGCGGGAGGACTTGTCCGCCCGGTCGCTGGCTGCCACGTGACTCCTCCGGTCGACCCCGTACCGCGCGCCTCGTGCGGGGGGCGCCGGCCTGCGGTCTGTTGCTCTGTCGCTTAGTACTGCCTTATCACCAATGAGACAGAGGAAAGTCTAACTGCGTGCGGCAACGACAGGGCTTGGGTCAGCGCAGTTCGTCGGAGTCGACCGGCTCCCACCCCTCCATGAGCTCCTCCGGGTGGGCCACCGGCCGGGGCGCGCGCGGGGCCGGCGGCGCCGACGGGGCCTCACCCTTCGGCTTCGCGGCGGCCCGGCGGCGGCCCGGGATCGCCCGCAGCGCCTCGCCGATGTCCGACACCTCGACCACCTTCATCCCGGCCGGCACCTTGCCCGGGTCCGGCGGGACGAGCGCGTGGGTGAAGCCCAGCCGGTGCGCCTCGGCCAGCCGCCGCTGCACACCCGTCACCCGCCGCACCTCGCCGGCCAGGCCGACCTCACCGATCGCGACCAGGTTGCTGGGCAGCGGGGTGTCCGAGGAGGAGCTGGCCACCGCGAGGGCGATCGCGAGGTCCGCCGAGGGCTCGGAGAGCTTCACGCCGCCGACGGTGGCGGTGTAGATGTCCTGTTTGCCCAGCTTCACCCCGCCGTGACGCTCGACCACGGCGAGGATCATCGCGATCCGGGGCGACTCCAGGCCGGAGGTCGTCCGCCGCGGCGAGGGGATCTGCGAATCCACCATCAGCGCCTGCACCTCGGCCACCAGCGGCCGCTTGCCCTCCAGGGTCACGGTCAGGCACGTCCCCGGCACCGGCTTGTCACGCCTGGTCAGGAAGAGGCCGGACGGGTCGGCCAGGCCCTCGATGCCCTCGTCGTGCAGCTCGAAGCAGCCGACCTCGTCGGTCGCGCCGTACCGGTTCTTGACCCCGCGGATGATCCGCAGCCGGGCGTGGCGGTCCCCCTCGAAGCTCAGCACCACGTCCACCAGGTGCTCCAGCAGGCGGGGGCCGGCGATCTGGCCGTCCTTGGTGACGTGGCCGACCAGCAGGGTGGCCATGCCGCGCTCCTTGGAGGCCCGGATCAGCGCGCCGGCCACCTCGCGGACCTGGGCCGGGCCGCCGGGGGCGCCGTCCAGCTCGGCGGAGGCGATGGTCTGCACCGAGTCCAGGATCAGCAGGCCGGGGTTGACCGCCTCGATGTGGCCGAGGACGGCGCCGAGGTCCGACTCGGCGGCCAGGTAGAGGTGCTCGGAGAGCGCGTTGATCCGGTCGGCGCGCAGCCGCACCTGGCCGGCCGACTCCTCGCCGGTGACGTAGAGCGTGCGGTGCTGCGCGGTGGCCGCCTTGGCGGCGACGTCCAGCAGCAGGGTGGACTTGCCGACGCCGGGCTCGCCCGCCAGCAGTACCACGGCGCCCGGCACCAGGCCGCCGCCGAGCACCCGGTCCAGCTCCGGCACACCGGTGGAGCGGGCCGTCGCCACCTGGCCGTCCACCTGGCCGATCGGGCGGGCGGGCGCGCTGACCGGGCCCGCGGCGGTGGTCCGGATCGGCACCGCGCCGTACTCCTCGACCGTGCCCCAGGCGTTGCACTCCGGGCAGCGGCCGACCCACTTGGGCAGCTGGTTGCCGCACTCGGTGCAGCGGTAGGCCGGGCGCGGCTTGGCGGTGGTCTTGGTACGGGCAGCCATGCGGTCACCGTAGCGCCCGGGTACGACAACGCGGGGACCGGCCGGGCCGGAGGCGGGGCTCCGGGGTGTGGAGCGAACGGTGCGCCCCTTCCCCCGGTCCGGTCCACGAATGAGCGATGTTGTTACCCGAAAGAAGTACAACCGGGCGGAAAAACCAGGGCCGGGCCCGCGCCCTCTCTACCGTCGGACGGGTGACAACGAGTACCGAAGGGCCGCGCGACGCCGTCCTCGCGGCGTACGAGCGACAGGTCGACGGCCTCTTCACCTACTGCCTCTCGGTGCTGTGCGAGCACGAGGCCGCCGCGGCCGCCCTGCGGGAGGTGCGCGAGCTGGCCGTCCGGCACGGCTCCCGGCTGGCCGAACCCGGGCTGCTCCGGGCCTGGCTGTACTCGCTGGCCCGGTACTGCTGCCTGCGGCGGCTGGCGGACGGGCCGTCGGCCGGGCCGGGTGCCGGGGCGACCCGGGTGACCGGGGAGGACGGGGACGGCGGCGCCGAGGCGGTCCGGCGGCGGCGCGAACTCGCCTCGCTGGCCTGGCCCGAGGCGGCCGGCACCGATCCCGAGCAGCGCGAGGCGCTGGAGCTGGCGGTCCGCCACCGGCTCAGCCCGATCGAGGTCGCCGCCGTCCTGGGGCAGCCGTTCGAGACCGTCCGGGCGCTGCTCGCCGCCGCGCGGGCCGAGGTCGACCGGACCAGGGCCGCCCTGCTGGTGCTCGGCGTCGGCAGCTGCCCGGAACTCGACCGGCTCGGCGGCGCCGGCGCGGAGAGCTGGCGGGACTGGGTGCTCGGCCCGGCGCTCCGCCGCGAGCTGGTGCAGCACGTGGTGGAGTGCCCGACCTGTCGGGGGACGGCGGAGCGGGTCGCGGGCGAGGTGCCGGAGGGGCCGGTCCCGGCCGGGCTGCCGGTGCTCGCCGCGCCGCCCGGGGCGTCGGGGGCTGCCCCGGGCTCCTCGGCGGCCCTGGGCTCATCGGCGGCCCTGGGCTCATCGGCGGCCCCGGGCGCCCCGGCCGGGACCGTGGCGTTCCTGCCGACGGCCGAGCGGGAGTGGGCCGGGCGGCGGGCGGGCGCACCGGTGCCGGTGACCGAGCCGGCGCTCCGCTTCGACCAGGGCGGGTTCCCCCGGCACCGCGCGCCGGACTCCGGGCGCGGGCCGACCGTGCGACGGCGGGTGGTGACCACCGGGGTGCTGGCCGCCGTCCTGGCCGCGCCGGTCGTCGCGCTCTGGGCCGGGCACCGGAGCGGCGGCGGGCCCGGAACGGCGGCGGCGGTCTCCTCGGTCCGGGTCGAGGAGGACGGGCGCCCGGCGGGCGGGCAGCGGCCCG
This sequence comes from Kitasatospora misakiensis, assembly GCF_042656005.1. NCBI lineage: Bacteria > Bacillati > Actinomycetota > Actinomycetes > Kitasatosporales > Streptomycetaceae > Kitasatospora > Kitasatospora misakiensis. Next base: position 23,936 of record NZ_JBHSOF010000010.1, on the reverse strand, counting down.
ATGGTCCGCCGGACGGTTCGGCGGGCGGGTCCGGAGGCACCGCCGGGGCCCTCGGTGCCCTGATCGGCGCGGCGCGCGGCGCCGGTCCGGCGGTGGCCGGGATGGAGCTCGCCGGAGCGGGGCCGCTCGATGCAGAAACGTTGCTGCCCGGGATCCAGGGCCCGCTGATCCCGGTCCCGGCCCATGGCGCGACACCGCTCAGCAGCCCCACCCTGGTCGCGGCACCGGCCCCCGCCGCCGGCGCGGCGGTCGTACCGTCCGGACCGGGCACCCCCGGGACCGGGGCGCCGGCGCCCGTCGGCCTGCTGACCGTCGAAGCGGGCGAGTACGGCAACCGGACGGTGCTCACCCTCACCAACTCCGGCGGCACCGAGATCCACTGGCACGCCGTGGTGGACGCGTCCTGGCTGCGGCTCAGCCGGGACTCCGGGACGCTCGCGCCCGGGCAGCGGATCACGGTGATCGTCAGCGTCGACGAGGACCTCGCCCCCGAGACCCGCTGGACCGCCCGGATCGCGCTGCCGCCCTCGCAGGCCGTGGTCACCCTGGAGGGCGGGCCGCGGCACCGCGGCGGGTCCACCTCGGCGCCGGCCGAGCCCGGCAGCACCGGACCGACCACCGCGCCGAGCCCCACCCCCACCGGCGGGCCGGCGCCGTCCGGCACCCCGTCGCCGAGCAGCCCGGCACCGACCGGCCCGGCGTCCACGGCTCCGGCGACGGCGAGCCCCACGACCGGCCCGTCGACCGGCCCGACGCCGACCGGCACGCCCGCGCCGACCGCCACGCCGACGGCGAGCCCGTCGGGTTCGGCGGCCCCGACGCCGTCCCCGTCCGGCAGCACCCCGGCGGGCCCGTCCGCCTCCGCGAGCCCGTCCCCGCACTGAGCCCGGGGCGGCGGGCCGCGCGGGTGCCCCGGTCAGGTGGTCAGGCCGGACAGGGCGGCGCCGAGGTGGGTGGTGCCGAGGGTGAGCAGGAGGACCAGCAGCACCGCCGTGTTGTGGGTGGCCGCCCAGGCCTTCCACTCCTCCAGGCGCCGGGGCGCCCGCGCGCCGTCGAGGAGGTGGACGCCCAGGGGCAGCAGGGTGCCGAGCGATCCGATCAGCACCAGCAGTACGGCGGCGCCCGCCTTGCCGCCGGGCGCGGCGGTACTGGTCGCGATCGAGACGCCCGCGCCGACCGCCAGCAGCAGGTTCTTCGGGTCGGTCGCCAGCAGCACCACCGCGAGGCCGGCGGAGCGGGCGGGGGTGGAGCGGTCGACCGTCCGCATCCAGTCCGGCGGCCCGTGCACCCGGCCCTCGCGCGGGCGGTCCCACCACAGGCGCAGACCGAGCAGCAGGAGCAGGCCGCCCAGGACCAGTTCGAACCACCACGACCACTCCGGGTCGGCCCGGCCGGCCGCGAGCCACGATCCCAGCGGCACCACGACGGCGGCCAGCACCGCCAGCGCGACCGCCCAGCCGGCGGCGAACGCCGTCCCGTTCCCCCGGCCCCGGGGGCCGGCGAGCAGCAGGACCGTCGCGATCAGCGACATCGGGCTGATCGCGACGCCCGCGGCCGAGGCGAGCATCCCGCCGACGGCGTCGCCCATGCGGTCTCCTTCCTGACCGGGCCGGTCGGATCCGGCCGCGTGCCGTCCCGGGCCTTCGGAGCGTGTTCGACGGCGCGCCCCGGCCGGACAGGGGCTAGCTCCGCCGGATCGGCGGCAGGCGGTAGGTCCCGTCCAGGGCGGCCGGTCCCGGCCGGTAGAGCCGCATCACCGGGCGGAACGGGCCGTCGGGCGCGGGCAGCCAGTTGGCGGCCGCCGCGGGGTCGGTGGGCCGCCGGTGGCTCAGGTGGAGGGTGAGGCCGCCGTCCGGGTCGCGGACCAGGCCGGGTGTGCGGTCGCCGATCGCGTAGCGGTTCAAGGGGTTGGCGACCAGGCGGTGGTCGGGCAGGCCGTACATGGTGAGGGACCAGAAGGCCGCCGTGGGCGGCAGGCCGTCCGGCGCGAAGCGCAGGGTGTAGTGCCCGGCACCGTCCAGCGGGCGGCCGTCGGCGTCGTCGGTGGTGGCCGCGGACAGCGCCTCGTAGGCGTGGCTGCCCCAGAGGCCGGCGCGGGCGGCGGCGGCCCGGCTGAGGTAGGCGGCGCGGCGGTCCGGGATCCGCCACTCGGGGTCGTCGAGGGTGCCCGGGCCGAGGAAGTCGACGTTGTGGTCGAACAGGTGGAGCGCCGCGCGCCATTCGCCGGGCGGGTGGCCCTCGGGCGGCCGGGTGGCGTCCTCGACCCGTTCGCGCCCGGCGGCGAGACCGCTCGCCAGGGCGAGCGTCCAGTCGGGGGCGGCCGCGCGGTACGGGGAGACGCCGGGGTCGAGGAGGCCGAGCGGCGCGAACCGCTGCTGGTAGTCGCGGTCGGCCGCGGCGGGCGGGAAGGCGGCCATCCAGACCCGGAGCCGTTCGAAGAAGGCGAGCCGCTCGGGCACCTCCGGGTCGGGTGCGGGCAGTCCGGCGACGAGGCCGCCCGGCTCCATCGGTTCGAGGGCGAGCCCGTCCTGGAGGGCCCGGACCCTCGGGAAGTCCTCCGGGCCGGTGCAGGCGAACCGGCCGACCACGGTGGCGACGGTGGTCGGGGCGACGATCACCCGGTCCGGCTCGGTCGGGGTGCCGTGCCAGTCGGGCGGGACGATCAACCAGGTCTGGGCGGCGCTGCCGGTGGCGCGGCTGCCGAGGTAGGCGAAGTTGGCCGTCCACGCGTCGACGAACTGCAGCACGTAGTAGGCGCCCGCGGTGTCGGGCACGCGCAGCAGCTGCGGTCCCTCGGAGAGGTCGAGCTGGGCGACCGAGTAGAGGACGTCGTTGTTGACGGAGCTGAAGTCGTCGTCGGGGCCGGCCTGCCGGGTGGCGTGGGCGAACCGGTTGAACGGCGTGGGCGGCAGGACGCCCAGGCCGCCGACGACGAAGCGGTCGACCATGGTGAGGCCGGCGACGAGCGGGTAGCCGTAGACGTAGGCGTCGGCGGCCATGGCCTCCAGCTCGGGTTGGGTCATGGGGGCGTCCTTCCCGGGTCCGGGGGTCGGGCCGGCGGTGGGCGGCGGGTCAGCGCGGGGTGAGCGGGGTGAGCGGGGGCGGCGTCCAGCGGCCGTCGAGCACGGCCCCGTCCGGGCCGTAGAGGCGCAGCACGGCGGTGAACGGGCCGTCGGGTGCGGGCAGCCAGTTGGCCGCCGCCGCGGGGTCGGCGGGCCGCCGGTGGCTCAGGTGGAGGGTGAGGCCGCCGTCCGGGTCGCGGACCAGGCCGGGCGTGCGGTCGCCGATCGCGTAGCGGTCCAGGGGGTTGTCGACCAGCCGGAGTGCGGGCAGCGCGTACATCGTGACGGACCAGAAGAACCGGGCGGGCGGCAGCGCGTCCGGCGGGAACCGCAGCAGGTGGTCGCGCCGGTGCGCGTCGGGCGGCCGGTGGCCCGCGCCGTCCGCCTGCCAGGCGCCGTACCAGGCCTCCTCGGCGGGCAGGCCGTAGAGGCCCGTGAGCGCGCCGACGGCCTGCTCCAGGTACCTGGTGCCGATCCGCTCGCGGGTGCCGAAGAGCTCGACCGAGGAGTCCGTCCGGGCGACGGCGCGGGCGAGTTCGGCCTTGCCGTCGGCGATGCCGCGTTCGAGCTCGGTGCGGACCGCGATCGGCAGGGTGGCCGGTTCGAACTCGCCCCGGCCGTCGACGCCGAGGTCGGTCAGCCGGCCGCGCAGGTCGGCCTCGGCCGGCAGGACGGGGAAGAAGCCCAGCAGGAAGTCGAGGAAGGAGAAGAACTCGACGGTGTCCAGCACCTCCTCCCGCCAGACTGGCCAGACCGGTTGCGGGGCGGGCTCGGGCTCCGGTGTCCCGGCGTACGCGTGCAGCGGGCGGAGGCGGTAGCGCCGCTGGATCCCGGTGAGCTCCCGGACGGCCTGGGGGGAGGTGCCGGCGGCCTGGATGCGGCCGACGATGCCGGCCAGCCGGGTCGCCGTGCGGATGACGCCGCTGATGCCGGCCGGCGGCTCGCCGTCCCAGTCCGGGCCGGCCACCAGGTGGTCGCCGGCCTCCTGGCCGGTGCTCCGGGAGCCGACGAACCCGGCGTACACGGTGTCGAGCTCGTGCACGGGCAGGACGTAGTAGCGGTCCACGGCGGGGACCGAGAGCACCCACGGTTCGGTCCGCAGGTCGAGCCAGGCCCAGGAGTACGGGGTGTCGTTGCTCGGGGTGACGAGGTCGGTGTCGGCCGGGGTGAAGGGGCGCGGGTAGTGCCGGAAGACGCCGAAGCCGCCGACGTAGCGGGGGTCCGCGTCGTCCAGGGCCTGGGTGTAGAGGGTGCGGTAGTTCTCCAGGATCGGCCGACCGCGGATCCATGCCTCGGCGGCGGTCGCGCGGATGGTGTCCGGGTCGACGAGTGCCGGGTTGACCATGGTGCCGCTCTTCCCTGCGCCGAGCCCCGGCCCCGGGGCTCGGCGGCTGCGTGACGTGCCTGACGGCGTGACGTGGATATCGGTACAAACCGGATGCTATGCGGGGCCCCGGGGCTCGGCATCTCGGTCGCCGGCGGGGCGGTCGGGCGGGTAGCGGAGGGGGGTAGCGGAGGGCGGGCGCCCGGGGGTGGGCCTGCGCCCAGGGCGAACGACGGTATGCGGAGGATGGGCGTGGGACAGTCTTGCCGGTATGAAGATCCTTCTACTCGGCGGCTCGTCCTTCCTGGGGCGGGCGTACGCCTCCCAGGCCCTCACCCGGGGCCACCAGGTCACCACCTTCAACCGCGGCCGCACGGCCGCCGACCTGCCCGGCGTCGAGGCCGTCCACGGCGACCGCGACGCGGCCGAGGACCTCGCCCGGCTGGTCGAGGGCCGGCGCTGGGACGCCGTGGTCGACACCTCGGCCCAGCAGCCCGCCCAGGCCGCGGCCACGGCCCGGCTGCTGCGCGACCGCGCCGACCACTACACGCTGATCTCCTCCGTCCACGCCTTCGCCGACTGGCCGGCCCGGGCCGTCGACGAGACCTCTCCGCTGCACCCGTGCCCCGCCGACACCCCGCCCGGGCAGGAGTTCAGCGCCGCGCTCAAGGCGGGCTGCGAACGCGCCGTCCTGGAGTACTTCGGCGCCGACCGCGCGCTGATCCTCAACAGCGGGCTGCTGATCGGACCGTACGAGCGGGGCGGCCGACTGCCCTGGTGGCTGGAGCGGATGGCCCGGGGCGGGCGGGTGCTGGCGCCAGGCGAGCCGGGGCGGCCGATGCAGCTGATCGACGTCCGGGACTTCGCGACCTTCGGTCTCGACCTGCTGACGGCGGGCACCACCGGCCGCTTCCTCACCACGGCGCCGCCCGGCCGGATCACCTACGGGGAGTTCCTGGCGGGCTGCGCGGAGGCGGCCGGCGGCGCGGACGTCGAGCTGGTCTGGGCCGCCGACAAGCGGCTGCTGGCGGAAGGGCCGGACAGCGTCCAGCCGTGGAGCGAGCTGCCGCTCTGGACGCCCGACGTGCCCGAGTCGGCGGGCACCTGGCAGGTCGACACCGGACGGGCCGAGCAGGCCGGGCTGCGCTGCCGGCCCTTCGCCGAGACCGCCCGGGACACCTGGGAGTGGCTGCGGCGGCGCGGGCCGGCCGAGGACACCGAGCCCGACGGGCGCAAGCGCGGCCGGATCGTCCACGGCATCGAGCCGGCGAAGGAACGGCGGCTGCTGGACGCGCTGGCCTGACGGCGCGGACGCGGGGCATGACCGGTACGGACCCGACCCGGGGGAGCGGGGGTGCCCGCTCCCCCGCTGAGGTCACCCGGACTCGGTGCCCGGGCTCAGTGGCTGCGGCGGGTGACCAGTTCCGCGAGCGCGAGCAGTTCGTCGGCGGCCGAGGGCTCGGGCACCGCGAGAGCCAGCTGCGACATCGCCGCCGCCATCCGCTCACAGGACTCGCCCTGCGCCCAGGCCCGCCCGCCGGCGCCCTCGACGGCGGCCGCGCAGCTCGCCAACTCCTCCGCGGTGAGCGGCCGCTCCAGCGCGTACAGCTCGGCCAGCCGGTCCCCGTCGGGCGTCCCGGACCGGAGCGCGGCGACCACCGGCAGGGACTTCTTCCGGACCAGCAGGTCCGCGCCCACCGGCTTGCCGGTGACCTCCGGATCGCCCCAGATGCCGATCAGGTCGTCGATCAGCTGGAACGCCAGGCCGATCTCCCGGCCGAAGCCGTCCATCGCCTGCGCGGCCGCCTCCGAGCCGCCCGCGTACTGGGCGCCCATCGCGCAGGCGGCGCCGAGCAGCGCGCCGGTCTTGGCCTCGGCCATCGCCAGGCACTCGGTCAGCGAGACGTCGCTGCGCTGCTCGAAGGCGCAGTCGATCTGCTGGCCCTCGCAGAGCTCCACCACGCAGTCGGCCAGCCGGCGGACGGCTTCGCCGGCCACGGCGTGACCGTCCTCGGCGAGCAGTCGCAGCGCCAGCGAGTGCATGGCGTCACCGGCCAGGATGGCCTCGGTGGTGCCGAACACCAGCCAGGCGGTGGGCCGGTGCCGCCTGGTCTCGTCCCGGTCGATGATGTCGTCGTGCAGCAGCGTGAAGTTGTGCACCAGCTCGACGGCGGCCGCGGCGGCGGTGGCCCTGGCGGGGTCGCCGCCCAGGGCCTGGGCGGCGGCGAGCACCAGGGCCGGCCTGATGGCCTTCCCGGAGGACGCGGCCGAGGGCGAACCGTCCGCCTCCCACCAGCCGAAGTGGTAGCCGGCCACCCGGCGCATGGTGCCGGGCAGCGAGTCCACCGCGGCCCGCAGCACCGGGTCGACCAGGGTGCGGGCGCGCGCGAGGACGTCCTGTGCCTCGTGTCCCTCGCGATGGTCGCGCTCCAGCGTGAACATTCCCATGGGTCCTCCCCCTTGGTGGTACGACGGGCCGGCCCGGTGGCGGGCGGGCCCTTCGGCGGGCCGGAACCCTCAGAGCAGGAACCCTCAGGGGCGGCGTCCGGCCGGGCGGCGGGTCCCGCCCGGCCGGATGCCGTGGTTCCGGTCGGCCCGGGTCAGCCCTGGTGGTGGGCGATGTCGACGTTCTCCAACACGCCGACCGCGTCCGGCACCAGGATCGCGGCCGAGTAGTAGGCGCTCACCAGATAGGAAATGATGGCCTTCTCGCTGATTCCCATGAATCGGACCGAGAGGCTCGGCTCGACCTCATCCGGAATTCCGGTCTGGTGCAGACCGATGACACCCTGGTTGTCCTCGCCGGTGCGCATCGCGAGGATCGAGGTGGTGTTCCCGTTGACGATCGGGATCTTGTTGCACGGGAAGACCGGCACCCCGCGCCAGCCGAAGACCTGGCGGCCCTGCACCTCGACGGTGTCCGGGTAGAGGCCGCGCCGGTTGCACTCGCGGCCGATGGCGGCGATGGCCCGCGGGTGGGCCAGGAAGAGCTTGGTGCCGCGCCGGCGGCTCAGCAACTCGTCCATGTCGTCCGGGGTGGGCGGGCCGGAGTGGGTCTGGATCCGCTGCTCGTGGTCGGCGTTGCGGAGCAGGCCGAACTCCGCGTTGTTGATCAGCTCGTGCTCCTGGCGCTCGCGCAGCGCCTCGATGGTCAGCTTGAGCTGGTGCTCGGTCTGGTTCATCGGCTGGTTGTAGAGGTCGGCGACCCGGGTGTGCACCTTGAGGACGGTCTGGGCGACGCTCAGCTCGTACTCGCGCGGCTTGAGCTCGTAGTCCACGAAGGCGGTGGGGAGCTCGTACTCGCCGTGGTGGCCCGCGGAGAGGCCGATCGCCGCCTCGCCGTGCTTGTTCTGCGGCTGCTCGAAGCCGGCCAGGTACTCCATGATCTGCAGCTGGAGGGCCTCGGAGCGGTCGGCGAGCGCCTGGAAGTCGGCCAAGCGCAGCGACAGCACGGTGCCGGCGGTGGCCGCCCGGACGGTGTACGCCCAGTCGCCGTTCTCCTGCCGGAGCGCCTCGTCGCCGAGGTGGTCGCCGTCGGCCAGGGTGCCGACCACGGCCTCCTCGCCGTACTTGCCCGTTCCCAACCGGTCGAGCTTCCCGTACGCGATGATGAGGACCTCGTCGATCGGCGCACCGGCGGCGACCAGGACCTCACCCGCGGAGAACTCGCGTTGGACGAAGCGCCCGGCCAGTTCCTCCAGTACGGCGTCGTCCGGGAAGCCCCGCAGCACCGGTACCTCGCGCAGGGTCTGCGGCAGGATCCGGGCCTGGCTGCCCGTCCGGTCGAAGCTCACCCGGCCGCGGCCGACGGCGTGGCGCAGCCGGCGGTTGACGCGGTAGGCGCCGCCCGAGACCTGGACCCAGGGGAGCGTCCTGAGCAGCCAACGGGGGCTGATCTCCTGCATCTGCGGCGCGGACTTGGTCGTCGTCGCGAGGTTCCGCGCGGCCGCGGTCGCGAGACTCTGCTGGTCCGGGGCCTGCGCTTCACCGCCCGGTGCAGGAATACCGACGTTGGTTTCGGTCGACATAGGGAGCCCTTCGCGTACCCGTACCCGATGAAGTGTCACCTTGCAACTTGCAACAATCCATGGTGGGCCCATTCGGAGGGCAACCGCAATCACTCTTTCGAGTGGTCGGAATAACCGAAAAAATAGTACGAATAGAATGTCTGATCGATATTGAATCGATCAAGTGATCTAATGACTTCCGGAACGGGACGGTCCGGTTCACTCCCGGGCCGCCGCCCGACAGACCCACCCCGTGTTCACGTCCGTTCGGGGGAGCGCTAAGGTGCCACCTCAAAGGGCCACGGAGCCAGGACGAGCGCGGCCGCGCCACAGCCCTTCTTCTCTCTCGTTCACCCCTGCCCTGGGAGCCCCATGAGCGCCCCCGTCACCGTTTGGCTCAACCGCACGTACGCCGAGAACGTGTTCTTCATCGAACAGTTGCGCGCCGCCCCCCGCCCGGTCCGGGTCCACGCGACCCACGTCGACCCCGACTCCCCCGTCCTCGCCGCCGCCGACACCGCCGGCCTGGAACCCGCCGACCTCACCCCCGACGCCTACGTCGCCTACGCCCTCGACCACTGCGCCCGCCACCGCGTCGACGTGTTCGTGCCCCGGCTCCACCAGCTCGCGATCTCCCTGCACCGCCACGAGTTCGAGGCCGTCGGCACCGCCCTCGCCTGCCCGCCGGCCACCGCGATCGCCGCGTTCGAGAGCAAGGCCGACGGCTACGCGGCGATGACCGCCGCCGGACTGACCACCCCGCCCTGGTGGCTGGTGCGCACCGCCGGGGAACTGGTCGACGCCGTCGACCGGATCGAGGCGGACGGCCTCACCGCCTGCCTCAAGCCCGCCTCCGGCGCCGGCGGCGAGGGGTTCCGGATGCTCACCCGCGAGCCGTTCGGACTGCACCGGCTGGCCGGCTGGGACAGCCGCGTCCAGGTCGACCAGGTGGCCGCCGCACTCGACCGGGCGGCCCGCGAGGACCCGGACACGCCCGCCGACCTGCTGGTCATGCCCTACCTCGACGGCCCCGAGGTGTCCGTGGACTGCCTCGCCGACCTGGACGGCACCCTGCTCGCCGCGGTCGGCCGCAGCAAGCACCGGCGCCGCCGCAGCTTCACCACCGAACCCCGGTACCTCGAACCCGCCCGCCGCCTGATCGAGGCCACCGGGATGGCCTACCTCTCCAATGTGCAGTTCCGGCACCTGCACGGCGAGCCGGTGGTCATCGACGTCAACACCCGGCCCTCCGGCGGGCTGTACCAGCTGGGCCTGTGCGGGCTCAACCTGCCGTGGAACGCGGTGCAGTTGGCGCTCGGCGAACGCCCGGACACCGACTGGGCCGGGGATGCGACGGGCATCGAGTACACCCTGGTCTCCGGCATCCAGCCGGTGCTGCCGCGCCAGTTGCCGCCGCTCGTCCCGGCCGCCCGGCCGGCGGTCCAGCTGGTGTACTGACCCGTCGTCACCGCCGGTGCTGGAGCGGGCCGTTCTACAGCGGGCCGTTCCAGTCCAGGGTCGGCTCCAGCACGCCCTCCAGGGTGAGCAACCAGCGCTTCACCTCGATCCCCACCCGGCCGCCGCCGAAGCCGCCGATCCCGTCCGCCGCCACCACCCGATGGCAGGGCACCAGCAGGGCGACGGGATTGGCGGCCATCATCTGGCCGACCGTGCGGGCCGCCAGCCCGGGCTCCTCGACGTCGGCGAACACCCCGCTGCGGGCAGCGAGTTCGCCGTACGTGACGGTCCGCCCGTACGGCACCTGGTGGAACAGCGTCTGCAGCACCACCCGGTGCGGACCGGAGCTCAGGCTCCAGTCGATCGGCAGGTCCAGCTCCCGCCGCCGGCCCGCCAGGTACTCGCCGATCCGGCCGGTGACCGCGGCGATCTTCGACTCGTCGGTGCAGTGGGGCAGTTCGCCCTCCCGGCCGTGGTAGCCGATCGCCGCCACGCCCTGCGCGGTCACCGCGACGTGCAGCGCGCCGCTCGGCAGCGGCGTCTCCACCGTCAGCCAGGACAACGGCGCCGTCGTCCTCCCCGCCACGTCTTCCCCCCTGCCTTCCGCCGTCCTGTCCAGCGCACCGGCCGCGTCCGCCCACGGGCGCGCGGGCCACCCGCCCCGCGCGCCATCGTACGGCGGGCCGGGCGGGTGCTCCGCCGGGTTCGCGGTCAGGGGCGCCGCCCCTTCAGCTCCGCGGCGATCGTCCGCGACCAGTCCGCCAGCTCGGCCCGGTCGGCGGTGCGGCCCTCGCAGAGGGCGGCGAGCTGGGCGTCGTTGATCCGGTTCGGCCCCGGGATCTCCAGCAGGTACGCGAGCTCGTCCAGGACGCCGGCGAGCCGCACGGCGTCCGTGTGGTCCAGGGAAGCGGCCGCCTCGTGGTGGCTGATGGTGAGAGAACCGGGCATGGTCTGCCTCCTCCGTTCACCCCCGCACCCCTCCACGGTACGACCGCCCGGCTCACCCGGCACCCGCCGCGGACGGGGCCGGCCGCACCTCCTCACTCCCGGGCACCGGCGCACTCCGGGCCCCCGGATCCCCCGGTTCCGTCCAGCGCCGGCCGCGCACCGCGGGCATCGCCAACACCACCAGCCCGGCCACCAGTTGCCAGCCGGCGCCGAAGGCCAGCACGGCCGACACCCCCACCCGGTCGGCCAGCGGCCCGGCCGCCGCCAGGCCGAGCGGCCCCAGCACGAACGCGCCGAGACCGCCGAAGGCCGTCACCCGCGCCAGCGCCTCGGCCGGCACCCAACTCTGCAGCGTCGAGCCGTACAACGAGCCGCAGACCGCCGACCCGGCCCCCGCCACCAGCGCCGCCGCCACCGTCCAGCCCAGCGGCAGCCCCGCCGCGAGCACCGCCGAGGGCAGCGCCCAGCCGAGGGTCGCCACCGTCGCCACCGCGAGCGGCCGCCCGGGCCGGCGCCCCAGCATCAGCAGTCCGCCGAGCACCGCCCCGACCCCGTACACGCCCATCACCAGCCCCCAGGCCCGCGCCCCGCCCAGCTCGCGCTGCGCGGTCAGCGGCCCCAGCACCAGGAACGGCGCCCAGACCAGCAGATTGAACAGCGCCATCTGGAGGGTGGTCACCCAGAGCCACCGCCGGGAGGCGAACTCGGTCCAGCCGTCCCGGAGATCGGCCAGCATCGACCCCTTTTCGCGGGCCGCGTCCGCCCCGGCCGCCGCGTCCGCCGCGTCCGGCAGCGCGGCGGACAGCCGGGCCAGCGCCAGCGCGCCGACCCCGTACGTCACCGCGTCGATCAGCAGCACCGCTCCCGGGCCGTACCCGGCCGTGATCACCCCGGCGAGCGCCGGGCCGGCCACCGTCGACACCGAACGCGCCAGCCCCAGCAGGGTGTTGGCGTCCGACAGGTGCTCCTCGCGGCGCACCAGGGCGGGCACCAGCGCGCCCAGGGCCGGCAGGAACACCCCCTCGCCCAGCCCCCAGACGGCGACCAGCGCCACCATCACCCAGACCGACGCGTGCCCGGTGGCCAGCACCGCCGCGAACCCGGCCTGCACCGCGCAGCGCAGCACATCGGCGGCCAGCATCACCCGGCGGCTGCCCAGCCGGTCCGCCACCACGCCGCCGACCAGCAGCACCAGCACGATCGGCAGGACCCGGGCGGCCATCACCCGGCCGAGATCCGACCCGCCGCCCCCGCCGTCGAGCACCGCGAACGCCACCGCCACCGGCGCCATGGAGGAACCGACCAGCGAGGTCGCGTAGCCGACGAAGAACCACCTGAAGTCGCGTTCACCCAGCACGGCCGGACGGCTCAGCAGCCGTCGACGGCGGTCCGGGACCCGCTTCGTCTCCCCTGTCATGGCCGCCCAGTCTGCCCACCGGCGGCGGCCGTCGACAAGGCTTTCTGGAAAAATACTTGAGTCTTTCCGTATCAATTTACGCCACTAACCCCCCTATCGCAGTAAATACCGCTCACCAACCTCCCCCACCTGCACTTTACTGCGCTCTCGGCTATTCTTTCCCGCACCCCTCCTCCTATCATTTACTGCGGAAAGAAGACGCCGGATGGCTCCCCTTCCCCCGGTCGAGTACGCGGTCGCCGTCGAGCGCTACCTGGCCGCCGTCGGGCTCGGCGACGGCTCCCGCCGCGTCTACCGGATCGCCCTGCGCACCTGGGCCTGGGCGCTCGCCGACCGGCCCGCCCCGACCGGACCGGAACGGCGCCGCGCCGGCCCGCCCGTCCTCCCGCTCGCGCTGCTCGACCACCCCGAGGCCGCCGACCGGCTGCGGGCCGCCGTCGACCGCCGCTCCGCCGAAACCGACCCGCGCACCCTCAATCGCGAGCTCTCCACCCTGCGCGCCGCCGTCACCTGGTGGCGGGACCAGGGCTGGATCGACACCGACCCCACCGACGGCCTCCGCCCCCGCCCGCTCCCGGACCCCGGCCACGGCCCCGCCGCGCTCACCCCCGAGCAGCTCCGCGCCCTGTTCGCCCTACGCGTCCCGCTCCGCGAACAGCTCCTCTGGCGACTCCTCCACGAGAGCGGCGCCCCCGTCGAGACCGTGCTCGCCCTGGACGTCGACGACCTCGACCTCCCGCACCGCCGCACCCACCCCTCGGCCCCGCCCCTGACCTGGCAGGCCGGCACCGCCCGCCTGCTCCCCCCACACCTCGCCGGCCGCCCCTCCGGCCCGCTCTTCCTCACCGACCGCCGCGCCCCGGCCACCACCCCCGCCGCCGACCGCTGCCCCCACACCGGCCGCGCCCGCCTCTCCTACCGCCGCGCCGCCGAACTCTTCACCACCCACACCCCCACCCACACCCTCCGCCACCTCCGCCCCCGACCCTGACAGAACGCCGAAGGCCCCCCGGCTGCACACCGGGGGGCCTTCACCGAGGACCTGCGGAGCCCCCACGTCGGATTCGAACCGACGACCTGCGCTTTTCCTTCAGATCCCGCTGACAACGACACGATCCCCGCAGAGAAGTCCCATGTCCTCCTCGTCGGAGGTGAAGATCGTGACGTCGCCACGCTGACGCAGCGCCACTGCGGCGAGAGCGGCGTCGATGGCGTACTTGTGCCCGTGCAGACCGGCCGTCTCCAGCAGCTCGATCGCCTCCTCCGCGATCTCCCTCGTCACCGGTTCCACCGCGATCTTTGAGAGGGTCCATGCCCACGCGGCCTTCTTGACGCGCCCGTGATAGGCCTCGACGAGCGTCATCGACGTGGTCACCACCCGGATGCCGGATCGATCCGCGTCCTTCAGCCGGGCACCCATCGCGCGGTGCCCGAGAACGGCTTGGGACAAGCCCTCGCTGTCGAGCACATAGACGAGCTCGGACATCAACCCGCCTTGCGCCGGGGCGCCGAACGGGCCTTGCGCTCCGCGTGCTGCCGTTGGAGCGAGAGCCTCTCCGCCTCCGCGGCCGCCAGCTCCGCGTCGGTCACCTCACCGTGCTCGCCCTCCCACCAGCCGACGAACTCGTGCAGGTGGTCCCGCTCGCGCTGACGCTCTATGGCCTGCGCGACGTACCGGCTGAACCCGCCCGACCCCACCTCGGCGCGGATCTCCTCCGCCAGCTCCTCAGGCAGCGTCACCGTGTACTTCTTCGTTGCCATACCAGTCATCATACCGACCGCCGGCTGCCGGCGGGCCGACGCGACACCGTCCTGCGCGCCGCACCGGGCTGAACCTCGCGCCACGCCGACGGGTACCGGGATCCACCGAGATCCCGCTTGGTGGCCGATGCCCGTCGGCGGTGCTCGCGGTGCTATTCGTCGGTCGGGCCGAGGTCGGGTTCCGCGCGCAGGTCGACGGTGCGGGCGAGGTGGGCGGCGTGCAACTCCAGCACGGTGATCTCGTTCGACCCCGGGCGCAGGACGGGGCCGGGTACGTAGAGGGAGCGTTGGGGGCCTCGGGACCAGAACCGGCCGAGGTGGAAGCCGTTGACCCAGACGTTGCCCTTGGTCCAGCCCGGGAGGTGGACGAAGGTGTCCGCGGGGACGTCGACGTCGAACGCACCGCGGTGGAAGGTCGGGCCGACGGTGGGCGCCGTGCCGGTGAAGGCGAGCTCGTCGAGCGAGTGCAGCGGAAGCGGGCGGCTGGTCCAGCCGGTGAGTTCGGCGCCGTTGAGACGGACGTGCCCGAGGAGTCCCTTGCGGTCGTGGATGCCCGGCCCGTAGTTGACCCGCCCCTGGTTCTCGACCAGCAGGCGCAGGACGCTGCCCGCGCGCGGACTGGTGAGGGCGATGGCGTGCTCGTGGTTCTCGCGCTCCAGGACGCCCACCGGCTGTCCGTCGACGAAGACCTGGGCGCGGTCGCGGACTTCGTCCACTTCCAGCAGGACGGGACCGTCCACGGGCAGGACGGCCTCGTAGAGGACGAACCCGAAGTCCTGGCCGAGCTGTTCCATGGTCAGCGGGCGTTCGGAGGGCACCGGGACGCCCAGGGACGGCAGGTTGTCGAACAGCGGCGCGCTCTCGGTCAGGGCGATGCCGGGTGCGGTGAACTTCGCGGCCGGGTCGGGGAGCGGAGCCGCGGGTACGGTGGCGTACTTGGCGATGACCTTGCGGAACGCGTCGTACTTCTCGGTGGGGTCGCCGGCCTCGTCGAGGGGGGCGTCGTAGTCGTAGGAGGTGACGGTGGGGCGGTAGGTGTGCTTGTCGTTGGCACCGTTGGTGAAGCCGAAGCTGGTGCCGCCGTGGAACATGTACAGGCTGACCGAGGCTCCGGTCGACAGCAGGTCGTCCAACTCCTCGGCGGCCTGGCCCGGATCGCGGACCACGTGGCGACCGCCCCAGCGGTCGAACCAGCCGTTCCAGAATTCGCCGCACATCAGCGGGCCGGTGGGCTGGTGGGCGCGCAGGGCGGCGAGGCCGCGCAGGGAGTGGCTGCCGAAGTTGACGGTCGCGAGCGTGCCGGGGACCGCTCCGCGTCCGAGGTCGGAGGGCTGGTCGCAGGTGAACAGGGGGACGTCGACGCCCAGCCGGCGCAGGAGTTCGGCGAGGTGGGCCAGGTGCGCGGCGTCGTCGTCGTAGGCGCCGTACTCGTTGTCCACCTGGACCGCCAGGACCGGGCCGCCGCGGGTCGCCAGCCGGTCGAGCAGCGGGGGCAGCAGTTGCGCGAAGTAGCCCTCGACGGCGTCGAGGTACTTCGGGTCCTGGCTGCGCAGGCGGATGTCGGGGTCGGCCAGCAGCCAGGAGGGCAGGCCGCCGCCCTCCCATTCGGCGCAGATGTACGGGCCGGGGCGCAGCAGGACGTGGAGCCCTTCGGCGGCGGCGAGGTCGACGAAGGCGGGGAGGTCGAGCCCGGCGTCGAGCCGGAAGGTGTCGGGCCGCGGCTGGTGGAGGTTCCACGGGACGTAGGTCTCCACCGTGTTGAGGCCCATCAGCCGCGCCTTGCGCAGGCGGTCGGCCCAGTGGTCGGGGTGGACGCGGAAGTAGTGGAGGCCGCCGGAGATGATCCGGAACGGCTCGCCGTCGAGGGTGAAGTCGTCGCCTTCGATCTGCAGAACGGGCATGGTGCTGGGTGCTCCGTGTGTCGTCGGGGGCCCGGCGCCGCGCGTCGTGGCGTGCCGCCGGGCGTTCGGCCGGCCTTACTTGCCGGTGCTGAATCCCTGCTCGCTGCCGTACTTGAGGGAGGAGTCCTGCCAGGCCTTCAGGCCGGAGGACAGCGTGGTGCCGGAGACGTAGGCCTTGCCGACCGTGTCATTGAAGATCGAGTTGGCGTAGACCTGGTAGGGGAGGTACTGCCAGCCGGTCGCCACGTTCTTGGCCGAGTCGGAGAAGATCTTGTTGGCCTGCTGGCCGCCGAAGTACGGGAAGGCGGTGTCGAGGAAGGCCGGCGAGTCGAGGTCGGCCGTGGTGGCGGGGAAGGCTCCGCCCTTGATCCGGTCCTGGACGCCCTCGCCGGCGTTCGCGAACTTCAGGAAGGCGTACGCGAGGTCCTGGTTGGCGCTGGACTTCATGAGCGCGAGCGAGCTGCCGCCGTTCTCGGAGCTGGCGGTCTGGCCCTGCTGCCACTGCGGCAGCGGGGCGACACGCCAGTCACCCGCGGCCGAGGGAACGCCGGAGGCGAGGTTCGCGGGCATCCAGGCACCGAGGGCGAGGGTGGCGATGGTGCCGTCACCGAGGCCCTTGTACCACTGGTCGCTCCACGAGGTGACGGGCGCGACGAGGCGGTCGGAGAGCAGCTTCTGCCAGGTGTCGGCGAACTTCGCGCTGCCCGGGTCGGTGAAGTCGACGGAGACCTTGGTGCCGTTCACCTTGTAGGGGTGACCGCCGGCCTGCCAGATCATGCTGGTGGTGAAGCCGGCATCGCCGGCGTCGTTGGTGATGTAGGCGTTCGGGTTGGCGGCGTGCAGCTTCCGGGCGTCGTCGAGGTACTCGTCCCAGGTGGTGGGCACCTTGAGCTGGTACTGGTCGAAGACCTTCTTGTTGTAGAAGAGCGCCATCGGGCCCGAGTCCATGGGCAGTGCGTACACACCGCCATTGATGCTGACGGAGTTCCACGGCCCGGGCGAGTACTGCTTGGAGAGGTCGGAGGCCCCGTACTTGGAGAGGTCCTGGAGCGACTTGCCGAGGGCGAACTGGCCGAGCGCGTAGTACTCGACCTGGGCGACGTCGGGTGCGCCGTTGCCGGCCTGCACCGCGTTCTGCAGCGCGGTGTACTGCTTGTCGCCGGTCCCCGCGTTCACCAGGTTGACGTGCACGTTGGGGTACTTGGCCTGGAAGTCGGTGACGACCTGCTTCAGGGTGGGCTCCCAGGCCCACACGGTGATGGTGCCGCCCTTCTCGAGCGCCGCGTCGAGGCCGGCGGCGGACACCGGACCGGAGTCGGAGCCGGCGGTGGAGCCGCTGCCGCAGGCGGTGGCGGCGAGCACCACCGCGCAGACCAGGCCGAGGCCGCGCAGGGAGTGGCGAACTGCGGTGGATCTCATCTCGGTTACTCCGGTATCGAGTCGGGTGGGAGCGATCGGAGAGCGGAAGGAGGCGGGGGTCAGACGGGGGTCACTCCTTGACGCTGCCTGCGGCCAGGCCGGACTGCCAGTAGCGCTGGAGCAGGAGGAACGCCGCGATCAGGGGAAGGACGGTGAGCAGGGAGCCGGTGATCACCAGGTTGAACACGGGCTGGCCGCCGGCTGTGGCGGCCTGGTCGTTCCAGGCGTTGAGGCCGAGCGTGAGCGGGTACCAGTCGGGATCCTTGATCATGATCAGCGGCAGGAAGTAGTTGTTCCAGGTCGCGACCACGCTGAACAGGAGCACGGTGACGATGCCGGGGCCGAGCAGCGGAAGGCTGATCCGGAAGAAGGTGCGCAGCTCGCCGGAGCCGTCGACGCGTGCCGCCTCCAGCAGCTCGGTGGGGACGGCCTCGGAGGCGAAGACCCACATCAGGTAGAGCCCGAACGGGGAGATCAGGGAGGGGACGATGACAGCCCAGGGCGTGTCGGTCAGGCCCATCTTGCTGAACATCAGGAACGTGGGGACGGCCAGGGCGGTCGTGGGTACGGCCACGGCGCCGATGACGACGGCGAACACGGCGCGCTTGCCGCGGAAGTCGAACTTCGCCAGGCCGTAGCCGCCGAGCACGGCCAGGAAGGTGGCACCGCCGGCACCGAGCACCACGTAGAGCAGGGTGTTGAGCAGCCAGCGGCCGAAGATGCCGTCGTGGTAGGTGAGCGTCTGCCGGATGTTGTCCCACAGGGCGAAGTGGCCGCTGAACCACATACCCGGGGAGCCGAACAGGTCCTGCTGGGTCTTCGTCGCGCTGATCACCAGCCAGGCCAGCGGCACCAGGGTGTAGAGGACGACGAGGGACCCGAGGAGGGTGAGAGGGGCGCTGCGGCGGGGGCGGTCGACCGAGTGGACTCGCCGGCGCGTCCGGGGAACCGCGGCGGAGCGCACTCGCGGCCGGGCCGCGGCTTGCGTCGTGGTGGGCACGGTCATGCCTCCCTTCGCATGCCGCGCAGTTGGAAGGCGTAGGCGATGATCATGGTGATGACGCCCATGATGATCGCCACCGTGGCGGCGTAGTTCTGTTGCTGGCCGGAGAAGGACAGCGTGTAGGTGTAGTAGTTCGGCGTGTAGTACGTGGTGATCGCGTTCGGCGCCGGCGTCTTGAGAATGGCGGGCTCGCTGAACAGCTGGAAGCTGCCGATGATCGAGAAGATGGTCGCGATGACCAGGGCGCCGCGGATGGCGGGGAGCTTGATCGCCGTGATGACCCGCCACTGCCCGGCACCGTCGATCTCGGCCGCCTCGTAGAGGGAGTGCGGGACGACGCGCAGCGCCGAGTAGAAGATGAGCATGTTGTAGCCGACGAACTCCCAGGTCACGATGTTGCCGATGCCCGCGAGCACATAACTCGGCGACAGCGGGTCGGGCAGTGAGACGTCGAAGGCCCGTTCGATGTCACCGACCAGACCGAAGCGCGAGCCGTAGAGGAACTCCCACATCAGCGTGGCGACGACCGCCGGCACCGCGTAGGGAAGGAAGACGGTGATCCGGAAGAAGCTCTTCCCGTACAGCCGTCCGCTGTCCAGCGCCAGCGCGGCCAGCAGGGCGATCCCGAGCATGACGGGGACCTGGACGGCCAGGAAGAGTGCCACCCGCCCGAAGCCGGACCAGAACTTGGGGTCCCGGAAGGCCTCCTGGTAGTGGTCGAGGCCGACGAAGGTGTTGCCGCCGATGAGTCGGTTCTGGAACAGGCTGAGGTAGATCGAGTAGGCGATGGGCGCCAGGAAGACCAGGGCGAACACGGCCAGGAACGGCCCGGTGAAACCCCAGCCGGCCAAGCCGCGTCGGCTCCGCCTGCGCGGCGGGGCCCCGCGACCCACTGCGACGGGTGGTGAGGTGATCGTCATGACCGTCCCGGGTTGGAGGAATGGATGACACGGGCGGATGTTTGCGCAAACATTCGATCGCGCAGACGTGGACGTTTACGTAAACATTGGGTTAGCGTGATGTTTTCACCGTCGCACGACGACCGTCAAGAGGCCGGTACAGCTCCCTTTTCCCGGCAGCGGCGGACAGACCAGAAGGATCAGGTAGGCACACGTGGGCACAGCAGGCGCCCCGACGTCCGCAGGAGTCGAGGACATCGCAGCGGGCGGACACCGGCGACGGCGCGGGCCGTCCATGGCGGATGTCGCCCGTCTTGCCGGCGTCTCCTCGCAGACCGTCTCCCGGGTCTCCAACGGCAGCACCGGCGTGGTCGAGGAGACCCGCCAGCGGGTCCTCGCGGCGATGAGGGAGCTGGGCTACCGGCCCAACAGCGCGGCCCGAGCACTCAAAGCCGGCGAGTTCCGGACGCTGGGCGTCATCCTCTTCACCCTCTCCACCACGGGCAACGTCCGCACCCTGGAGGCGATCACCGAGTCCGCCGCCGAGGAGGGCTACGCCATCACGCTCCTGCCGGTGGCCGTCCCCACCCAGACCGGCGTGCACGGAGCCTTCACCAGACTGGGCGAACTCGCCGTGGACGGGATCATCGTGATCATGGAGGTCCACCTCCTCGACACCGCCACCATCTCGCTGCCACCGCACATCCAGGTGGTGGTCGCCGACTCCGACGCGGGCAAGCGCTACAGCGTGGTCGACACCGACCAGAGCGAGGGCGCGCGCATGGCCGTCCGGCACCTGATCGACCTCGGACACGACACCGTCTGGCACCTTGCGGGACCGGAGGGCTCCTTCGCCGCCCAGCGCCGCACCGACGCCTGGCAGGCCGTCCTCGAAGACGCCGGCCGCGCCGTACCCGCCGTCGTACGAGGCGACTGGTCCGCCGACTCCGGCTACCGGGCCGGCCTGCTCCTGGCGGACCGGCCCGACTGCACCGCCGTCTTCGCCGCCAACGACCAGATGGCCCTCGGACTGCTGCGCGCCCTCCACGAGCGCGGCAGACGCGTCCCCCAGGACGTCAGCGTGGTCGGCTTCGACGACATCGCCGAAGCCGCCGACTTCATCCCCCCGCTGACCACCGTCCATCAGGACTTCGCAGAGGTCGGCCGCCGCTGCGTCGAAGGCGTGCTGAAGCAGATCCGGAACCAGGCCGCCGAGCAGGGCACCACCCTCGTCCCCACCCGGCTGATCCTCCGGGCGAGCACCGCTCCCCCGCGACGGAGCTGACAGGGGGCTCCAAGATCGACAATGGGCTCCGAACGTGATCACGTTCGGAGCCCATTGCCTGGCCGGAGTCGCTTTTGGAGCCCCCTGTCGGATTCGAACCGACGACCTACGCTTTACAAGAGCGGTGCTCTGGCCAGCTGAGCTAAGGAGGCATGGTGACCGTCCGCGACGGATCACGGCGGCACCGGGGGCAGTCTACCGGGCGGGGAGCGGGCGGTGGGGGGATATCCCGGGGCGGCGGGCCCGGCGGGTGGGCGTGATGGAAACGAGGCCGAAAATCCGGGCGGTCGGGGGCTGACAAGTGGCGGGCGCGCGGGTAGCGTCGCCGGGAGCCGGTTTCGCACAGAGGTTCAGACCGCGGTGCGGAGCCGGAGAGGTACCACCCACCCCCTTTACTCGGATCGTCCGGCACGTTCCTGCCGGTGAAGGAGAGCACAGCCATGGCTTCTGTGACGTACGACCAGGCGACCCGTGTCTACCCCGGGGCGACCACGCCCTCGGTGGACGCGCTGGACCTGGAGATCGCGGACGGCGAGTTCCTCGTCCTGGTCGGCCCCTCCGGCTGCGGCAAGTCGACCAGCCTCCGCATGCTGGCCGGCCTGGAGGACGTCAACAGCGGCGCCATCCGGATCGGCGACCGCGACGTGACCCACCTGCCGCCGAAGGACCGGGACATCGCGATGGTGTTCCAGAACTACGCGCTGTACCCGCACATGACCGTCGCGGAGAACATGGGCTTCGCGCTCAAGATCGCCGGCGTCAACAAGGCCGAGATCCGCAGCAAGGTCGAAGAGGCCGCCAAGATCCTCGACCTCACCGACTACCTGGACCGCAAGCCGAAGGCGCTCTCCGGTGGTCAGCGCCAGCGTGTCGCGATGGGCCGCGCGATCGTCCGCGAGCCCCAGGTCTTCCTGATGGACGAGCCGCTGTCCAACCTGGACGCCAAGCTCCGCGTCTCGACCCGCACCCAGATCGCCGGCCTGCAGCGCCGCCTGGGCATCACCACCGTCTACGTCACCCACGACCAGACCGAGGCGCTCACCATGGGCGACCGCGTCGCGGTCCTCAAGGGCGGTCTCCTGCAGCAGGTCGACACCCCGCGCAACATGTACGACAAGCCCGCCAACCTCTTCGTGGCCGGCTTCATCGGCTCGCCCGCGATGAACCTGGTCGAGGTGCCGCTGGTCGACGGCGGCGTGAAGTTCGGCGGCTCGGTCGTCAACATCTCCCGCGAGGACCTGGCCGGCGCCGGCACCGACAAGAACGTGACCGTCGGCATCCGCCCGGAGCACTTCGAGATCGTCCCGAGCGGCGGCATCGAGGGCGTCGCCGTCACCGTCAACGTGGTCGAGGAGCTCGGCTCGGACGGCTTCGTCTACGGCACCACCAAGATCGGCGGCGAGGACAAGGACCTGGTCGTCCGCGTGCACGGCCGCCAGATCCCGGCCCGCGGCGAGACGATCCACGTCGTGCCGATCGCCAACGAGACCCACGTGTTCTCCACCAGCACCGGCGCCCGCCTCTCCAGCTGAGCCGGCCCACGCCACACCGCGGAGCCCCGTCGGACCGTCACCGGTCCGGCGGGGCTCCCGCCGTTCCCGGCCACTCCGACGGGCGACGGCGTCAACCCGATGAGGGGACGAACCAGGACACCTTGTCACCCGATGGTGTAACGGAGGGCGATCCGACCCGCACCCACCGCTACTCTCCTGTGCGTGAAGCAGCTAGTTCGCCGAATCGGCCAGACCGTCGCCCTCACCCTGCCCGTCGTCCTGGTGACCACCGGCACGCTCGCCGTGACCAGGGTCCCGTGGGCCCCGCCCACGTCGCTGGACCAGCAGGTCGTCGCGGCGTCCAGCGAGGACGGCGCGGGGATCGGCCGGGCGGCCTCCACCGCTCGGACGCCCGACGGGCTCGCCCCGCAGGACGCGCTGCGCGTCGCTCTCATGGACGAGCTGCGGGCCCACAACCCGGGCAGCGCGCTCGACCTGCTGGAGCGCGCGATGCGTGAGCAGCCCTCGCTCACGCCGTACTGCAGCTCGCTCGCCACCGAGCTGGGCAAGGCTGCGGTGCGCAAGTACCAGGGCGACGTCCAGCGAGCCCGGACCTTCGCCCGCGCGGTCTGCGACGGCTCGTTCGCCGCCGGCGCCTCGGGCTGACCCGCCCCGGGCCCGGCATCCGGCGGCGCGTCCGGTCGGGAGAGCACCGGAGTCGGGCACGGGCTCGGGCACGGGCGCGGGCGCGGCCCGGCCGGAGCGGAGGGCTCAACCGGCCCTGACCCGCCTATTGTTCAGCCATGACCGCTGACTCCGGCCGCACGGCCACTCCCCCGCCCGCTCCCGCCCTCGGCCCGGTGC
This sequence comes from Kitasatospora misakiensis, assembly GCF_042656005.1. NCBI lineage: Bacteria > Bacillati > Actinomycetota > Actinomycetes > Kitasatosporales > Streptomycetaceae > Kitasatospora > Kitasatospora misakiensis. The sequence continues at coordinate 1,095 of NZ_JBHSOF010000010.1, read as the reverse complement.
CGGTGACCCAGGCCGTCATCCTGGCCGGCGGCCAGGGCTCCCGGCTGCGCCCCTACACGGACGACCGGCCGAAGCCGCTGGTCGAGATCCCGGGCACGGGCACCCCGATCCTGGGCCACCAGCTCGCCTGGCTGGCCGCCGAGGGCGTCACCGACGTGGTCATCTCCTGCGGCCACCTGGCCGACGTGCTGGAGGCCTGGCTCGACAAGGCCGATCTGCCGCTGCGGGTCCGCACGGTGGTCGAGGCCGAGCCGCTCGGCCGCGGCGGCGGCCTCAAGTACGCCGCCAAGGCGCTGCCCCGCCCCGAAGAGCCCTGGTACGCCACCAACGGCGACATCTGGACCAGGTTCAGCCTGCGCGACATGGCCGCCTTCCACCACGAGCGGGACGCCGTCGCGACGCTCGCGCTGGCCCGGCCGCGGATCCCGTGGGGCGCGGTGGAGACCGACCAGTTCGGCAACGTCCTGGACTTCATCGAGGCGCCGCCCTCGCCGTTCCTCATCAACGCCGGCCTCTACGTGTTCAGCCCGGAGTTCACCGAGCTGCTGCCGGACGTCGGCGACCACGAGCGGACCACCTTCCCGCAGCTCGCCCGCAGCAAGCGGCTGGCCGGCTACCAGCTGCCGCAGGGCGTCTACTGGCGCGCCATCGACACCGCGAAGGACCTCACCGAGGCCGCCAAGGAGCTCGCCGCGGGCGCCGGCCGCGCGCCGCAGTAGCCGCCGGAGGCCCGCCAGCCGGAGGCCGGGCACCGCACACCCGCACCCCGCGCAGCACGGCGATCGGCCGGGTGCTCCCCCACGGAGCACCCGGCCGATCGCCGTTTCCCGGGCCGGTTCGCCCGGCCCGTCAGGTGGCCGTGGCCGGCCCCGGACGGGGAGTGCGGGCACCGCCGCCGGCCAGATCGACCAGCGGCGCACTGCCCAGCACCCCGCCCAGCAGGCCCGAGCCGCCCGACGCGGACCCGCTCGGGGCGCCGCCGGTGCTCGGGCCCGACTTCGGCGCCGTCCCGGAGCCGGCGGGCGCGGCGGGAGTGGCCCGCTGCGCGGGCGTCGACCCGGCCGAGGCCGGGGCCACGCCCGCGCGGCGCCGCGC